>CAYXIT010000012.1:0-37638 GCA_964465275.1 uncultured Bacteroidales bacterium | reverse complement strand
ATCGCTGGTGATTTCAAACATACCAATGTAAGGAAATACACTTACACCCCAGTTTCTGAGACCAGCGTATACGGCGCTTACATACCTGAAACCCTCTTCGGCAGTCGGCTCTTTTTCGTAGTCGATGGGTAATTCACCTTCTAATGGTAAATCAAGGAAGTCTTCACATGAACTGAATGTAAACCCTATGATAAGGGTCATAATAAATAAAGCTGATATTTTGAATATGAGTTTTTTCATGGCTTAAAAGTTTAAAAATTTACATTTATACCAAGTGTATAAGTGGCACTGAGCGGATAAGTATCATTGTCAATACCTGTGGCAATGGGTGAACCTCCTATTTCAGGTGTGTATCCATTATACCCGAAGAATGTAAGTGGATTCTGTGCTGAGAAATAAACACGTAACGCTCTTACTCTCATGTTATTTCTGATGTTTTCAGGTAAAGTGTAACCTATCTGAACACTTCTTATACGGAAATAACTCCCCGATTCAAGGAAGAATGAATTGGGAAAAATATTTCTCCTTGTAAGTGCTGCCGATGGATAGGTGTTGGTAGATCCGCTACCTGTCCAGTGATTGTCATAAAAATCACGATCGTAGTTTGCATCAGGAAAAACATTGCGAATGGTGCGCTTGGCATTGTATACCATGTTTCCATAAACTCCCTGGAACACAGCTGATGCATCCCACTGTTTCCAGGTTACATTAGCAGTAAAACCATAGGTGAATTTTGGAATGGGGCTTCCCAGCATAATCCTGTCTTCATCATCAATACGATTGTCGTTATTAACATTTTCGTATTTGAAATCTCCGGGTAATGCATCGGGTTGCAGTATGGATCCATCGGGGCCGGTATAGCTGTTTATTTCTCCAAGGTTCTGGAAAACACCAATTACATTGTAGCCGAAAAATGCTCCTACGGGATAACCAACCATTGTACGGGTAAGAAACTGACCGTTTGTCAATGCACCGAAGATCACCCCTGATTCGTTTCGGATCTCAAGTACTTCATTGTCAACAGTAGAAAAGTTACCCGTGATTGAATAAGTAAAATCTCTATCGGTACTTCTGTCAGACCATCCCAGCGAAAGATCGATACCACGGTTTCTTATTTTACCGTTATTACCCAATAGGCTTCCGGTTCCGGCAACACCCGGAATGGGAGCATAGAATACCGCATTATCAGTAACACGGCTATAAAAATCCAATTCGAGACTAAGCCGGTCATTAAAAGAGAAAACTTCAGCTCCTAAATTAAATTCTTCAACAGTTTCCCATATCAGGAAGTTATTGTAAACAGTTTGAAATGTAAGCCCGGGTACAGGATTATCATTTCCAAAAATACCTGTGGTACCGGGTCCGGGGCTTCCCACAATAATTGATGAGTTTGCGGGTACATTATTGTTTCCCAGTTGTCCCCAGCTACCCCTTATCTTCAGATACTCGAAATACCTGCTTTCAGGCATAAAGTCTTCCTGGCTGATAACCCAGCCCAGACCCAGAGACGGGAAAACACCCCAGGGATCATTGTATTTTGATGAACCGTCGGCCCTGATGGTTGCAGTCATAAGATATTTAGAATCGAAACTATAACTCGCTCTTGAAAAGAATGATAACACCCTGCTCTTAAATCCGCCATCATTAGCATTGCGTCCTGTGTCATCACCAAGTGAAATATATTGTGTTTCAGATGTTAAATCAGGAACATTAAAAGCCGCAGCACTTAAGAAGTTCGAAAAGAATTCCTGTACAGAAGATCCCACCATCAGGCGAACATTGTGATTGTTGAATAGCCTGCTGTATTCAAGGGTGTTATCAAACTGGAGATTACGATTAAAGTTGTTATTCTTATTAAGAGATGTAGTAGAGTTGTTTTGCAGCCCCGATACGTAATAAACGGGGTTAAAACTTTTACCCTGCCCAAACGCTAGTCTTGCACTAATTGAGCTTCTGAACTTTAAATATTCCAGGAAACTGGCTTCAAGATATGCGCTTGGTATAATCCTGTACTCATCATTCACCACATCGTGATAATATGCACTGGCAACCGGATTGGCAAAAGGTCCTGAAAAACCCAGGGCGGTGGGGTCGGTCCATTCATCATTTTCTTGCCTGGCAGAAAAGGCCGGTGGCGCAACAAAAGCCTGGAAAAGAGAATAATTATATGCCGGAACGGTATTGTTTCGGGAAAAGATCAGGTTGTAACCCAGATCAATATTATCAAAATAGTAATCGTTTTTTGCCCTGAAATTAAGTCGGTTAAAATTATTGTTTTTATCAGGATTGTTCGTATTTAAAATGCCCTCCTGGTAAAAATACCCAACACCATAACTGTATGATGAGTTTTCAGTTCCTCCCGAAATACTTAGCTCGTGGCTTGTAATTACTGCCGGTCGGGTGAGTTCCTGATACCAGTTTGTACTGAAAGGATAATCACCAGCATCAAAAAAGTCTCCGCTACCTGTAAGCCCGGTTCTTTGGTTGAGCAATTCAATGTATTGCTCAGTATTTGACATCTCCAGGATATTTGTTGCGTTCTGAAAACCTGTATATGTAGAAAAGTCTACCTGTGTGTCACCCTTTTTCCCTTCTTTTGTAGTTATCAGGATAACACCATTTGCAGCTTGCACACCGTAAATAGCTCCGGCAGAAGCATCTTTTAAAACGGTCATTGATTCAATATCGTTGTTGTTCAGGAAGTTAATATTATCAACTATAACTCCGTCAACAACGTAAAGTGGACCACCTCCCTGGGCAAATACTGTACTTACACCCCTGATCCTGATTTGTGGATCACTTCCTGGTTCACCCCGGTTGGTAACCTGCAAACCGGCTACCTTCCCCTGCAGAGCCTGGGCCGGATTGGCTGTGGTTTGCCGGGATATTTCCTCTGCCTTAACGGTTGTAATCGGCGCTGTAAGGTCCTGGCGGGTTCCTGTACCATAGCCGATGAATACTACCTCCTGTAATGTTGTTACATCTGATGTCATGGTGACATTAATAACGGTTCTTCCTTCAACCGGTACTTCCCGGGGAGTCATGCCAATGAAGGTATAAACGAGAATTGCATCCGGTGCAGCCGTAATCTCATAATTACCATCAATGTCGGTTGTGGTTCCCTGCATGGTGTCTTTTACCCTGATGGTAACGCCGGGTAGGGTAGATCCGTCTGCCGCATCTGTTACTACGCCGCTTATACGGATCTGACTCTGTCCGGCAAAAACAACACCTAAAAGCAAATAAATCAATAGTAAATGTTTCTTCATGGTGGGTTGGTTTATGATGGTTTTCTAAATCGGAGAAAAGATATGATTACAATATAGTAATTTAAGTCCGGATTTAAAAAGTATTGATAAATTATGTTTATTTACCAATACAAATATAAATATCGGATAAGGCAGAGTCAACTTCTTTAAAGCAATTCACTTTCACAGCGCCGCAATCGATTGCGAACGGGTGTTTCGCAATAGTTTCACAGGCGAATATAAAGTAAATATAATCAGTGCGTTATAAATTGTAAATGGTAACAAACAATTATACCTGTAATACCCTAAGCGGAAAGGTAAATTTTATGAAAAATGCCCGATATGGAGTAGTCGGTTTGAAACATAGCAGTTTATTCAGAAAAATTGAATTCCTCCTGCATAAGAAATTCAAAAAGGTTCTCCTCCTGATTTAAGTTGAGTTTCTTTCTTAAACGATGACGACTGATTTCAACTCCTCTTGTAGAGATATTAAGCAATTGGGCAATTTCTTTGGTTGTGAAGTTCATCCTCAGATAAGAACATAATCGCAGATCATTAGGTGTTAATTCAGGGTATTTTTCTTTTAATGCTTTAAAGAAGCCCTGTTGTGAAAGCTTAAGATTATTAATGGCATTTTCGAGCTCTGCACTTTGTGCTCCCAAACCCTGGTGAATGATCTTCTCCATGTTTTTGATAAATTTTACAGGGTATTTTGATGATTGTTCCCTTATGAAATTGATTTGTTTTTCAAGGTCTTTCAGCATATTATCCTTAAGAAGGAGGTGCCGCATGGTAAGCATGAGCTCATAACTTTTATAATCCAGTTCTTTCTCAAGCACATTTTTTTTCAATTGCATTGCAACAAGTTCTTTTTGCCTTCGGATTTCAAAACGGAAAAACTCAACCAGACCCCATACAATAAGCAATAAGGCAAATAAATATATTATCCAGGCTGTAAATGAAAGATACCAGGGCCTTGCTATGGAGAAGGTTGTTTGAATGATGTTTTGGTTATCATCTCTTATTTCCAGGGTGTAACTGCCGTGTTTAAGATCCAGATAAGTAAATGTTCCTGTATTGGTAATTTGCCATGATTGCTCCAACTCAGGTATCCGATATTCATAAATTTTTCCGGGATTTTCAAAGATTGAAGGATCAGAAAAATGAACTGTAAGGTTATTTACATTCCATTTAATTTTATCCTTCGGGGCCTTATCAAAAAAGAAAAGAGTGTCACGTTGGTTATAAAATATGATTTTCTGAAAATTAAGTCTTGAGAATTGTTCACGCTCATTGTATAAGCTTAAATTATAGGCATCAAAATTTTGGGGATTAGGGATAAGAATAAAATCAGGATCTATTTTTACCGGCTGTATTCGTCGTTGGGGAAGGTTTATATTCATTTGATGAATTTCATATTCTTTGTTTGCAGAAAAATCCAAACCAATATCAAAAAGAGCCAGTTTATCTTCTTTAATAAACCAGTATTTATTTTTAATGTGATGTGAAATATGTGAAGCATTGCTGAAATCTCCAAGGTTACTTGTAAGAGCATCGAATGGGATTATTTCATTCCTTACAAAATCGTATGTGTAAATGCCATCAGGAGTAACAAAAACAACACGGTTATTTATTTTAATTACTTTTATGTTATAGCTTCTACCGTCGATATCAGGAATAAATTCAACATGAGCGGCAGCAGCCAGGTCATCAGAAAGTTCAATTTTATAAATACCTTTTTGGTGGTGAGATGCCCACAAATAACCAAGATAATCGACTTCAAGATACCTTGTGGGTTCTGTAAAATTTTCCAGTTTGTTGCGAAACTGCCATTCTTCATCAGGGCCTTTATCCATTACTATTATGCCGGTATAAGTTCCGCCCAGCACAAGATCATTATGGAAAATATATGACCAACCCCCTGTAATATCTGAAATTTTTTTCAGACTTCCGTTATTCACCAGAAATGTTCCTTCGTTATGTCCACAAATGATTTGATCTTCAATGAGATCGAGTGTCCATACCTGGCCGTGACTGCCCGGGATAAACTCAAGATCATTAAAATTATAAACATGGCCTTTTTTACTGATAAACGCTCTGAATAATCCATGATTTGTACCGATATACAAATGATCCTGATAGGTCAGCATAGCATATATTGTCCCCGGAGCTCCGTTAAGGGTTTTATATCTGGTAAAGGGTGAAAGTAAATCAATATAATTTACCCCCTCATCCATACCCACCCAAAGGCTTGAATCAATATCCCGGAACAGAGATAGAACAGTGTTGTTTTTCAGTCCGCTGACCGTATTGTATGTTCTTTGGATATTGCCATCAATATCAGTAATTATCAGTCCGTTTAAAATGCTTCCAAAAGCAAACTCATTTTCACTCAGCTTTAAAGCAGCATTGCAGGTATAGCTCCTTAAAAAATCAGTAGCTTCTGAACTGAAATACCGGAATTTTATCTGATCATAAATGTAAATTCCATCATTATCAGTACATATCATCCATTGCTGATCTTTATAGGGTATAATGGCATGTACTTTTTTATCGGCAAATATCTCGCTGCCTGGAATCATTTGAAATTCATTGTTTTCAAATGTGAATAAACCTATCTCCAGTATCTGGGTTACAAACTGTTCTTCAATTTTATGAAGGAAAAGCATGGTAAAAGGGGCAGTGATCTTTTCAGATTTTTCAAAGTCATAAAAATATATCGATGTAAATGACTGGAAATAAATTATACCATTTTTTTCATAGATTTTCCATATCTCGTCGTTACTTTCAATATTAATCTCTTCAGATAGACTGGTATAAAATATTTTCCCGTTTTGATCATACATCCAGTAACCAAATTCTTCAAATGAACCTGTGAATATCCAACCGTTTGAGTGGGCATACACTGAACGTATCGGCATGTTCTCAGGTAAACTGTGGATTTGCCAGCTAATACCATTGTAAATGACAAGTCCTTCAGAGTTGGCAAAGCAGATGTACTTGCTTACAGGGTCCTGAGATATGGCCCAATTCTGGTTGCTCAACCCAAGATTATTTATTAAACTCGGAACAATTTCCGGGTTTTCATTTTGAAAGGCATAAGAGGAAATGTTAATGCCCAGAAGTATGAGCACCAGTAAAATATAGAGATGGGATATTCTTTTCATTATCCGTTAACTGGTCTTTGTTTATGGAGTCCTTAAAGATCTTTCAATTTCGGCCTGCGATTACTGCAGTTGAAAAAAGTAATACTATGGCTAATATAAGCTTTATTCCATTATCAACTGCACTTTCACCGGCCAGTGGTCTGAAATAAAAATGTCACCATCCGTTATTTTGTCTATAGTGTATTCTTCAACAATAAAGCTATCATCTACAAAAATATAATCAATTACCCTGGGCTCGATGTCATCACGAAAACCATTGAATGTAGATGCTTCACCGGTATAGCTTTTACGTGCAATAAGTTCGGCATTTTGTAAGCTGTTTCGATCAGAAAAATGCTCAAGCATATCGTAATAAAGCTCTGAAGCTTTTGTAATATTAAAATCACCTGTTACAATCACTCTGTTATCGCCTGCGATGTCTTCAATCTGGTCAGAGAGAAACTGCATACTTCTGCGACGGGCTTCATCGCTTACATGGCTGAAGTGTGAATTGAAAACAAAAAGTTCTTTACCGCTTTTCCTGTGTATAAGTTTTGCCCATGCTACAACCCTTGGCAGTACTGCAGCCCAACCAATACTTCCCGGAACATCAGGGGTTTCAGATAACCAGAATTGAGAATGATCCAGCAACTCAAATACATCAGTGCGGTAAAAAATGGGAGAAAATTCACCGCCTGTTTCTCCGTCATCCCGGCCTGTACCAACATAGGCATAACCGGGCATAATACCCAGCAGATCTTCAATCTGGTGGTGCAGACTTTCCTGTATACCCACAATATCAGGCATTTCTTCCTTCATGTATTTTTCAACCAGGGGAATACGGTTGGGCCAGGCATTGGCACTGTCATTAATGTTGTCGAATCTTATATTAAAAGTCATTACCTTAATCTCATGAGCTCTCTCTTCAGATGAACAAAAACTGAAAAGCAAAAAAAATACCGGTATAATTTGAAAAACTGTTCGCATAATCAGTGGGGCTTTAATATGGTTTTCTCAGGCTGAAAATTACATAAAACAATGAAATACTGCAAGTTTTTAAATTATATCATCAATAAAAATAAGCTATCGGAGTGTAATAAATATTACGCAATTACGACAAACTTAAAGTAACCTGATGTAAAACACAATTCGAAAGAGATGACTTCAAACTACAAACCCCTTCAATTAAATCAGAGGGTTGAAATTCTGGATGTGCTTCGCGGCTTTGCACTGCTGGGAATTCTTATGGTAAATATTCCTCTGATGAATGCTCCATTTGTAACTGAAATGGGCAAATTTGCTTTATGGACAGATTCTGCCAACGAAACAGCTTCATGGATTATCAGCTTTTTCTTTACAGGAAAGTTTTACACCTTATTTTCAATGCTGTTTGGTATTGGTTTTTATTTTTTTCTCAGGAAATCCGATGAAAACGGGAATTCAGTATTGCCGGTTTTCAGACGCAGACTGGGCTGGCTATTGGCAATAGGTATTTTACATATTGTATTACTCTGGTACGGCGATATTCTGGTTTTTTATGCTCTTTTTGGGTTTTTAATGATTTTATTCAGAAAGAAATCTGTTAGATCTCTGATAATCTGGGCGGTTTCCATTTTCATGATACCCGTTTTACTTACATTGATTTTCGTTGCTTTTATGCAATTTGCTCTCACATTGCCTGATGTTGGTGATGAAATTGCAGCAAATTTTGAGCAAGGTATGCGTAATATGGAAGTAATTATTGAAAGAGCAATGACTGTTTATACAAGTGGCAGCTTTACTGAAATTGTTAGAATGCGCCTGTTGGAATATGCCAATATACTTCCCGGAGTGTTTTTCTTTTTCCCAAATGTACTTGCCATGTTCCTGATTGGTCTTGCACTTGCCAAAAAGAAGGTTTTTGAAGATCTGGAAGCAAATAAAAACTTCTTCAGAAAACTATTCTTTTACAGTCTTCCTTTTGCAATTGCAGGCAACTGGGCGCTTGCACATTTTTCTGCCGAGAGTTCGTATGTGGTATTTGACTGGCCAATTCTATGGGTAACTCTTGGCACAGCAACAGGTGGTCCAGCCATGACCTTTGTTTATATTTCACTAATCGTTCATTGTTTTTACAAAGGATATTTTAAGAAGTTATCTGATGCAATTGCAAAAACCGGACGTATGGCACTTACCAATTACTTAATGCAATCCGTTATTGCAACAACAATATTTTTTTCTTATGGGCTTGGGTTATACGGGCAGGTGAATATCTGGCAGGGAATGATTCTTACAGTTGCTATATATATTGTTCAGGTAATCTGGAGTCACTATTGGTTGAAGCATTACCGATTCGGGCCCATGGAATGGTTGTGGCGTACGTTAACTTATGGCCAAAAGCAAAAGATGAAATTACCTGAAAAAGTTTAAAATCAGAAACTGTTGATATCACCCATATTTACAGGAAGATTCCTGGTGAATCCTTCCTGAAGTGAGATGAAAGTTTCAGTGTTGGTAACCTCAACGATGGATTGTATTTGCTCCACGATCACTTTCTTAAGATGCTCATTATTTTTGGTAAATACCTTTGCAAACAGAGAGTATTTACCGGAAATATGATGACATTCAACTATTTCAGGAATTTTCATTATTTTCTTAAATACTTCCTCATGCGATGAGTTTGCATTAAGGTTGATTTGAATGCCAATAAATGCACATGTTTGATAACCCAGTCCGCGGGGATCAAGATTAAACTGAGATCCTTTAATAATACCGGCATCTATAAGTTTCTGAACCCGTTGATGTACCGCTGCTCCGCTTATTCCACAAAGTCGTGCAACCTCCAGAAATGGCATACGTGCATTGCGGGTTAATATTTCCAGTATTTTATGGTCTGTTTTATCAATTTGATAGCTGCCGTTCATTTTTCTGATATGATAGATTATAATATATTACAAAAATAACATAAATTTAATCAAATTGTAAGCTATGAATTGAAAATTATTAAATGATTTTCTGTTTTCAGGCTATTATGTATCAAAATTATTATTTTTGTATCGTAAGAAAAAGTACAAAAATTTGAGTATTCACCTTAAATCCGCATATTATGAAATTTGACCCGGCAACCAAAATACAGGATCTTTTACAGTTCGGAGAATTTGGCGATGTAAATCCTTCCATAACCGATTCAGCTACCTATACTTTTATGGAAGCAAAAACTATGATTGATACTTTCCACGGTGAACAGGAAGGTTGTTTTTTATATTCACGCCACTGGAATCCTTCAAACCGCTACCTTGCAGACGCTTTGGCAGCTATGGAAGGGACCGAAAGTGCATGGGTTACTGCTTCAGGAATGGCAGCTATAACCTCAGCAATTCTTCAATTGTGCAATTGTGGTTCACACATTGTTTCGAGTGTTACTACTTATGGTGGTACTTTTGCTTTCCTGGCCAACTACCTGAAAAAGTTTCAGATCGAAGTAACTTTTGTAGATCCTACAAATCATCAGCAAATAAAGGATGCGATAAGGCCCAGTACAACACTTATCTACACAGAAACCATGACCAATCCGCTGCTGCAGATATGTGATATTGAAGCACTGGCAAAAATTGCCGATGATCATGGTATTAAACTATTGGTAGATAATACTTTTACACCCATGATTTTTGCACCGGCAAAACTGGGTGCACATATCGTAGTTTACAGCATGACCAAATTTATCAATGGAAAAAATGATTGCGTTGCCGGTGCCATATGTGCTGATGAACAGTTTATCAATGACCTTGCTGATGTAAATACCGGTACAGCCATGTTGCTGGGGCCGGTGCTTGATCCGCTGCGCTCTTCAAGCATTCGTAAAAACCTGTTTACGCTGCATATTCGTATGAAACAGCATAGCCATAATGCCATGTACCTGGCTGAAAAATTCAGAGAAATCGGATTGAAATTCATTTATCCGGGTATGCCTGAGCATCCTCAGCATGAACTCATGAAAAAAATCATGAATCCTGATTTTGGATTTGGAGGAATGATTGCCATTGATATGGAAACAGCAGAAAAGGCAAGCCGTCTCATGGAAAAAATGCAGGAAAAAGGAGTGGGTTACCTGGCGGTTAGCCTGGGTTATTTTAAAACATTGTTCAGCAACTCAGGCAAAAGTACATCAAGTGAAGTTCCTGAAGAACTGCAGCGGGAAATGGGAATGTCGGAAGGTCTGATACGTTTTTCAGTAGGACTCGATAATGATATTGAACGCACCTTTGAAATGATACATGAATCATTGAAAGAACTGAAATTTATTTAGTCAGGATACACATATGCAAACATATATCAGATAATCTGTACAAACGATAAAATCACCCTTAAAACCAATACGAAATGCCCGGCAGTGAATTTCATTGCCGGGCATTGTTTTTAAATATATCCACTAAAAGTTTAATCCCGGCAAAAATACTTTAAAGTTTAAGTGAAAAATATTTCCCTTATTATGCGTTTTTTTTTGAACTCTTAAAACAATTTGCCTCGTTTTACGTTTTAGTACTGTTTAAGAAATTAAATTTTCTTCATGTTGTTTTGGTTAGTTGATTGGTAGCCCCGGAATTTGAAAAAATCCCGGGGTTCTTTTTTGCTCCTGATTCATATCAAAAAATTATGTTTTTCATGGGTTGACCTTTAAAATCTAATAATTCTCAACCATAAAAAACAGAACAATGAAAAAGGTTATAGTATTGCTTGAAAAGATGGTGGAAGACTCGGAGTTTCAATATCCCTATCTGAGATTAAAAGAAGAAGGTTTTGATGTAGTATCCGTTGCACCTGAGAAAAAAGTATATCAAGGCAAGGGTGGACAAAGCTTTATGCCCGATAAAGCATTTGATGAAGTGAAAGATGAAATTTTTGATGCGGTGATAGTCCCTGGTGGTTATGCACCTGATTTATGGCGCCGTGATGAAAAGATCGTAAAGTTTGTAAAAGACCATCATGAAAAGGGAAAGATCATTGCATCCATATGCCATGGACCATGGTTGCTTATTTCTGCCGGTATTGTGAGAGGAAGAAATGTTACCGGGTTTTTTGCCATAAAAGATGATTTAATCAACGCAGGAGTAAATTATGAAGGTAAGGATTGGGTTGAGGATGACAATTTACTTAGTAGTACAAACCCTAAAACCATGCTTCCGATGATTAAAAGACTGGTTGAAAAGCTAAATGAATAATTATAAATGTTTCATGAAAAGAAAAGGCTGCCCGAGTTAGGCAGCCTTTCTTATTTAATATGGCAGTGTAAATTATACAAGAATCTTACCGTCCATTTCTTCCGGTCTTTCTACACCCATCATATGCAAAATAGTAGGTGCCAGGTCTGCCAGTCTGCCCTGATCTTTTAGCGATTTGTAATCCTTGTCAATTAACCATAGGGGAACAGGATTGGTAGTATGTGCCGTATTGGGCGAACCATCTTCATTAAAGGCAAAATCGGCATTGCCATGGTCTGATGTAATTAAAACGGAGTATCCGTTATCTATAGCAGCTTCCGTAACTTCTTTGGTGCAGGAATCAACAGTTTCCACCGCTTTTTTAATGGCTTCGTATATGCCGGTGTGCCCTACCATATCAGCATTGGCAAAATTCAGGCAGATAAAATCAAATTTTTGTTTTTTTATTTCAGCCACTACCGCATCTTTTACTTCCGGGGCACTCATCTCGGGTTGCAGGTCATATGTGGCCACTTTGGGCGAAGAGATCATAATACGTTCTTCTCCCTTAAACTCAGTTTCGCGTCCACCACTGAAGAAAAAGGTAACATGCGGGTATTTTTCCGTTTCGGCGATGCGTAGCTGCGTCTTGTTGTGCTTTTCAAGAATCTCACCCATGGTATTTTTAAGATCATCCTTATCATAAATGATTTTCACATTTTTGAAAGAGTCATCGTATTTGGTCATGGTGAGATAATGCAGCGGCATGGTTTTCATATCGTGCTCGGGCATATCTTTCTGGGTAAGCACTACAGTTATTTCGCGCAGCCGGTCGGTACGGAAGTTGAAACAGATCACCACATCATCTTCTTCAATGGTTGCCAGTGGCATGTTATTATCATCCACAATTACTTTGGGTTTGATAAATTCATCAGTAATACCATCGTCATATGAAGCTTGAATGGCTGAAGCACTGTCTTTAAATTTTTCACCTTCACCTTTTACAAGCATATCATATGCTAGTTTGATACGTTCCCATCGCTTATCGCGGTCCATAGCGTAATACCTTCCGCAAACCGAAGCAACCGTACCTGCCGATTTATTTATGTGATCTTCCAGTTTTCCTACATAACCAAGCCCGCTTTTGGGGTCGGTATCGCGGCCGTCGGTGAAAGCATGTATGAACAGGTTATTGAAATCGTGTTTTTTTGCTACATCACAAAGTCCGAAAAGGTGATCCATAGCTGAATGCACTCCACCTTCCGAAACAAGGCCAAGTAAATGCACTTTCTTGCCTTCCTTCTTTGCATATTCAAATGCTTCGGTAAGGGTTTCATTTTCGTGAAATGTACCATCTTCTATGGCTTTTGATATCTTAACCAGGTCCTGGTAAACCACTCTTCCGGCTCCAATATTCAAATGGCCCACTTCGGAGTTACCCATTTGACCCTCTGGGAGACCTACATCTTTTCCCGAAGTTTTCAGAGTGTTGTAGGCTGCTTTCTCTTTTAAACTTCTCGTGAAGGGCACATCGGCATTGGTGATAATATCAGATTTATCACCTTTTCCTTCACCCCATCCATCCATAATTACCAGAATTACTTTTTTGTTTTCCATTTTTTCCTTTCCGTATTTTATTTATTAACTCTAACAATTAAATTTTTTATGTATTGGTTCGGATAGCTTCAACAGGATCTAGCCTTGCAGCCGACCATGCCGGTACAAATCCGGCTATCAGGCCAATAATTACCGACACATTGATACCCAGCATTATATTGCTGTAGGTGAGTAGTAAATTGAGCTCTGTTCCTTGTGATGCTATCCATGATATTCCTAATACCAGTAACAAACCTAAAATACCACCCATAAGACTTAAAAATATGGCCTCAACCAAAAACTGTAATAAAATAAAGTAGTTTTTAGCACCAAGGGCCTTTTGTATACCAATAATGCTTGTTCTTTCCTTCACTGAAACAAACATTATGTTGGCAATACCAAAACCGCCCACCAGAATGGCAAACCCTCCGATTATCCAACCGGCTATTTTGATAATGGTAAACAGACTGTCAAACTGTGTAGATAGCAGGCTTGACTGGTTGAGTGCGAAATTATCTTCTGCAGCAGGTTTAATGCGTCTGATGCCACGCATAGCCCCCCTTAGCTCATCTATGATTTCTTCATTACTGAAACCTGGTTTCCCTTTGGCCAGAATGGCCGGGTTATATCTGTCATTGTTTACATCAATAAAGGAGTTCATATAATTTACCGGTAAAATAACCATTTCATCGTGGCTACTGCCAAATGTATCTTCTCCTTCCTGGGCAAACACCCCTATTACTTCAATATTCCGCCCAAATATTTTTATATTCTCACCTGTAGGATCATTTTCATTGAAAAGATTTGATGCAATTTCAGCACCAATAATAGCTACATTTCTACCATTAAATGATTCTGTGGGTGAGAAGTATCTTCCTGTTTCAATTTCGAAAGTGCGCACTTTATCATATTCGTGAGATACGGAAAAAATTTCTACCCCGTCAATACTCCGGTTTCCGTATTCAACAGTGCGACTGGTTCCTGAAGTAAAAACTACTGACTCGAGCACCTGTGTGCGGCGCATGAGTTCATCCATTTCACTCACACGCGGTGTAGGCCTGTTCATATATCTCCACCATGGATAATCATTGCTAAATTCCCAGGGCCATTTCTGAATATAAATAACATTTTCGCCAAGTGAAGCGATTGAACTGCGAACTCCCCTCTCCAGCGCATCAACCACGCTGAAAACAGAAATTATGGCAAAAATGCCTATGGTAATACCCAGAAGCGTAAGAAAGGTGCGTAATTTATTGGTGATCACACTTCCCCAGGCAAAAAAGGCACTTTCTTTTAAGAGTTTTATAAATAGTATCATAGCGAAATAAAGGAAGTTGCAAAGTTATTAATTTTAAGGCAGACAATATAAGCAAGGAGACTACTTTCAAGGTATGCCCGTAATTATTTGAGTTTCTTGACCAATTCAGAAGCGTAAACAAAATCTTCAACCTCTTTGTTGCCGGTAGTTAATATTTCTTCTGATTTGCCTTCCCACCATAATTTCCCTTTATAAAGAAATATTACATGATCACCAATTTCCATCACACTGTTCATGTCATGTGTATTGATAACCGTAGTGATCTGAAATTCTTTGGTAATTTCACTGATGAGCTGATCTATTACAATAGCTGTTTGCGGATCAAGTCCTGAGTTGGGTTCGTCACAGAAAAGAAAATCAGGATTATTGGCAATGGCCCGGGCAATGGCCACCCGTTTTTTCATACCACCACTTATCTCAGCAGGGTAAAGGTGGTTAGCATTTTGAATATTTACCCTGTCAAGACAAAAATTTGCCCTGTCAACTTTTTCTTTACGGGTCATGTTCTTATTGAACATCTCAAGAGGAAAAATCACATTCTCTTCCACGGTTAGTGAATCAAACAGGGCACTACCCTGAAAAAGTACCCCCATTTTTTTTCTTATCCGGGTTCGGTCATTTCCTTTCATGGAAGTGAAATTTAACCCTGAAAAATATACACTTCCATAGTCGGGCTCAAGTAAACCCACAAGACATTTGAGAAAGACAGTTTTTCCTGATCCGCTCTGTCCAATGATCAGATTGGTTTTCCCCTGTTCAAAGCTGGTGTTGATTCCTTTGAGTACTTCCAGCTCTTCAAACGATTTTTTTATATCCTTTACTTCTATCATACCAGGAGAATTTGTGTAAGAATGAGATTGAAGAAGATAATGTAAATGCTGCTGAAAACTACTGCTTTTGTGCTTGAATGGCCTACTTCAAGGGCACCACCACGTGTATTGTAGCCGAAATAACCGGAAATAGAAGCAATAAGAAATGCAAATACTACGGTTTTTATCAATGCATAAAAAATATCGTAAGGGGCAAACTCAAACAAAATTCCATAACTGTAATGGCTAAGCGGCACCACATTGGTTACGGCTGAAGCCATCCAGCCACCAAGTACCCCAAGAAAAATACTGATGACCACAAGCATGGGATTAACAATCATGCTCGCTATGATTTTGGGTAAAATAAGATAGCCAGCTGAATTTATTCCCATAACCTCGAGAGCATCAATTTGCTCGGTTACACGCATAGTGCCAATTTCTGAAGCAATACGCGAGCCAACCTTACCGGCAAGAATCAGGCTGATAATGGTTGGAGAGAACTCCAGGATGATTGATTGCCGTGTAGCAAAACCAACAGCATATATAGGAAGAAGGGGATGATCGGTATTAAAAGCAGTTTGAATGGTTACCACAGCTCCCATAAATACTGAAATAATGGCCACTATACCCAGGCTTTCCAGTCCCAGATTGTCCATTTCTATAATGATCTTTTGCCGATAGATCTTTGCATTTTGAGGTTTGCGTAAGATCCTTGCCAGCAGTAAAAGATAACTTCCTATGTGTTGGAATAATTTCATAAAACTGTTGAAAACTATTTTGCGAATTTAAGTCAATTTTTTTAGATTATTTGGCAATCGTACCTGTTATATCAGGGTTTTGCTCTTAATAAATTAAAAAAAAATCCGTAGGTTTGTAGCATAAGTAAACAGCACAGCATGCTGTTTATGAGCATGAAAATCAATGTTATACATGAACAGGGAGTTGAAATATAAATACATTATCGTAATTTTTATAATCAGCATGGTATTTTCATCTTGCTCTATTTTGCGCGGACGTAAATGCAACTGTCCGCAGTGGAGCAAAGAAAACCCTGTAATTCCGGAAGAAACGAATTATCCTGATGCAGAACAGGTATAAAGAAATTCTCATGCGGTATTTTCCTGCCCAAACCATCGATCAGGTTGCAGGTTATGTTACGAAGTATGCCGTTCAGTTAAAATTTACCACCGAAAGAACCACCAAATTAGGTGATTATCGTCCCCCGGGTAAAAAGAGCAGTACACACCGGATCACTGTAAACGGCAATCTGAATCCGTGGTTTCTCTATCTGGTTTTTCTTCATGAATTTGCACACCTGCTGGTATGGAATAAATACAGAAACCGCATAAACCCTCATGGACTGCAGTGGAAGCAAGAGTTCTCAGCAATACTAAAACAGCTTTTATTTCAAAATATCCTGCCCGATGACCTCGTAAAACCGATATCGGATTTCTCGAACAATGTAAAGGCCACCTTCGCATCTGATCAGGTACTTTGGAAGGCTTTAAAAAATTATGATGTTAAAAATGGTTCTGAAGTATTTATTGAGGACATCCCTGAAAATTCTTATTTTGTTGCTGGCAATGGAAAAATATTCAAAAAAGAAGAAAAAATTCGTACCAGATATCGTTGTCTCTGTATGAATAACAAACGAAAATATTTGTTTCATCCTATGGCAACAATCACTCCTGTAAAGGGAGAGTATAAAACAGGAAGTATTTAATTTATTATATGTCAGGCAACTGAAAAAATTAGCCGATTGCCTTTTAAAATTTATAATTATGGACAAAAACAATTACGTAGTGATTATGGCCGGTGGTGTGGGAGAACGTTTCTGGCCCATGAGCAAAACCAGCCGTCCCAAGCAGTTTATTGACATCCTGGGTACGGGACATACCTTGATCCAGCAAACTTATGACCGTTTTGTAAAAGTTTGCAGGCCCGAAAACATTTATGTGGTTACCAATAAAATTTACAAGGATCTGGTACTTGAACAACTGGATGAAATGGCAGAAGAACAGGTTGTTTGCGAACCGGCGCGTAAAAATACAGCGCCCTGTATCGCTTATGCTGCTTACAAAATTTATGATTTGAATCCGGATGCACGTATGGTAGTTGCTCCATCTGATCATATTATCATGAAAGAAGATGCTTTTTGCGATATCATCAGCCTTGCTATGGATGCTGCACGCGATGAAAAAAACTTTTATACCCTTGGCATCAAGCCATCACGGCCCGATACAGGCTACGGATACATTCAGTATGTAGCCGGGTCGCGATACGGCCAAAGTGATTTATTGAGAAAAGTGAAGACTTTTACTGAAAAACCGGACGAAGAGTTGGCAAAGTCTTTCCTGCAAAGTGGCGATTTCCTTTGGAATTCGGGAATATTTATATGGTCGTGCAAAGCCATTATTGAAGCTTTTGAGAAATTCCAGCCTGAGATCAGTTATGTTTTTCAGAAAGGAATAGGGTTATACAATACTCCTGATGAATCTCCTTACATTGAAAAAGCATATCCTTCATGCAAAAGTATATCAATTGACTATGCCATCATGGAGAAAGCTGAGAATGTGTTTGTTTTTATTTCTGACTTCGGATGGTCAGATCTGGGAACCTGGGGCTCATTGTATGAGGTAAGAAAGAAAGATGAAAACAACAATGCAGTGATGGGAGCGAATGTTATGATGTATGATACCAACAATTGTATTGTAAACGTGCCAGAGGAAAAGATCGTAATCCTGCAAGGGCTCGATGATTATATTGTTTCGGAATCTGACAGTGCGCTTTTAATTTGTAAAAAATCGCAGGAACAACATATCCGTAAGTTTGTAAATGACATAAAACTATTCAAGGGTGAAGAGTATGTTTAGGAAATTTTTTAACCATCATAATTAACAGTTTTAATTACTTTATCTATCAAATTTTATAGCAACATGAATAAAAAAACAGCAGTATTAATTTTTGCAGTTTTGTTGGGATTTATTCCCCGCACGCAGGCTGATGAAGGGATGTGGCTTCCTTTCATGATTGATCGTTTGCTGCACGAAGAGATGCAGGAAATGGGTTTAAAGCTCACTCCAGAACAGATTTTCAGTATTAATCAATCCAGTATCAAGGATGCCATTGTGAGTTTTGGCGGCGGTTGTACGGCTGAGATCATTTCTGATCAGGGGCTTGTACTTACTAATCACCATTGTGGATATGGACGTATACAGTCACATAGTTCACCTGAAAATGATTATCTTACCGATGGATTCTGGGCAATGACAAAGGAGGAAGAGCTGCCCAACCCCGGTTTGTTTGTGAGCTTTCTCATTAGTGTAACAGATGTAACCGATGAAATAATGGCTGAACTTACCGATGATATGGATCGCAGGGAAAGAGATAATGTGGTAAGGCGGGTTAGCAATCGTTTGGTTAGTGAAGCAACCGAAGAAACCCATTACCAGGCCAATGTGAGGTCGATGTTTGCAGGCAATGAATATTACCTTTTCGTTTATGAAAGGTTTAATGATGTAAGAATGGTGGGTGCTCCACCTTCAGCAATTGGAAAATTTGGTGGAGATACAGATAACTGGATGTGGCCGCGCCATACCGGCGACTTTGCTCTCTTTAGGGTATATACAGCTCCTGATGGTTCCCCCGCAGCATATTCTCCCGATAATGTACCCCTCAAACCCAGACATCATTTACCTGTTTCAATAAGAGGAGTAAAGGAAGGAGATTTTGCAATGATTTTGGGTTTCCCCGGTTCAACCGAAAGATATCTTACTTCTATGGGTATCGGTTATAAACTGGAAAATGAGTTTCCTATCCGTATTGAGATACGTCGCAAAAAACTCGATATCATTGAAGAAGCCATGGCATCAAGCGATGAAGTAAGGATCAAATATGCATCAAAACAATCCGGTATTTCTAACTACTGGAAAAATTTTATAGGAAAGAGCAATGCACTGAAACGACTCAATGTGGCTGATACCAAAAAAGAACTCGAAGATGATTTCAGGGCATGGGTAGAGCAGGATGCATCACGAAAGGAAACTTATGGCAATGTTTTAACGATGTTCGAAGATGCCTACAATGGATATGAAGGTTTTCATTCACATAATTACATTTTTTTTGAAGCTGTTTTAACCGGACCCGAAGTAATACGCACTGCCCTTAGTTACAGAACCCTTGAAAGGTTACTTGATGAAGATGCAGGGCAGCAGGAGATACAGGAAGAAATTGAAAAGCTGCAGGCTTCTGTTGAAAGATTATATCGTAACTATGACGAAAATGTCGACAGAAGATTGTGGGCTGCCATGATGAAAATCTATAACCGTGAAGTGCCTGATCAGCTTAGGCCTGAAATCATGAATGAAGTTGAAAAACGGTTCAAAGGTGATTATGAAAAGTTTGCACAGGATGTTTATAAAAAATCAATATTTGCCAATGCAGATAATCTGAAGAATTTTCTTGCCAAACCATCCTTAAAGTCACTTCAGCGTGATTGGGTGTATCGCATGGCAATTGAAATGTTTGAAAATCATAACGGCATTCAGCAACAAATGGCACAATATGATGATATGCTTGTCAATGCCAACCGGTATTTTATCCGCGGACTAAGGGAAATGAACCCCGACGGATTGTTTTATCCCGATGCCAACAGTACCATGCGGTTTACATACGGTTTTGTAGGGGGTTATCATCCTGCCGATGCTGTTTATTACGATTATGTTACTACTGTAAATGGTATCATTGAAAAGAGAGACCCCGATCATCATGAATTTGTGGTACACGATGAATTGATTGATCTTATCAGAGACAAGGATTTTGGTGAGTATGGAACAGATGATACAATGATCGTAAACTTTATTTCCAATAACGATATTACCGGTGGTAACTCAGGAAGTCCGGTACTAGACGGAGAGGGTAACCTCATCGGACTGGCTTTTGACGGAAACTGGGAAGCGATGAGTGGTGATATCCTTTTTGAGCACGAAACGCAACGATGCATTAACGTGGATGCCCGTTACATCCTTTTTGTTATTGAAAAATTTGCCGGTGCAAATCATCTCATTGAGGAAATGACCATAGTGCGGTAATCAAAGCAGATTGATTAAAAAGAAAAACAGGAGGATGTCATGATTTTTAAGACATCCTCCTGTTTTTTTTGAGCCTTAAAGAATATCTAATATTCAGGAGTAACCTGCATGTTGTAAAAAACAAACGACCATATATCTGTTTGCTCTTCAATGATCTTCGACATGGGTTTTCCTGCTCCATGGCCTGCATCTACATCTACCCTGATAAGGACCGGATTTACTCCTTCATGTTTACGTTGCAGTTCGGAAATAAATTTAAAACTGTGTGCCGGCACTACTCTGTCGTCATGATCAGCTGTAGTAACCAATGTTGCAGGATAATTTACCCCTTCGCTGATATTGTGCAGCGGCGAATAAGAGTATAAGTTATGGAAGTGCTCCTCTTCATTGCTGGTACCATAGTCGTCGGCCCATGCCCATCCGATGGTGAAGAGATGATAACGTAACATATCCATTACTCCCACTGCCGGCAGGGCCACTTTAAACAGATCGGGGCGTTGTGTCATGGCAGCACCTACCAGGAGTCCGCCATTTGAACCACCTTGTATGGCCAGCTTTTCTGAACTTGTATAGCCCTGACCAATAAGATATTCGGCGGCGGCAATGAAATCATCAAATACATTTTGCCGGTTTAGTTGTTTTCCTGCTTCATGCCATTCACGTCCGTATTCGCCGCCACCCCTTATATTTGCCATGGCATATATACCGTTATTTTCCAGCAGGATTAAGCGCGAAATACTGAAATTCGGAGTTAAACTTGAATTAAAACCACCATAGCCATAAAGCAGGGTAGGGTTATCACCATTTAATTCCATTCCTTTTTTATACACAATGAACATAGGAACCTGTGTACCGTCTTTGCTTGTATAGAATATCTGTTTTGTTTCATATTCTTCGGGCTGAAAATCAACATCGGATGTAAAGTAAGGTTCATATTCATTTTCTGCAATATCAAACTTGAAAATTGTTGACGGATATGTAAATGATGTGAAACTGAAAAAAGCGATATCATCATCCTTTTTACCACTGAAACCGCCTACTGTACCTGGTACGGGGAAATCAATTTCAGCAATCTGCGTTCCGTTCATTTCATGAACATATGCTTTGCTGTGGGCATCCACAAGGTATACGCTTATGATTTTTCCTCCTATCAATCTTATTGACCTGAGCACATTTTCATTCTCGGGTATGATCTCTTTCCAGTTTGTCGGATCAGGCCTTTGCGGATCAATGGATACCAATCTGTAACGAGGAGCAGAATGGTTGGTAAGTAACAGTAGCCGGCCGTCAACATGGTCAATAACACTGTTGGTGAATTCAAAACCGTCAATGATTTTTTTGAAATCGCCACCGGGTTGAGTATTATCTTTTATGTATATGGCATTTCCGCTGGTGCTTTGTGATTCGCTAAGAATAACAAACCGCTCATCTTCAGTGGTACCCCCACCATAATTGCGCTTCGGATAGTTGGGGTTATAATAAATCAGAAGATCTTCTTCCTGGGGTGTTCCAAGCTTGTGATAATACACTTTCTGAAATTCGTTCGATCCGGATAGTTCTTCGCCAGGGACAGGTTCATCATACCGGCTGTAATAAAAACCATCTCCCTGCCACGAAATTCCGCTGAATTTTACCCATTTTACATGGTCATCCAGCATTTCTCCGGTTTCAATCTCTTTTACGAAGATCTCATTCCAGTCTGATCCTCCTTTTGAAATACTGTAAGCCATATACTTACCGTCTTTTGAAACACTCAAACGGCTCAAAGAAATAATACCTTCGTCTGACATTTCATTGGGGTCAAGGAACACACGCGGTTCTCCATCAATGCCTTCACGCACGTACAAAACACTCTGGTTTTGGGTTCCGTCGTTTTTAAAATAGAAATAGTAATCACCCTCTCGCCATGGCGTTCCATACCTTTCGTAGTTCCACAATGATGTTAGTCTTTCATTTATATCCTGGCGAAAAGGAATTTTCTCCAGATATCCGAAAGTAATTTCATTCTGGGCTTTTACCCAGGCTTTGGTTTCTTCTGAGTTGTCATCTTCCAGCCATCTGAAAGGATCGGCAACTTCCACACCGAAATAGTTGTCGGTTACATCGTCCATCCTTGTTTCAGGATAATTGATTTGACGGTCTTGTTTACATTGAACCATAATAACAGGTATTGCAAACAAAATGAATAAATAAGTGCTTTTTTTGTTCATAGATCAGGATTTACTTTTTTTTTATAATAATAGGTATTGGATAATGAGTGGGTAAATATATATTAATTTTGCTTTATTTATCTTTGCCCGTACAATAAAATAGTCTAAAAAAGTCATAATATGTCGCAACAGAGAATCAAAGAAAGTCTTGTATTTAAGAAAGATCTGGTTTTAAAGTCGGCCAGCGATGATGAACTGGAAGAGCTTGAATATCTTTTCTCAAAAACCGTGTTCAATGAAGATGGAAAGGTGATAAATGAAAAGCAATACAATGCCCGGGGAGGGCTGATGCAGGAATACATCTATAAATACAATGAATCAGGATTTCTTATTGAAGAGATTCTTCAGGAAGAGGATGGTATAATTGCAGTGCATAAAACCTGGGAAGTTGATGATAAGGGAAAAATTTTAAGGGAACTTCATCATTATATGGATGAAACTTTTGATACCGTTACTTTTTTCTATGACGATAAGGGAAAACTTATAAAAAAGGAAACAGTTGACCCGGATGGCGACCTGGAAAGTATAGAACAATTCACATGGGTTGGTGACAATATTACCCAGATGCTCATGCAAGATGCCGATGGAGATGTTTTATCAGAGAAAAATACCCGTTACGATGACAAGGGTAACATTATTGAAGTTGAAGAATACGATGGCTCAGCGGGCGATTCATCAAAGAAAGAGATAGAATACTATCCATCGGGAAACCAAAAACAGGTACTTACCTATAATGATGCAGGACAACTGGTTGAAAAGGTGCAAATGAAAGAGGATTCCGAAAAAAAGATTGTACAGGTTGTGGAAGAAACCACTGCCCGTAAAAGCACTATCAATTTTACTTTTGACGGGAAGGGCAATATTATTCAGCAGGAGGAGTTTAACCGAAATGGTGAACTTGTCGGAAAAGTCAGCCGTATGTATAATGAACACAACATGTTGCTATCATCAAAGGTTTTTATACATGGTGATGGCAGGGGTTTATCAAAAAACTATACTCTTCGGCAGGAATATGTCTATTATTAACTTTTTAAATTCTAAATATTTTTCTTATTGATGGAAAATTCAGCCTTTTTCGATTCATTCTGGTGGATTTGGATTATTTTGCCACTCTTAATTTTCTCTTCCCGAATACTGGATCAAAGCATAGGAACATTACGGGTCATTTTTGTTTCCAAGGGATTAAAGAATCTGGCTCCCTTTCTGGGTTTTTTTGAGGTAATTATATGGTTGCTTGCTGTGGCCCAGGTAATGAAGCAGCTTAATAATCCTATGTCATATATTGCCTATGGAGCAGGTTTTGCTATGGGTAATTACATTGGTATTCTCATCGAAGAGAAACTTTCGCTTGGTACTGTGCTTATAAGAGTAGTTCCAAAAAAGGACACATCCGAACTTATTACCCATCTGCGCGATATGAACTTCGGTGTTACGGTGGTTGATGCTGAAGGATCGATGGGGTCAAAGGTTAAAATCATTTTCACCATTACAAAACGGAAAAATATTCCAAGGGTTATTAATGCAATAAACCAGTATAACCCCCATGCTTTTTATACCATTGAAGAAATTAAAAGTTCAAAAGATGGTTATTTCGGTATACCTGTTCAGCCCAAAGGAATAGGGATAAGAGAAAGGATTTTTAAAAGAAAATAAATCTACAAATTTGAAGAGCTATAAATTAAAAAGCCCTGCAGGATTTTTGCAGGGCTTTTAAGTATGTATGAAAAGTTAAAAATGGTTCTTATCTCACTTCTCCACGAATTGTAGAGTAATTAATATTCAGAGCATTTACAAGCCTGAGTTCCTGTTTCACATCGGTAACAATACCCATTTTTGTTTCTTTATCAATTTTCATTGATGTGATCATCAGGGGCCTTTCGGCTTCTGGTCTTGCCTGCCTTTCAGCTTCAATAAAAGATGCAATCTCGTTAATATTTGCAAAAGCATCGTTGAGCTGAATCCGTGGCTCGGTACCAAAAATATTTGTCTGGATAGGCGCGCCAATATATATAAAGCTCACCAGTGATTTGCGTTCCAGTTTTTGAATCTCTGTAGCAGAGGGAAGAGTATTCTTCACAAACAGTGTTGTTTCGCGCATGGTTGTAGTAACCATGAAGAAGAACAGGAGCATAAAAATAATGTCGGGTAAAGATGCTGTATTGATCTTCTGCGACTTTGGTGCGCTATCTTGCTTAAATCTACCTTTTATCATTATCTGCCTCCTATATCTTTAGGTTCTGCTTCTGAAATTGCCAGCGGAACGGCCCTCCGGATGGCTTCGATCAGGTCTGGATCAGTAAGCTGATCAAACCTTACTCCGAATTTTTCCTGAGCAAGATCGTTCCTTATGTCATTAAAGGCTGCTGCCAGTTCATTTTGAACGGAAATGTACATTTCGTAGGATGTACCCCGGTCATTCTGTAGTGAGACAACACCTCTTGACCTTTCTACCTCACCCAGGTTTTCGATCTCATCCATGAATTTTGCGGGCATGTTTGGATCGTTGGTGGGGTTGGTTATGAAGTTTTTTGTTTCTTCACGTAGTGTTCTTATATTGCCTGGTTCGCCGCGCACCAGCAACCTGTCGTTCATATCAACAAGAACGACCAATACATTGCGTTCCCTCACCGGAGGTGGTTCGGGTGCACTGGGGTCGATGGGCGGGGGTAACAGCCTCCGTAATCCTGTATCAACATCCTTTGTAGTTGTTACAAGGAAAAAAACCAGGAGCAGGAAGGCAATATCCGCCATTGAACCGGCATTGATTTCGGGATTCATTCTAGCCATAGAGTGTTCTCCTTAGTTTTTATTTTATCTGAATAATTTATACACTTCGGTAAATACTGCTGCTACGATGGCAAGGCCAATAAGCATAAAGGTTGTATTGATTCCACCACCAATGATTTTGGAAGCGACTTCACCTACAGGTATTGCCACTTGGGTATATGCTTCACTGGTTGAGATTGAATAACCTATCAGAAAGATAACCAATAGTACTACCATACCAACGAGCGCACCTTTGGCTTTTTTAAAATT
Source organism: uncultured Bacteroidales bacterium (assembly GCA_964465275.1). Classification (GTDB taxonomy): domain Bacteria; phylum Bacteroidota; class Bacteroidia; order Bacteroidales; family UBA7960; genus SKVR01. The sequence goes on along the minus strand of CAYXIT010000012.1, from coordinate 12,008 downwards.
TGCTATCAGATGAAATATTGAGAAACCAACGGCAAACAATGCTGCAAGGCCTAATAGGATATATCCAGCAATGAGTCCGATGTTTATAAGTGCGTCATTCATAAGACTGGTTTTTTATTTGTTATACTTAATAAGGATATCCATAAAGCTTACAGTAGCATCTTCCATACCGTTTACGATAGTATCAATTTTTGATACGATATAATTGTAGAAGATCTGTAGAACAACTGCTACGATAAGACCGAATACCGTTGTAAGAAGTGCTACCTTAATACCGTCTGCAACAATTGTGGGAGAAATATCTCCGGCTTGTGCAATGGCGTCAAACGCTGAAATCATACCGATTACCGTACCCATGAATCCAAGCATAGGAGCAATGGCGATAAACAATGATATCCAGGTGAGGTTCATTTCCAAACGACCCATTTGCACACTACCGTAAGAAACAACGGATTTTTCAACTACTTCCATTCCTTCATTGTAACGGTCCAGCGCCTGATAGAAGATACTGGCAACAGGGCCACGGGTGTTTTTGCAAACCTCTTTGGCTGAATCAACGCCACCACTTTTGAGTGCATCCTCAACATTGTTAAGCAGTTTTGTTGTGTTGGTGCTTGCGAGATTCAAATAAATGATCCTCTCAATACACAATGCCAAACCAATAATCAAAGTAAGAAGCACAATACCCATAAAGCGGGCGTCACCTTCAATAAATCTTTCCTTTAATACGTAGTGGAAAGTTTGATCAGCTTCTTCCTCCTCGGCTTCAGCTTCTTCGGCAAACATTGCGTCTGCGGGAGACATTTCTTCTTCTTCAACAGCTATTGTATCTTCAGTTTCAATAACTTCAGTTTCAGGCTCCTGTTCGTCCTGAGCTTGTACTTTGGCGTTGAATCCGAAAGTAAGCATCCCGGCCATGGTCAAAAAGACAAATAATTTTTTCATAATAAATTCTATTGGTTTTGTTTTGACTGTAATTAATTATTGCAAAGGTTTAATTTATAATTGATTGTTTAATCTGCTGAATCTTGCGGAGAGAGAGGGATTCGAACCCTCGATACCCTTGTGAGGTATACACACTTTCCAGGCGTGCGCCTTCGACCACTCGGCCATCTCTCCCTAATCTTGTGTGTTTTATCCGCGATTTCCTTAGTTTTTCAGGCTGCTAAAATACAAAAAAAATGAAATATAAAAACCAATATGAATATTTTTAAAAAAAGCTTTACAATACCAGGTTGTATTTATTAAATATATTATCACTGCTTTTATTCCTCTCATATGCGAAAGTATCTTACCTGATGCCGTATCTGATTGACCAAATAAAAACGGGTATCTAAATAAAAGTACGGTTTTTTAAAAATACCGTTTTTTCTTACAAATGTTTTGTTTAGGATTAATTCTTAGAAAATCAGCGTGTTATAACCAAAAACATCAAAGATATTAACAAAAACAGGTTGATAACATTTTCTGCAAAATGTTCAGGATGCCTAAATCTTCTATAATTTTAAACGCTCAGCTACATAAAATTATTTCGTTCTTTTCAATGCAGGGCAACTTATTGCTTTTACAGCAAAACGGCGCACAAGTATAAAGTCCTTTGCCTTAAATGGTTTGCCCTGGCTGAACAGTTACACTAATAACACTAATACGAATATGGAAAAAAGGACAACCGTTAAAAAATCTACATCACGGGGGGTATCCGAAAAAAAGTCAAAAACAACCAGAAAAAACCAGTCAAGCACAAAAATCTTCGTTATTGATACTTCTGTAATTCTTTATAATCATGGAGCCATCCTTGATTTTGAAGATAATGACGTGGCAGTGCCCATTACCGTGCTCGAAGAAGTAGATCAGTTTAAGAAAGGGAATGACACCAAGAATTTTGAGGCCCGTGAATTTGCACGAATCCTTGACAAACTTTCCAGGGCAACGCCTTTGCAGGAATGGGTGCCCCTGAGCAACCCGAAAGGCGGACGCATACGCGTGGTAATGAACAAACCCAACGGGCTGGATGCAACCCTTGTATTTGGTGAAGATAAACCCGACCATCGAATACTGAATACAGCACTCTACCTGGCTCGTGAAAATCCTGACAGGAAAGTTGTGTTGGTGTCGAAGGATATCAACCTCAGGTTAAAAGCAAAATCGCTCAATATTGCTGCTGAAGATTTTGAAACAGGCAAGGTAAAAAATGTTGACGAGTTATACTCGGGTAAGATGGAGATAACCAATGTCGATTCCCAGATCATTACACAGATTTATGAAGCAGGGTTTTGCGAACCGGCCGATCTTGATTTGAATGATTTAAAACCTAATCAGTATCTTATCATTAAAAACCACAGCAATTCTGTACTTGCTTTCTTTAATCCCTTAACCGGGCATATAGAACCTATTGATAAGCGAACTGTGCAAAAGATTACTCCGCGCAATGCCGAACAGGTATTTGCGTTGCATGCAATTCTGAATCCTGAAGTTAAGCTGGTTACTCTTCAGGGAATAGCAGGTACCGGGAAAACCTTGCTCGCGCTGGCCGGGGCTCTGGAACAGCGTCGCGAATTTGAACAGCTTTTCGTGGCAAGACCAATTATTCCGCTATCCAACCGCGATATAGGTTTTCTGCCTGGTGATGTGGCATCAAAGGTTAGCCCCTACATGGAACCGCTTTACGATAATTTGAAATTTATCCATTCGCAATACCGGGAAAAGGACAAAGAGTTCAAGAATATTACTGAGGCTTTGGAGAATGAGCGTATTGTGGTTTCTCCGCTGGCTTATATAAGGGGGCGCAGCCTTTCCAATATTATTTTTATTATTGATGAGGCACAGAACCTTACCCCACACGAGATCAAGACAATTATTACCCGTGCCGGAGAGAATACAAAAATGATATTTACCGGTGATATTTTCCAGATCGATACTCCTTACCTTGATGCACAGAGTAATGGGCTATCCTATCTTATTGACAGGGTTAAAGGAAATAAGCTGTATGCGCATGTGAAACTGGAAAAAGGAGAACGCTCAGAGCTTGCTAACCTGGCAAATAACCTGTAAAAGAGTTTTTTTACTCTTCAAAGATTACCCTCAATACTGTTGTGCCCACCGCATGGAGTGTATTGGGGTCAATGGCATCCATATTGTCCTTTACGGTATGCCAGTAAGGGAAAAATCCATGGGGTGTATCGAGTCGCTGATCAATAATATTGATTACTGGAATATTCCGGATGGTATTGATGTAATAATGATCATCCATGATATGTCCGCCTTCATCATTAATAAAGAAGTGGCCGAATCCTTCCTGTCTTGCTATTTGCCAAACCTTACGCACAATATGCGGCGCATAAAGCATTGAATAACCTTCATGGCGGAAGGTGGCATTGTAGGCTCCCACCATATCAAGAAGGATACCATAGCGGGCGTTATAATCGGGGCGATGGGGTGTGCGCGACCAATGCTGGCTTCCCAGTGCCCAGGTGTCGCGATCAACCCCCTGATGCTGATCATGCTGACCATAATCTTCTGCATCAAAGAAAATGATATCGATGCCAATGTCGGGCTGGTTTTTGCTCAGTAAACGGGCAATTTCAAGTAATACTCCCACACTGCCGGCACCATCGTTGGCACCGTCAAAGGTTGAAAACTGATTGGCAGGGTCAGGATCATGGTCGGCCCAGGGGCGGGTATCCCAGTGAGCGCATAGCAGAATCCGACGGTTATTTTCAGGTTGAAAACTTCCGATGAAGTTGCGGATATTCAAAATTGTGCCATCCCATGCTCTTACCCTTGCGGGTTGTACATACACGGTATCAGCAAATCGTTCAAGTGAAGATTGCAGCCAGTCGCCGCAAGCTACATGTTCAGGTGTATTAGGAACCCGGGGCCCGAAAGAAACCTGTTTTTCCACAAAAAAATAAGCCGAATCGGTATTAAAAACAGGTATGGAAATTTTTGCTTCTGATGCATCTTTTGCGGCAGCACTTGAAGCGTTATCGCTACTGTTACCCGAACCATTGCTGCCACATGAAATCAGGAAAATCAGAAAAATGGCCGGAAAGCTTATATAAGAAAACAGTTTCAGATTCATTTTACGAAATTTGATTTGAATAATGGATGCAAACCTAACCAAATTTCTTCATATTTTGTTTTAAATGTAATAATGTAATAAGGGGTAAACTGGTAGTTTTATTTTTTAAGAATAATGAAATGATCTATTTTTGAAGGCTAAAAAATATACACCAGCAAAAATTGGTTACAATATGGTTAACAAAAGCATTACGCAAAGTCTTCCGGAAAAATATAAAAAAAATAAAGAAAGGTTATTATTTTATGAAAAGGTTTTCTCGAATTTAAATGCCATTGTTTTTGTATTTGATTTAATCGATTACAAGATGCTTTGGGTAAACAATGCATTTAATAAAATTCTGGGATACCAAAAAACCACCCGAAGTATACCGGAACAGGAGATGTTGGATGTTTACCATCCTGATGACCGCGATGTGCTGCGCGAGATGCGCAATTTTTTCCGCCATAATAAATCGGCAAGTTTTACTGCCCTGTTCAAGTTCAGGGATGTAAACAACAATTATTTATGGTTGTGCACTGTAGCAAATATTTTCCGCCGGACAACAGATGAATCAATTTTTGAAGTTGTTGGAGTGTCCATTGACTTTACCAGCCAGTTTACCTACAATAAAAATATAAGGATGTTATCGCGTGAAAAACTCAGAGAGTTGAATAAGGACGTAATTGCTAAGATCACTCCACGTGAGCGGGAAATCCTGAAATACTTTGCAGGGGGATACAAAACCCGGGAAATTGCAGAAAAATTCAACCTGAGTTTTCATACAGTGAACAATCACCGTAAAAACCTACTCAAAAAACTGGAGATCAAAAACCTTGCTGCCCTGGTAAATTTTGCCGTTGAGAACGGGCTCGACTGATCAATCGTCGCCTTCATATTTGACTTTCAGTGCATCAAGAGACTTTTTCAAATCTGACATCATTTCGCGCAACAAAACATTTTTATTATTGATGTAGCTTTTGTTGATGCGAATAATCGAATTAATGGTTTCAATGATCTCAACCAGTCCGCTCTTTTCCAGTAATACCGATTTATCGCGGGCCACATTTTCCATATAGGATATTGCTTTGTTCGAATTATCCTTTCGTAAAATTGTACTCAGCTTCACCAGGATTTCAATATTGATATCGTTTTCCGATGCCTGTGTATTCCTTTCAGGTACAAATGCAGGTGCGATGTGCTTATTGCTTCTGGGTTCAGGCAGGTATGATTTAATGATGCTATACAGTTGTTTTGGGTTGAATGGTTTGGTAATCATTTCATTCATACCGGCTTCGGTAACTTTTTCACGCACCTCCTCGGGTGCTGCGGCAGTGAGTGCAAATATGGGCACTTTTGAGTAGTAATCAGATAATTTTCGCAACTTGCGGGTGGTTTCAAAACCATCGATTCCCGGCATTTGCAGGTCCATCAGAATGATGTCAAAATCATGTCTGGTGGCTTTTTGCATGGCAATATAGCCGTCTTCTGCAATATTAAGTTTGCATTCCCACTTGTCAAATATCTTTTTGGCAACCATGATGTTCATCACATTGTCTTCCACAAGCATTATATTATAATCTTTCAGGCTAAGGCTGTCAAGTTTTTCAGGAACTTTCTCCTCGATAACGGGTTTTGTTTTTTTGTAGGGAAAATCAATTTCAAAATAGAACAGTGAGCCTTCTTCGGGTTTGCTTTCAACCGTAATGCGGCTGTTGTGCATAAACAGTAAGCTTTTTACTATGGCAAGACCCAGTCCGGTGCCTCCGTATTTTCGTGAAGTTTCGGAGCTGGCCTGTGTAAATACCTCAAACAGTGAATCAATTTTGTCGGGCTGAATTCCAATTCCTGTATCTTGTATACCGAAGTAGATCTTACTGTTTTCTTCATCACGGCTCACCTGTTTCACAATAAGCTTAACACCGCCCTTTTCGGTAAATTTAATGGCATTGGATATCAGATTTTTCAGTATCTGCCCCAATCTTAGCGGATCGCCGATGATCTCATCAGGAATACTTTCATCATAATCCAATTCCAGTTTTATGCCCTTTTCCTGGGCACGCATAGAGTTGGTGTTAACGATCTTTTTCAGATAATCTTTGGTATGTATCGGTATGCTTTCCAGCTCCAGCTTTCCAGCTTCAATTTTTGAATAGTCAAGGATATCATTTACCAAACTCAGAAGATCGCGAGCAGAGAAGTTCAGAATTTCAATATTTTCTTTATGTACAGGATCTTCAATCTCATTGAGCAGCATATCGGCCATAACAATGATGGCATTCAGCGGTGTACGTATTTCATGGCTCATTACTGAAAGGAAATCGGATTTTGCTTTTGCCGCTGCAATAGCCTCCTTACGCGCAGCCATGATTTCCTCCTCGTAGGTTTTGCGTGATGTAATGTCAAAGGATGTACCAAAGAAACCGGTGATCTTATCATTTCTGATGATGGGTTTTACTGTGGCTTCAATATAGGTAATCTCATTATCGGGTTTAATGGCCCGGCATTCATATTTTGCAAATCCTTTAATCCGTGCTTTTTCTATAGCATCAATGATCCCTTGCTTGTCATCAGGATGAACGTGTTTGTAGAAGTCACCTGCAAAGGGTGCTTCAGATTTGGGGTCAAGACCATACTGGTGGTAAACCTGTTCGGTCCACACTGCTTTTTCGTTTTCAAAATCAACCAACCAGTTGCCAAATCCACCCAGTTCCTGTGCATCGAGCAACCGCTCGCGGGCATCGCGCAATTCATTTTCAATGGTTTTTTGCTCGGTTACACAATTCCAGACTGCAAGCAGAGCAGATGTTTTTGAATCGGGCAGCTGGAAGGGTACTTTTGTGTATTGAAAATGACGGTCTCTTTTTTGTACCGGATCGTAAATCACCTCTTCGCCCAATACTTCTTTGCCTTGCTCAAATATCAGCTTGTCCTCTTCAATCATCTTTTCAATGCGTGCCTTATCGGTAGAAATTTCCATTTCTGTCAAACCGATAATATCTTCCGGATCTTTTCCCCGATGCTCTGCAAAGGCTTTGTTGGCCAGAAGATACCGGCCCTCGGAATCACGCACATATATGAATTGCGGCACCCTGTTCATGATCTCTTTCAGAAGTTTCCTGTTGTACTGAAGTTCTTCCAGGGCTTTTTTGCGTTGCGAAATATCATTCTTTATGGCAAGGAAATTCCTTATCTCCCCGGCATCATCGATAATAGGGCTTATGGTAACTTCTTCCCAGAAAAGCTCTTTGTTTTTTCTACGGTTAAGTATTTCTCCTTCCCATTTCACACCCATGTTGATGATCTTCCACATTTTTTCATAAAACTCCTGCTTGTGATGGCCCGATTTGAGTATGCGCGTATGTTTCCCCAGTACCTCATTGAATGTGTAACCGGTAACTTCTTCAAATGCCGGATTAACAAACTCTATTTCACCTTTAGGGTTGGTTATTACAATGGAGTTGGCACTTTGATCAACCGCTTCAGAAAACAATTGCGATTTCCTTTTCAGAATTTTCAGGTTTTGTCTTTCAAAGCCCAGTTCGATGCAAAGTGAGAATTCGCGCACCGAAAAAGGATATTTGATCATATTGCGGTGGAAGAGAGGATTGCGGCTGTATTGATATATTGTTTCATTTTCTGCCTCAATGGCAATACAAACAGCATTTTCATATTCTTCAAGTTGTTCCAGGATGGTTTTGATCTCAGACTGGTGCTTTTCATTCAGCTCAATTACAATTATATTGCTGGTTTCATCAGCGGGGATCTTATTAAGGATATCTTCGTTTCCAAGGGCAAAACATTCCTTACCCGGGCCGTCAAATGCCTCTTTTGCAATCTTGCATACCTCCCGGGTAGCATAAAATACAGATAGATTGTATCTTTTCATATTCTGAGCTTTAAACCTGGCATGATAGGGCTAATTTGTACCGCTATCATAATCTTCATTTTACTTAATGTAAGCAAGTGAAATACAGTGGTTTATAGTGCATAGTTCCGTCAAATATTCATCAAAACCATAGTAAATCAACCTTTTTTATGTATAAGCATACGAAAATTCAGGAAAAAAGTTATGAAGGTATCATGCCAAAATAATCTTGTTTTGTTTGCTGTAATTAACCTGATCTGTGTTTCTTAACTTCTGATAAAACCATTAATTTTGACAATTATCTGAAAATACATATCAGACCTGATATCTGAACACAAAGTCTTAACGGGAAAAATGCAAAAAAGATAAAATATGACCGGAAGCGAAAACGCATATTCCACCGAACCTTTCCCGCATATTCGTAAAGCAACAACAGATCTTCTCACTGCTGCCAAACGTAAGAATATGATCCATTCTATGGTTGAGGTTGATATTACCCGGGCCAGAGAAACTCTTAAAAGGATCAAAAAGGAAACGAAAGCATTCATTTCATTTACCGGATATATTATTCACTGCGCAGCCAGAGCCGTTGAAAGCAATAAAAAACTACACGCTTACAGGAACAGAAAGAATCAGATTGTGCTTTTTAAAGATGTAGATGTCAGTACTACCATAGAGCGCAAAGTTGAAGGTAACAGCGAAGTGGTAGCCATGATTATTCGGGCTGCCAACAGGAAAACTATACAGGAGATTTCATCCGAAATTCTTAATGAAAAAACAAGAGATGTAAAGGACGCTGATGTTTACAAGTCGATGAAGCTTTTCCTGGCACTTCCGGTATTCATACGCCGTTTTGTTTTCAGGATCCTGGACAAATCTCCTCATCTGATGAAAAAACGAGCCGGAACCATCATGGTAACCTCTACAAATATGGTGGGCAGAGGGGCCGGGTGGGGAGTTCCCATCGCAACACACACATTGAATATCACCATCGGGGGAATTGTTGACCGAATTCTGGAAAGCGACGGTGGCTTTGAGAAAAGGGAACATCTCTGCTTAACTCTGAGTTTTGATCATGACATTGTGGATGGCGCTCCAGCAGCCAGATTTGTAAGGGATTTCAAAAAGATCATTGAATCGGGAAATATTTTTGAATAGAACAATTATTTGATGCGGTTTTTAATCAATTTGAATGTTCCAACAGATAATAAGTTCATTTTATTGATTTTCAAAAAGGTATGGTATGGAAAAAACATTTCAGGTGAAAACAATAGGAGAGATTACGACCATCAACGAACGGACAGTCATAAAGCTGGAAAACAAGTATTCATCGGGCTTGACCCATATAGAAGGATTCAGCCATTTGCAGGTTGTTTGGTGGGGACATCTTACAGATGATGCCCAAAGCAGAAAAACCCTTATTGCTGACCGGCTTTTCAGAAAAGCGCCCGGAAAAGTAGGTGTCTTTTCAACGCGATCACCGGTAAGGCCCAACCCCATTCTTGTAAGTACCATTTTCGCTGAAGAGATTGATGCTGAAAAGGGAATCATCTACACTCCTTTCATTGATGCAGAACCGGGAACTCCTGTGCTTGATATCAAACCCTACTTTCCCATGGAACGGGTAAAAAACTGCAAAGTTCCGGCATGGTTTGAGCACTGGCCGAAATGGGCCGAAGATGCCGCAAGGTTTAACTGGCTGGATGAAATATATTTTGAGGAGTAAATGGGAGTTCGGACAACCGAAATTGAATAAATTTGAAACTTTTAAAATTTATTTCTTAAGATGTGCCGGTATCTTTTGGTCTTTTGTTTCTTTTGTCCTCCTTATCATAAACACTTAATCCCAGGTAATTGGATGCCATTACCAGGAATGAGGCTACGCCTGATATAGCCATTATGTATACAAGTAAAACACCGTAAGGGACAAGGAAAAAGAAAACCGTCATTACAAGAGCAATCCATACTCCGGCACACCAGGGACAAGTAATGATAGATTGCAGTGTAAGCATGAAGTAAACCCTGTTGTTGGCTTTAACAAAATCTCTGAAGTACTTGAATATCTTCTCAAATACCACAACCCGGGTAACCCTGTAAACAGCAAGGATCAGAATGATCAGGTCAGTTGTGCTTATATCTCTAATATCAATATTACCGGCTTCCAAAAAATAACCTGTAACGGCTACCAGTGCAAAGAAAAGGAAGAGACTGGTAAAATTCCATGCGTTTTCTTTGGTGTTGTTCATTGAAAAAATATTTCTTGATTGGGTTTAGTTTAAACCCTTCAAATGGCTAATTGTTTTTTTGGGGGATGAATAATTTCTTTAACCGATATTTACTTCAAAATGGGTTTTTGCTTTTCTCTGGCATCAAATTTAATTAATTATTAATTCTTTCCTTAATTTTTACACCCTTTCCCAAAATGATTATTTTCGTAAAAAGTTATAATATGTCTGTTTAAAAAAATTCACGTATGAATAAATATATCATTACTACCATTGGAATGCTCTTTTTCGGAGCAGTTGTGTTTTCGAATACCGCAAACAGTCAGCAATGGATCGCTTCACTTGAAATCATTGGCGAAGGCAAGGGTGCAGAAACCATTTCAGGGCAGGTATTTTTCGACGTAAATAAAAACGGCATTATGGATGCCGGTGAAACGGGAATAGCCGGCGTACTGGTTTCCAATGGGTTAGATTGGGTTCGCACCGATGAGATCGGATTTTACGAGATCTCTGTGCTGGCTGATATGAACCTTACTATTGTTCAGCCATCGGGATGGAGGGTTCCTACCGATGAACGGATGGTACCGCAGTTTTTTTATATCTACAAGGAAGGGGGTACCGGTTATGATATGAGATTTGGCGGATTGCCTGATAACGGACCCATCCCTGCAAAGGTAAATTTCCCCTTGATCAGGGAAGGTGCTGCCGGCCTAAAGTTTTCGTGTGCAATACTGGCCGACCCTCAGACCTATAACAACGAACAGCTCAGCTGGCTCAGGGATGGCGTGTTTGCTGATATTCTTGAGGCAGATTACCGGCAGGGCGACTGCATGATCCAATTGGGCGATGTAGTTGGTGATGATCTTGCTCTGCTGGATCGAAATCTTGAACTGGCAGCAGTTACAGGAATGCCGCAGTGGCTGGTAATCGGAAATCACGATATTGATTTTGATGCCAAAACCAATAATGATAAAGCGGATTCCTGGCGCAGGATTTATGGTCCAAACTACTATGCCTTTGAAATGGGAAATGTCTTGTTTGTAGTGCTCGATAATATTTTTTACCCTTGTGGTGAGGAAGATTTTGACCGTGGGCGGACCAATTGTGCGGAAGGTCGTCGACCTACCTATAACGGACGCTTAACAGAAAAACAGTTTGCCTGGCTTGGAGGGCTGATTGAAAATACTCCAGATGAAAGACTGATCGTTCTGAATACACATATCCCGTTATTATCTTTTGTAGATGCGGGAAGCGGACAACACCAATTAGATGAACTAACAAGAATTTACGATATTATGCAGGGCCGTGAAGTAGTTTCTTTTTCAGGTCATACACATACAACAGAAAACCACTCGCCGGGCCAGTTATTTGAAGGATGGACCGAAAGTACAGGTATAGGTTCGGTTGCATTCCGGCACATCATTGCCGGTGCAGCCTCCGGTGCCTGGTACCAGGGCGATTTTAATATTGACGGAGTTCCCATGGCATTGCAGCGGATGGGAGCGCCCATGGGGTATTTTCATGTTGATTTCGAAGACTCAAAATACCGCGAAAGATATATAGGTGCAGGATTGGGCAGAGAGCGCGGACAGTGGGTTGGTTTGAATACCCCGGCCTTTCGTGAGTGGTACAATACCATTATCAAATGGGTTTCTCAAAATCCTTCAGAAAGAGATGTTGTTCCTCCCTTTTCTGTAAACGATTTGCCCGACACGAAGATAATCACGCCCGAAGATTTTTCCGGCGGCGTGTACCTTACTGCAAATGTTTGGGCAGGGACAGCCGAAACTGTGGTGAAGGCCACCCTTTCCAACGGCCAGGTATTAACCCTTGAGCGCACTCAGCAGGGTTCAGGCGA
>CAYXIT010000011.1:47096-54406 GCA_964465275.1 uncultured Bacteroidales bacterium | reverse complement strand
GATCGTGGTGTTTTAGTAGGACAGCGTTCTTATGGAAAAGGATTGGTTCAAAATGTGGTACCTCTGAGCTACAATACTCAAATGAAAGTTACTGTGGCCAAGTATTACATACCATCAGGAAGATGCATTCAAGCAATAGATTATGCACACAAAAATGAAGACGGAAGTGTGGCAGCCATCCCCGATTCACTGAAAACACCTTTTGAAACCCGCAATGGACGAATAGTTTATGACGGTGGTGGAATTGAGCCTGATATCTTTATTGAACCCTTTTCCATAAGCAATATTGCTATAGCCCTTATTACAAATTTTCACATTTTTGATTATGCCAATCATTTTTACCGCAACAACACTACAATAGATTCTGCCGATAAATTTGATATTTCTCCTGAGATTTATGATGATTTTTTATCTTTCCTTGAAGGAAAAGACTATTCTTATGTTACAGAAAGCGAAATGTATATCGAAAGATTGAGAAAAATGTCCATAGAAGAAAAGTACCATGATGCTATAGACAATGAATTGAAAAAAGTTCAGGAAAGGATAAAAGAATCTAAGAAAGATGATCTGATCACTTTTCGTGAAGAGATAGAAATGCTGCTGAAAAACGAGATTGTTGGAAGATATTATAACCAGAAAGGACGAATTATTTCATCGTTAAACGATGACCCCGAAGTAACTGAAGCATTGCGTATACTAAATGCACCAGAAGAATACCAGGCGATATTAAATCCCTAAATCAAAAAAACAAACAATTACTGTCAAAAAAAAAAGATTTACTATGTACGGGAAAATACAAGAACATTTAAAGAAACAACTTCAGGAGATAGATGAAGCAGGTTTGTATAAACGGGAAAGAATAATCACCAGCCCGCAGGACGCCGAAATTGAGCTCAATACAGGAGAAAAAGTATTGAACTTTTGTGCCAATAATTACCTGGGTTTATCAAATCACCCAAAAGTAATTGAAGGTGCCAAAAAAGCACTTGACAGTCACGGATATGGCTTATCTTCGGTTCGTTTCATTTGTGGTACCCAGGATATTCATAAGCAACTTGAAAAAACCATCGCCGATTTTTTTGGCACAGAAGATACCATTCTGTATGCAGCTTGTTTTGATGCCAATGGGGGTGTGTTTGAACCCTTATTTGATGAAAATGATGCCATCATTTCAGATGCTCTCAACCATGCTTCCATTATTGATGGTGTTCGCTTATGCAAGGCGGCAAGGTATCGTTTCGCTCATGCTGATATGGAAGATCTGGAAAAACAACTGCAGGCAGCCCAGGAGCAAAGGCACAGGATTATTGTAACTGATGGCGTATTTTCAATGGACGGCGATATTGCAAAAATGAATGAAATATGCCGGCTGGCAGAAAAATATGATGCCCTGGTTTTGACAGATGAATGCCATTCGGCCGGGTTTATCGGAAAAACCGGGAGGGGAGCACCGGAATATCACAATGTTCTTGATAAGGTGGATATTATTACCGGTACATTGGGTAAAGCGTTGGGTGGAGGACTCGGCGGCTTTACCACCGGACGAAAAGAAATCATTGATCTCTTGCGTCAACGATCACGGCCCTATCTGTTCTCAAACTCTTTAAGCCCGGCAATCGTTGGAGCTTCTCTTGCTGTATTTGATCTGATAGGAGAAGATACATCCTATCGCGATAAACTGATCGACAATACAGCTTATTTTAAGAAGAAAATTTCGGAAGCAGGTTTTGACCTGAAACCATCTGATTCAGCTATCGTAGCATTGATGCTTTATGATGCAGCACTTTCTCAAAAATTTGCTTCACGTATGCTTGAAGAAGGTATTTATGTAATTGGTTTTTATTATCCGGTAGTACCTAAAGAACAGGCCAGGATAAGAATTCAGCTTTCGGCTGCGCATGAAAAGCATCATCTTGACAAAGCTATCGATGCTTTTATTAAAGTAGGCAAGGAACTTAAAGTGATTTAATCGTTATTTATACAGCTGCCCGAATTCAAAAATGGCTCTCATTTACTGTAAAATGAGAGCCATTTTCTTACTTGATTCTTATTTTTAAAGGTTTTTCTCAGCTCTGATTTTAGCCTTCCACTCCTGGTAATCACTCTCAAATTTTTCAGCTGAATTAACCCTAAGCCAGGTACCGTATTTTACATAGTCAGGAATATGTCCTCCATTTGATTTTTTCTGATCCTCCGGAATTCCCAATTCATTCAAATACCTTTCATAAGAAATTTTGCTGGGTCTTTCGTCTTTTCTGTTCATGGTTTCTTTTGTTTTAAAACAATAGTTTTGTGTTGCCTTTTCAGGATTATATGATAAAATGTTCAGGGTGTGAATTAATCATTTGTAGCCTCGACAGGAATCGAACCTGTATCTAAAGTTTAGGAAACTTCTATTCTATCCGTTGAACTACGAGGCCTATCGGGCGCAAATATAAAGATTTTTTCTTATCACTTAAAATAGAATAACACCTAAAAAATAAAGTATTATACTGATCAGTTAAATGAATTGATCAATGACCAAAAAATGTCGCTGATGCATTCAGGATATCAGGCCTCCATTGTTAATAACTTTGTCAGGGTGCAAAAATGCCAGCTCACCTTTATTATTTGCAGCCATAAGGATCATTCCATGTGATTCAATGCCTCTGATGACTTTGGGTTGAAGATTTGCCAGTAAAACCACCTGTTTGCCAATAATTTTATCAGGTTGATAAAATTCTGCTATTCCGCTAACAACAGTCCTTGTACCATTTCCGGTATCAAGGGTAAGTTTTAAAAGTTTTTTGGTTTTAGCAACCTTTTCTGCACCGGTAATGGTAGCGATACGCAAATCCATCTTCAAAAAATCATCAAATCCGATATCCTTTTTAAACGGTTCGGTTTCAGGGGTGTCATTTTCCTCGTTCAGTTTTCGGGTATTGATTAATTTATCGATTTGTTGTTGTATCGTTTCATCTTCAATTTTAGAAAAAAGGAATCCCGGTTTGTTAATCAAATGCCCATCAGGCAAAAGGTTATCCATAGAGCCGGCATCATCCCACATCATAGGTTCAATGCCCAGCATTTTATTTAGCTTTGTTGCTGTAAAAGGCAGGAAAGGCTCTGAAAGAATTGCCAGGCTGTTGCATATTTGCAAACTGATATTCATTATGGTTTTAACCCGCTCAGGATTTGTTTTGAAAATCTTCCAGGGCTCATTGTCGGTAAGGTATTTATTGCCCAGGCGGGCGAGATTCATAAGCTCGCTCAACGCTTCACGAAACCGGTAATTTTCCAGGCTGTTTGCAATAATTTCGGGATATCGGGAGATCTGGCTGACAGTATCTTTATCAGTTGCTGTTAACTGCCCGCGAGCCGGTACTTTACCTTCATAGTATTTGTGGGTTAATACCAGGGTACGGTTTACAAAATTTCCGTAAATAGCCAGCAGTTCACTATTGTTACGGGCCTGAAAGTCTTTCCAGGTAAAATCATTATCCTTGGTTTCAGGAGCAGCAGCGCATAATACATAACGCAGCACATCCTGCTGATCAGGAAATTCTTCAAGGTATTCATGCAGCCAAACGGCCCAGTTACGGCTGGTTGAGATTTTATCGCCCTCCAGATTCAGAAATTCATTGGCGGGAACATTTTCAGGTAAGATATACGATCCTTCGGCATGAAGCATTGATGGAAAGATTATGCAATGAAATACGATATTATCCTTACCTATAAAATGAACCAGTTTAGAGTCTTTACTTTTCCAGTAATGTTCCCATTCACGTTTATTTTCTTCTCCCCATTCGCGGGTGGCAGAAATATATCCAATAGGTGCATCAAACCAAACATAAAGCACTTTACCTTCAGCGCCTTCAAGCGGTACCTTAACACCCCAGTCAAGATCACGTGTTACTGCCCTCGGTTGCAAACCCTGATCGATCCACGATTTGCACTGTCCATAAACATTTGATTTCCAATCTGCTTTATGTTCTTCCAGTATCCATTTTCGGAGCATAGGTTCATAATCCTGCAATGGCAAATACCAATGCTTTGTGGTTTTCATTACAGGTTTGTTACCACTTAAAACCGACCTTGGATTGATCAGATCTGTTGCACTTAGCGAAGTACCGCAATTTTCGCATTGATCACCATAAGCCTTTTCATAACTGCAATGCGGGCAGGTTCCTGTAATATACCTGTCGGCAAGAAACTGTTTATTGGCTTCGTCATAAAACTGTTCACTCTCTTTTTCCACCAGTTTTCCCTCATCAAAAAGTTTTTTAAAGAATGCTGATGCTGTTTCATGATGGATTGCTGCGGATGTGCGGCTATATACATCAAAAGAAATACCGAATTTTTGGAATGAATCCTTAATCATATAATGGTACTTATCTACCACATCCTGGGGCGTTACATTTTCTTTTCTGGCTTTAATGGTAATTGGTACTCCGTGTTCATCGCTTCCTCCAATGAAAACCACATCTCTTCCTCTGGAGCGTAAGTACCTGACATATATATCTGCCGGAACGTATACACCCGCCAGATGACCAATATGTACCGGCCCGTTGGCATAAGGCAAAGCCGATGTTACAGTATATCTCTTGAACTCATTTTTACTCTTCTGAAAAGAATCATTCATAACTAAAGGATATTGAGAAAGTTAAACGTTGTAATGATGGGGAAAACGAATCGCAAAGTTACAAAATACATAAACACCTGCAGCATAATAATTAAACTGAGGCAGGCAGGTGTAAACCGAAAAATAAATTTGTATTGAATAAATACTGTTCCGGAATAGAAAGAATTTACTTTTTGTACTGCATTATTTTGTCAAACAATTTGAAATAATCAAAGGGTTTACTAACAAAATCATCTACCCCGGCTTCGTAAGCCTTCTGTCTTGTTTCAGCAAAGGCATCAGCAGTAAATGCAATAACAGGAACCGATGTAGAATTTATATTTCCTGCTTCTCCCTGTCTTATTCTCCGGGTTACTTCATAACCGCTTATACCCGGTAAAAGCAGATCCATAAGTATCAGATCATAAGTTGTTTTGAAAATATATTCCAGGGCTTCTTCTCCTGTTTCTGCAATAGTCAGATCAGCCTGCCATTTTTTTTCTATAACCTTTTTACCCACAAACTGATTCATTTTATCATCTTCTACCAATAGAATTTTAATACCCTTAAGGTTTTTGTGTGTTGGTCTATCTTTGGGAACGGCAGGGGAAGGAAATTTCTTTTCCCCGGTTTCCATTGGGAGGTAGAATGAAAACACAGAACCTTCTCCGGGTTTACTTTTGGCAAAAATTTCACCCCCCTGAAGTTCAACAAGTCGTTTGCAAATTGTGAGCCCCAATCCACTGCCTCCATATTTTCGTGATGTACTGGTTTCGGCTTGTGTAAATTTTTCAAAAATTGCATTTAATCTATCAGCCTGTATTCCAATACCCGTATCTTTTATCTTAAAATGAATGTTTTTTTCATCCTTTTTTCGTCCCGGCCGGCTATCTATTTTTAAGCTTACATAACCTTCATTTGTAAATTTAATGGCATTGGAAAGCATGTTCAAAAGGATCTGCCTGAGCCTTAATGTATCGCTTTTCATAATCTCAGGAAGACTTTCATCAATATGGACCAATAATTTCAGGTTTTTGTCATCAGCTTTTATTTTTAAAGTTTTCACAAGACTGCTTACCAGGGACCGGATATCAAATTCTGTTTTTTCAAACATAAGGTTTCCGGCTTCAATTTTATTGAAATCCAGAATATCATCAATCAATTGCAGCAGATGATGTGCCGAAAATTTAACAGTGCTAAGATTTTCTTTTTGATCATCAGAAAGTTTATCATCAAGCATTAGGTCAGTGAGAGATACAACCGTATTAAGCGGTGTGCGTATTTCGTGGCTCATAAGTGAGAGAAACTCCGACTGAGCCATCCTGGCTTTTTCAGCATCATCACGTGCCACCCTCAACTGTTTTTCTACAGATTTTCTTTGTGTAATATCTTCAATGAACCCTTCTATATAAAATGAGTCATTCTTTGATTCAGTTATCTTTCTTAAATGAATTACAGCAAAAATTTTCTCACCATATTGGTTGATGAGTTCTTTTTCAAGCAAAAACCGGGCTTCTTTACTTCTTACAATCTGTTTAATAAAGCCTTTTTCAATATTAAAATCAGGAAAGAACTTCGCGGGTTCCTTTTTTATTTCCATAAGAAAAGTTGCCAGGTCATCATAGCCGAGAATCTCAGCAAAAGCCTTATTGCCCGAAATAAAACGAAACTTTTTATCAAGCCGGAAAATACCCAGAGACGACTCTTCAAACATGCGGCGGTATTTCTCTTCACTATCGAGCAAACGCGATTCTGCAACAAGTCGTTCATGGATATCAATACAGGTGGCAAGCAGACCACCGTAGTTGCCATCATGGTCGTAAAATGCTTTGGCATGGTTTAGTACCCAGCGATAATTGCCAAAACGATCCCTAATCCTGTATTCTAAAACAAAGGGACTTTTATCAGATAAACTCTTAGAAAGGACATCCTGAAATTTTCCTTTATCCTGCGGGTGAACAAGCGCTTCATAATCAACGATAACATCACGTGAAACGGGTTCACCCACAAAACGCAGAAACGTATTGTTGAAAAACCTGAAAGTACCATTGATATCACATTGCCATACCATTACCGGGAAATCTACCAGCATGTTAAGATAAAACTCTTTGGCTTCCTGTAGCTGCTTCTCGGTTTTTTTACGTAGGGTAATATCTTCTTTTATGGCAAGGTAGTTTATTATTTTTCCTTGTGTATTTCTTATCGGGCTAATTGTAGCAAGCTCCCAGAAAAGTTCACCGGATTTACTCCTGTTTAAAAACTCTCCGGTCCATGTTTTACCGGAACTAATGGTTTTCCACAGTTCAGCATAATCAATAACTGAATTCTCATATTTGATAACCCGGGGAGTTTGTCCTATAATTTCATCTTGCGAATAACCAGTTACCTGGTAAAACCTTGGATTTACATATTCAATAATTCCATTAACATCGGTAATCATTATTGAATTGGCGCTTTGTTCAAATGCAGCAGACAATCGCAACAAATGTTCATCATAGACATTTTCATTCTGCTCATTTAACTTTTCGTTTTCATCATATAATCTTTTCAATTCCAGTAATACATCCTGATCCACATCTTTTGAGTTTTCAAGCTTGCAGATAATTGATTTAAGCCTGTCAGGAATATTTTTGCCCATAGAATTTGAATGCATCTTTCTCAAAATTATATCAACTGATTTTTTTCATTTTTTAAGTGATATTTTTCTAAC
>CAYXIT010000011.1:37414-47086 GCA_964465275.1 uncultured Bacteroidales bacterium | reverse complement strand
AAGTAAAGGTTCAACAAATGCAACAAGCCCGGCGTATGCGCTATATCGCCCACATTGAAATATTGCCACCCCGATACAAGTAAAATTGTTTTGCCTTTCACATTTAGAACCTGGAGATCCTGAACTTCTTTCCGATCTCAGTTTTTGCCATATGATTATTATATTGACGGAATAATTTAAAAACTTATTCTCTTTTTTCTACATATCTGAATTCAATATAAAATTAATGATTTTGAATATTAATTGTTTGTTTTTTGGAATAATTTAAATTCATGAATAAATAATCTTATGCATAATTCGTTTTATGCCTGGATATTATTTCCGGAGAAAAAATTCTCAAAATAATCAGTTAACTTTGTATGTCATATTGGCATAAAAAGTACAGCAATCATAATGGATATTCAGAGTATAAAGCAAAGATTTGGTATTATTGGGCATGCTCCTGCACTGGACAGGGCAATAGATGTGGCAATACAGGTTGCGCCAACTGACATCAGCGTGCTTATAAGTGGTGAAAGTGGTGTGGGAAAAGAAGCTTTCCCGAAAATCATACATCATCTCAGTCCGCGAAAGCATGGTCCTTTTATCGCTGTAAACTGCGGAGCCATTCCAGAAGGAACAATTGACTCTGAGTTATTCGGCCACGAAAAGGGTTCTTTTACAGGAGCACATGAAGCCCGCAGAGGTTACTTTGAAGTGGTAAACAATGGTACAATTTTTCTTGACGAAGTTGCTGAATTACCCTTGCTTACCCAGGTGAGATTACTCAGGGTCCTTGAAAGCGGAGAATTTATCAAAGTGGGTTCATCAAAGGTTCTTAAAACGAATGTAAGAGTAGTAGCAGCAACAAACATTAATTTGCAGGAAGCAACTGCTTCAGGAAAATTTCGCGAAGATCTTTATTACAGATTAAATACTGTTCCGATTTATGTACCACCCTTGCGCGACAGGAATGATGATATTATTATGTTGTTTAAGAAGTTTTCTGCTGATTTTGCAGAAAGGTACCGCATGCCCCCCCTTCAGCTTACTCCCGAAGCCGAACAGGTTTTTATGAACTATCGCTGGCCGGGAAACATCAGGCAATTGAAAAACATGGCC
Organism: uncultured Bacteroidales bacterium; assembly: GCA_964465275.1. Classification (GTDB taxonomy): domain Bacteria; phylum Bacteroidota; class Bacteroidia; order Bacteroidales; family UBA7960; genus SKVR01. Next base: position 45,985 of record CAYXIT010000011.1, on the reverse strand, counting down.
GAACAGATTTCAGTAATCGAAAGCAACAGGATCATTACACCTGACGTTATATACAAATACCTGCCAAGCAGCAAAGAGTCAAATTTACCTGTACTGGTTAGCGACATCAGAAAGAATGAGCCCAATATTAGTGAAAGAGATATCCTTTACCGCCTGCTTTTTGATATGCGTAAAGACATGACCGATTTGAAAAAAATTGTTTTGGAATTGATGCAACACGGACAGGTAAGTGGTGATTTTCATGAAGAAAACCCGCATCTGATGAAAAACCTTTATAAAGACGTGGCCGACCACCCCCTCATAAGTGAGAAGGATCAGGGATTTGAAAGAGAACGAGATGAACATCATCAGATCATCGACAGCTATGAAGAGGATACTACAGATTACATAGAAGAAAGCCTGAGTATTCAGAAAAAAGAAAAAGACCTTATTATTCGTGCTTTGCAGAAACACAATGGGAGAAGAAAAAAAGCTGCCGAAGAACTGGGCATAAGCGAACGTACGCTTTACAGAAAAATCAAGGAATACGACATAAATGCCTGATTTCTATCATCTGAAACAGAAAAGCTTCAGAAAACTTTTAACCATTTTTTACGTACATTATTAAAATCAGGGTAAAATGTATCGGATGTTTCAAATAGTAATTATTATTTCATTGGTTTCCACTATGTTTGGATGTGGTGTGTATTCCTTTACAGGTGCATCGATACCGCCACAGGCTACTACCTATTCTGTTGAATATTTCCCGAACAATGCACCCCTTGTACAACCTACTTTGAGTCAGGTTTTTACTGATGCTTTAAAGGACAAATTTTCCAATCAGACAAACCTGCGACTTACTAACGGTGTAGGTGATTTGCATCTTGAAGGAAGTATTACAGGGTACAGCATTCAACCCCAGGCTATAGGCGCCGATGACAGAGCAGCTCAAAACAGACTGACAATTACCATTAGGGTTACTTTTTTAAATGAGTTTCAACCTGAGAATGATTTTGAGCAAAATTTTTCTCGGTATTATGATTATGACAGCCAAAGAAGCCTTGCAGAAGTTGAAAATGAAGCCATAGAAATTATAGTTGAAGCCCTGGTTGAAGATATTTTTAACCGTGCGGTTGTTAACTGGTAAAATTTCGGAATATGCAAAATCAGCAAAAATTTCTTGATCTCCTGGAAAATCCTTATGAATTTAATAAAGGAACACTTACTTTTCTGAAAAAAACTTCAGAAACCTACCCCTATTGCCAAAGTCTTCATCTCCTGCTGGCCAAAAATCTTCAGGGAATAAACAAAATTGATTTTGAAAAACAGGTTAACAGGGCATCTGCTTATGCAGTAAACCGCAGGAAATTCCAGAGATATATTTCAGATAGAGATAAGCCTGTTGCACCAGAAAGCCAGACTCATTTATCAGCAATATCCACAGACAACGGGAGCTTGAAATCCGAACAAAAAGGTGATGACAGCTTGCAGCCTGTGAAAATTTCAAGCGAAATTCATAAGGGTATTACAGAAAATGGCGGCACAAAAACAGAAACTGCAGAAAAAAAAGATAAACTCTCATTACTTGAAATAGTAAAGCGACGCCTGTTTGAAATTAAATCCAAAGAAAAAATTTCTGAAAAGAAACCCTTACCGGAAGAAGAGACAAAAACAAAGGAAAATACAAAAGAACAGGAAGAAAAGGCAATAAAGGACGTAAAAAAAACTCATACGCAATCAGAAGAAATACCGGCTGAAAAAATTCAACAGAAGGAGCAACAGAGAGAAGAAGCACATTCTGAAGCAGAAATACAGTCTGCAAAACAAATGCAGGTTGAAGAGAAAGCCGAAAAAAAATCAAAAATTCCTGAATTTATTTATGGAAAGCAGGGTAAAAGACCAGATATAAACTTTCTGATTGATAAGTTTTTAAAGGAAGAACCTCGCATAAAGGTAAGTAAAGACCTTCCGGAAGAACAGGAAGACCTGTCGGCTGATAGCACCAGAGATGATCCACAAATGGCTACCGAAACCCTTGCAAAAGTGTATCTTAAGCAAGGGAAAAAAACTGAAGCACTGGATGTTTATGAAAAATTATGCTTGAAGTTTCCCGAAAAAAGCAGTTACTTTGCAAAAAAAATACTGGAAATAAAAAACGAACAAACTCTTTAAAAGAAAAAATAATGGGCTTATATGTTTTAATATCGGTTTTGGTTCTGATAACTTGTGTTTTATTAATATTAATCGTACTCGTTCAGAACTCCAAGGGTGGCGGGCTGGCATCAAATTTTGCTTCCAATAACCAGGTCATGGGTGTAAGAAAAACAACAGATTTTCTTGAGAAAGCAACATGGACTCTTGCTATTGTATTGCTTGTTTTGACGCTTACCTCTACTTTTGTAATTCCACGCGGTCAGGTTGCTGAAGCTCCGCAAAGCGAGATCAGAGACAGGATTCCTATGTCTGACCCCGGATTACAGACTTCACCGGTGGAGCAACAACCGGTTCAGGAAGAACCACCTGCAGGACAGGAAGAAGTTATTCTGGAATAGTATTCCAAATATATTTCAATATTGAAGTGTCAGTTTGTCATTTGAACTGACACTTTTTTTTATATCCTGACTCATGGCGTGTAAAATTGTCCCATTAAACGCCAAAAAAAGCATTTGGCATAAAAAATGACAGGGCAAAGGCGTGCAAAAACAAAAGCACTTTAGTAAAAGAAAATAATTTTATTGTTTAACAATTTAAAAGTTGAAAACATGGCGAATATAAACATCAAGCCTTTAGCAGATCGAGTATTGGTTGAACCTGCAGCTGCAGAGGAAAAAACTGCCGGTGGTATAATAATCCCCGACACAGCAAAAGAAAAACCTATGAAAGGTACTGTAATAGCCGTTGGTACCGGCACAAAAGACGAACCGCTGACTGTAAAGACTGGCGACAAAGTACTTTACGGAAAGTATGCAGGAACAGAAATTTCTGTAGATGGTAATGATTACCTGATCATGCGTGAATCTGATATTTACGCTGTTATTGGTTAATTCAGATGTTTGATTATTAATAGAAATCTAAAAAAATAAATAAAAACTTAAAGTTATGGCAAAAGATATAATTTTTAATCTTGAAGCAAGAAATGCCCTGAAAATTGGCGTTGATAAATTGTCGGATGCAGTAAAAGTAACCCTGGGGCCCAAAGGTCGCAATGTTATTATTGACAAAAAATTCGGTGCACCTATCATTACAAAGGACGGTGTTACCGTAGCCAAAGAAATTGAACTGGAAGATGCTATTGAAAACATGGGCGCCCAGATGTTGAAAGAAGTTGCCAGCAAAACTGCTGATTTGGCAGGTGATGGTACTACAACTGCAACTGTTCTGGCACAGGCCATTATTACCAGCGGATTGAAAAACGTTACCGCCGGAGCCAACCCTATGGATCTGAAACGCGGTATAGACAAAGCGGTGGTGAAAGTTATTGAAGATCTTAAAAAACAATCAAAGGAAGTGGGCGACAGCATAGAGAAAATCGAACAGGTTGCCACTATTTCTGCAAACAACGATCACAGCATAGGTAAACTCATTGCCGAAGCTATGAGCAAGGTAAAAAAAGAAGGTGTTATCACCATCGAAGAAGCCAAAGGTACTGAAACCGAAGTGAAAGTTGTGGAAGGTATGCAGTTTGACCGTGGTTACATTTCTCCCTATTTCGTTACCGATACGGAAAAAATGGAAACTGTTTTTGAAGATCCTTATGTCCTGATCCATGATAAGAAAATCAGTACCATGAAGGACTTCCTGCCTATTTTGGAGAAAGTTGTTCAAACCGGAAAACCTCTTCTTATTATTTCAGAAGATGTTGATGGAGAGGCCCTTGCAACATTGGTAGTAAACAAACTTCGTGGTTCATTGAAAATTGCTGCCGTTAAGGCACCCGGATTTGGTGACCGCAGAAAAGCTATGCTCGAAGATATCGCAATCCTTACAGGTGGTACTGTAATAAGCGAAGAGCAAGGTTATAAACTGGAACAGGCAGATCTCTCACAACTGGGTAGAGCTGAAAAGATAACTATCGACAAGGATAATACTACCATTGTAAGTGGTAAAGGTGAGCCCGATATGATCAAGGCACGCGTTAATCAGATCAAATCGCAGATAGAAAATACTACCAGCGATTATGATAAAGAAAAACTGCAGGAGCGTCTGGCTAAGCTGGCCGGTGGTGTTGCCGTTCTTTACGTTGGTGCTGCAAGCGAAGTGGAAATGAAAGAGAAAAAAGACCGTTTCGACGATGCATTGCACGCTACCCGCGCTGCTGTTGAAGAAGGTATAGTTCCCGGTGGTGGTATTGCATACATCAGATCTCTTGAGTCACTCATTGATTTTAAAGGTGATAATGCTGATGAAACTACAGGTGTGGCCATCGTTCGCAGAGCTTTGGAAGAACCCCTTCGTTTGATAGTTGAAAATGCAGGCGTTGAAGGTTCGATCGTAGTTCAAAAGGTTAAAGAAGGTAAAGAAGATTATGGTTTCAATGCCCGCACAGAAACCTACGAAAATCTTTATGAGAGCGGTGTAATCGACCCTACCAAAGTTACACGTATAGCTCTTGAAAATGCTTCATCTATTGCAGGTATGTTGCTCACCACTGAGTGTGTACTTGCTGAAATTAAAGAAGAAAAATCCGACATGCCTCCTATGAATCCAGGTATGGGCGGAATGGGTGGAATGATGTAAAACAATAATTCCCCTATATATCATCAAGGCCCCGTTTTTAAGCGGGGCCTTTTTTATGAACTAATTATCATTTTAAAATTTCAGGGTTCAACTAAAACCTGGTAGCCTTCAAGTTCTACTACATCACCTGGTTTTACTTTTGCCCTTTTGCGGTATTCTGTTTCTCCATTGAGTTTTACCAATCCTTCATCTATCATTAACTTGGCAATGCCGCCACTTTCGGCCAACTGAATAAACTTCAATAGCTTATAAAGCTCAATGAAGTCTCCATTTAATGGAAATCGAATTTGTTTCATAGAGATTATTCTTCTGCTATTACAATTTTCTCAATTTTGTCGCCTTGCCGAATCTCATCAATTACATCGAGGCCTTCGTAAACCTTGCCAAAGCAGGTATGTTTTCTGTCGAGATGCTGAGTGTTTTCACGATTATGACAAATAAAAAACTGTGAGCCTCCGGTATCGCGCCCGGCATGTGCCATTGACAATACTCCCCGGTCGTGGTATTGGTTATCGCCATCAAGTTCACAAGCAATAGTATATCCCGGCCCGCCTGAGCCAGTGCCGTAGGGGCAACCTCCCTGGATTACAAACTCCGGAATAACACGGTGAAAATTTAGTCCGTCATAAAAGCCTTTTCTGGCGAGATCAACAAAATTTTTCACTGTATTCGGGGCATCTTTCTCATAGAACTTTACTTTCATTACCCCTTTTTCAGTATGAATACTAGCTTTTAACATAAATGTAGTTTTTTCTTATATGATTAATGTGAAATTGCATTGGCAAACCTAATGATTTTTCCTGATTCATAAGAAATAAAAAAACCCGGAAAATTCCGGGTTTTAAAAAAATAAAATAGTCGTTGTTCTTAATATCTTTTAGTAAAATATGCTTCCAATGTATCTGTAATTACCTGTTCTTCCGATATGTTAATCCTCACAACATAACTCATACTTATCATATTATCGCTGTATCCACCGTAACCGTCAAGAATTTCAAATATACCAATCTCCTGATAAGGTATAAATACTTTTGAACCAACAACCATGGCAGAAATTTCAAGTCCTGCATCGTAAAAATTATCAATAAAAATATTCTCCTCATTGAATTCATCAAGAGTTATTCTTGACTGGTAATAAGACGGCATAGGAAGCCGGTAGCTGTATTCCTCAACATCCCAGGTGCCCCTGAAATTTCTTCGCGAATCAAATTCAGTGGGTTCGCAAGCGGTAAAAAACAAACCTGCTATAAGAACCATTACGGGTATTAGTATTTGTTTAGACATAAGGCAATTGTTTTGGTGTTAAAAATAGTGGCTTTGTATTTTATTGTTTTAAGTGTTATACTTGTTTTCTCTTTTTATAACTATGAGGTTCATCGTATTTTTGAACTCATTGGATTTTTCAAACCGGAATATTCGATGAGCTCCATTTTTACACTTCCAACGATTATGCCAGACTGTGCCATAACCGGAATTTTATTTTTATCATCTGATATCCAGAGGGTCATAGGATAGGGCTGACTGAACACATCACCGGTCAAAACCTGTGGTTTAAACCGAAGTGTACGAAAAGTTCCGATCCGGGTATTTACTTCTTCTCGTCCGTCAAAAACTACGCGCGAAACATAAACAGTATCATCGAGAAAGAAACTTACATCATAAATATCTCCAACTTCAGCATCATCATAATCATAAGTGCGCAGGTAATAAAACGCCGAAATAATATCCTGTACATTAGGTATAACAGGAACTGTTGCGGTATTGCTTACGGCAATATTTTCAAACTGGTTAAACACCACATCCTGACTTTTTTTATATCCGCCTTCATTGATACGTCTGATAAACAGTAAAGGCACAATGGCTTCTTCATCCAGATAGGTCTCATAGCGGTTTACCACCTTGAAGAAAAAATTAAAGGCTCCCTTCGTGTGACCTAAACCTACAACGTTCATGGTGTTTCTACCTGCAATCACTTCATTTTCCGGTCTGATTTCAAGCGATGCAAAACCGGCATTCACATTTCCGGTAATATAACTGTCGTAAAACACTCTGAATGTGATTTTTTCACCACGCTGAAAGGCATTGTTTTCAATTTTTCTGAGTTCCTGACCTTTGCCTGCCTGAGCTGCAAAAACCCCTGCTGCAAAAACAAAAAGAACCAGGATAAATTTATTTCTTGAGATAGAGTTCATATAAGACTACAATTGGTTTGATATGTAAAACGAAATTAATGCTTTAACATTATTTTACCCCAAAAAAATAACAGGGCCTGTTGACTTAATAAAATTTAACATCAACAAACCAAAAAGTATTCCAAAAAAAGAACAAGGAAATAATTTAAGAAAGCTTCAAATTATCACTTAAAACTACACCACCACATTCACAATCTTACCCGGCACCACAATCACCTTTCTGGGCGATTTGCCCTGGAGCCATTTTCGGGCATCTTCCATCTGCAAAACAGCATCTTCAACTTCTTTTGGGGTACTGACTGCTGGCAGTTCAACCTTAAAGCGGGTTTTGCCATTGAATGATACGGGGTATAATACCATATCTTCAGTTATATGATCTTCCTTCCATAAGGGAAATTGGGCATTTACCACACTTTTTGTATTGCCCAGCAATGACCAAAGCTCTTCAGCAATATGCGGAGCAAATGATGAAATCATTATTGCCAGAGGCGAAAGAACTTCACGCTTGTTACATTTCAGGTCAGAAAGTTCGTTTACACAGATCATAAATGAACTTACTGCAGTATTAAAAGAGAAACGCTCAATATCTTCACTAACTTTTTTAATGGTTTTGTGAAGCACTTTCAGTTCATCAGCATTAGGTTTCTCTTCTGAAACTTTAAACTCATTTTCACGGTTGTGATAAAGCCTCCATAATTTTCTGATAAAACGGAAAACTCCTTCAATGCCATTTGTATCCCAGGGCTTGGCCTGTTCAATAGGCCCAAGAAACATTTCATATAAACGCAGGGTATCTGCTCCGTATTTTTCAATCAGATCATCCGGATTAACGACATTATGAAAAGATTTTGACATTTTTTCAATTTCCCATCCACAAATGTATTTACCATCCTCCAGGATGAATTCTGCATTTATAAATTCAGGATTCCAGTTTTTGAAGGCTTCGATATCCAGCACATCGTGGCTTACAATATTCACATCCACATGTATAGGCATAGTATCGTATTGTTTACGCAGATTATATGATACAAATTTATTGGAGCCCTTTACCCGGTATACAAAATTAGAACGGCCCTGAATCATTCCTTGGTTAATCAGCTTTTTGAAGGGTTCCTCTTTTACACTCACACCAATATCATAGAGAAATTTGTTCCAGAATCTTGCGTAGATCAGGTGACCGGTAGCATGTTCCGACCCTCCTATGTAAAGGTCAACATCCTGCCAGTAATTTATTGCTTCCGGTGAAACCAATGCCTGATCATTTTTCGGATCCATATAACGGATGTAATAGGCACTTGAACCTGCAAATCCGGGCATGGTATTGGTTTCAACGGGATAACCCTCTTCCGTTTTCCAGTTTTTAGCGCGGGCCAGGGGTGGCTCACCAGATTCGGTGGGAAGATATTTATCTACGTCGGGAAGTTCCAGTGGCAGCTTACTTTCATCAATCATATAAGGAATACCATCTTTGTAATAAACCGGGAAAGGTTCGCCCCAGTAACGTTGACGACTGAAAATAGCGTCGCGAAGACGGAAATTAATTCTCATTCTGCCTATTCCTTTCGCTTCCAGACGCTGATTTACTGCAGCAATTCTGCCGCCAACCGGCGCATACACATCCGAGACTGCCTTGACAGATTCGATAACCGCAACCTGTTCCTGC
>CAYXIT010000011.1:13968-37404 GCA_964465275.1 uncultured Bacteroidales bacterium | reverse complement strand
GCCGAGGTAAGGTGCGATGATCTCGCTCAGCTGTTGGTGGAACGCCGGCGGCAAGGGTTTCACTTCGCGACGTTCGCTGACGATCTCCCGGATGGCAGTAGGAACATCCAATCCATTGATGAAATCACTGTTGATAAGTGTACCTTCTTTAGCATCGTAAGACTCCTCTTCAATATTACCGCCTGAAACTACTTCCACTATGGGCAAGGCAAAATGTTTGGCAAAAGCATAATCGCGGCTGTCGTGTGCCGGCACTGCCATAATGGCCCCGGTTCCGTATCCAGCAAGCACATAATCAGCAATGAAAATGGGAAGGGGGTCGCCGGTAAAAGGATGTTCGCAATAAGCCCCGGTAAACTGTCCGCTAATGGTTTTGACTTCCATCATACGCTCTCTTTCAGAACGAGCACTGGCCATTTTAACATAAGCATCCACATCATTTTTATATTCGGTGGTGGTAATTTTTTCAACCCAGTCATGCTCAGGGGCAATTACCATAAAGGTAGAACCAAAGATCGTATCGGGTCGGGTGGTAAAAACTTCTATTGAAAGATCATGACCCTTAACGGGGAAAAAGATAGTGGCTCCTTCGGAACGACCAATCCAGTTTTTTTGAATTTCCTTAAGTGATTCGCTCCATTCTATGGTATCCAAACCTTCCAGCAAGCGATCCGCATAGGCAGTAATACGCAACGACCATTGCTTCATGGTTTTTCTTTCTACAGGATATCCGCCCCTGACGGAAAAACCTTCTTTAACTTCATCATTTGCAAGTACGGTTCCCAACTTCGGGCACCAGTTTACCATAGTGTCGGAGAGGTATGCCAGGCGGTACTTCATCAGAACCTCCTGTTTTTCTTTTTCGCTCATTTTCATCCATGCCACAGCGGTAAATTCTTCCTGTGGATCACCGGCGGCTTCCAAACCCAGGTTTCCGCTTCTTTCAAACCGGGCAATAAGGTCTTTAACCGGCTTTGCCTTGTTTTCTTTTTTGTCAAAATAATGTTTAAAAAGCTGGATGAAGGTCCATTGTGTCCATTTGTAATAGCGCGGATCGCAGGTACGCACTTCCCTGTCCCAATCGTAGGAAAACCCGATTTTATCGAGTTGCTCACGATAGCGCTGAATATTTTCTTGGGTAGTAATTGCCGGATGCTGCCCGGTTTGTATGGCATACTGCTCTGCCGGAAGTCCGTAAGCATCGTATCCCATGGGGTGCAGCACATTAAAGCCTTGTTGCTTTTTGTAGCGCGAATAGATATCTGAAGCAATGTACCCCAGCGGATGCCCAACATGCAATCCCGCTCCCGATGGATAAGGAAACATATCCAACACATAAAATTTGGGACGATCAGGGTCAATTTCTGTTTTGTAGGTTTTATTTTCGCGCCAGGAATCCTGCCACTTTTTCTCTACGTCTGAAAAATTATATTCCATTGTATTACTAATTTTAGCATCTTTTCCGATCTGCGAAATTAGTAAATGTAGGGGAATAAATTACAATGGATTATGAACACAAACTATCTGAATTCTTTTACCAAAAAGATATGATGGAAAGCAATCAGAGTATTTTCGGATGAGATTGATCGGGTTGCGGATTAACAGGTTTCCGAATCTTCAATTTTGGCTAATTTTCCTTATGCCTGGGTAAGCTGAACCAGAAAGTGCTGCCTTTCCCCTTTTTACTTTCTATGCCGAATTTGCCCTTGTTTTTTGCAACAAAATCTTTCATAAGAACCATTCCCAGACCACTCCCTTTTTCATTTTGGGTTCCCGGGGAAGTTCGTGCCGGTTGGTTTTCATCAAGCAGCATCTGAAGTTGTTCTTTATCCATTCCAACACCATAATCAATTACATTCACTTTTATGGCATCGGGCAATTGTTTTACAGAAATATCAATCTTTCCTTCCGGAAAAGAATATTTTATGGCATTTGATAAAAGATTTCTCATAATGGCCCTTACCATGTCGATATCGGCATAAGCGTAGAAATCATTTCCATCAGAAGAAATATTAATTATCAATTTCTTTTTATGAGCCGTAGGTTTGAATAATGTTACCGACTGGTTGACCAATAAAAGCATATCCACACTCACGGGTTTAACGGTTATATTTTCCATTTGAGATCGCGACCAGTCAAGTAAATTCTGGAGAAGATCATAAGCTCTTTTTGCTGAATCATTTACAATACCGGCTATCTGGACTACCTCTTCCTTGCTGAAATGTTGAATTTCTTTTTCCAGTGACTCTGTTCCGAGAAGAATATTGTTGAACAGGTTTTTCATATCATGTGAAATGAGAGAAAAAAGCTGATTTTTTACTTCATTGAGTTTAATCAGTTCATTGTTCTGCTTTTTAATAAGATCGCGGTTATATTTCAGCTCAAGGTGTGTAAACACCCTTTTGGTAAGCTCTCTGGCATTAAAGGGTTTTGTTACATAATCTACAGCCCCCATTTCAAGGCCATTAATAACATCCTGTTGATCAACTTTAGCTGTAAGAAAGATAACGGGTATGTCAGTTGTAAGCTTATCAGCCTTGAGCCTTTCGCACACTTCCAGCCCATCCATGCCTGGCATGGAAACATCAAGTAATATCAAATCGGGCAGGTTGTTTTTAATAGCCTTAAGTGCTTTAATACCGCTGTCGGCATAACTAACTTTTAAACCCTTTTCATCAAGTAATTGCGCGAGTACCTGTATGTTTTCAGGCACATCATCCACAATAAGTACATTGAATTTCTTCAAACCTGCAATATTTTTCTTTTCTGTCATTTCTACCACCTTTACATGTTATTCTCTAAGTTTTTCAAAAGCATTCAGCAACTGATTAATTCCGATAACATTGAATGCTTTGGCTTCATCTCTGAGCTTTGATGCAAAAGATGCAAGATTGGGCAGATCTTTTTGTTGTGAAAGCTTATAAAGTTTTTGGGCAAAATCTTTCACTTCTTCAAAACCCAGGATATCTGCTATTTTATCAAATTCCCACCATATTTCATCGGCCAGAAATTGTTTTGCCTTTTCTTCTGATCCGGCATATTCTCTGATCTCGCCCCTTATCAAATCAGTAAAATCATTCGATTCAAAATACCTGATAGATTTCATTTCTTTGCTGCCGCCAATATTAAACCCTTCAGAAACTTCTTCACTTGTGGTTTTACATTTGTTACTTTTAATTACAGGTACAGAATTTAAATAAATAAAAAAACTTGTTCCTTCTCCGGTTCTGGAATCCACCTTAATTTCGCCGTTCATCATTTCAACGAATCGCTTTGATATTGCAAGCCCCAAACCTGTACCTTCCTGTTTGACGATTCGCCGGGGTGCTTTCTGATAAAAAGGATCGAAAATGAATGCCAGGTCTTCTTCTTCAATACCAACTCCGGTATCTTTAACCGACAGTATTAAATCAGTAAGTTTAGTTTTATTATCAAACCTGTCAGCTTTTACATCAATTGAAATTGAACCCTTTTCAGTGAATTTTACTGCATTACCCACAAGATTAAACAGTACCTGTCTTAATCTTACTTCATCCATACTTATAACATCAGGAACGCAGGCATCAATATTAGTGTATAGCTCAATCCCCTTGTTATCAGCTTTCAGGGAAAAAATCTGACGAACATCTTCAATAAGATTCCGGATATTGAGTGGTACAGGGGAAATTTCCATCTTGCCTGCTTCAACCCTGGAAAGATCAAGAATATCATTGATCAGGCTAATGAGAGCTTTACTGCTTTTTTCAATGCCCGAAAGGTGATCTTTGAACCGGCTGTTTCCAACCTGAAACTCTTTCAGAATTTCAGTAAAACCCATGATAGCATTGAGCGGGGTACGTATTTCATGGCTGATATTGGCCAGAAAAGTACTCTTTGCCCTGCTGGCTTCTTCAGCTTTTTCCTTGGCAATTTTGAGCATCATCTCAGTCTCCTTCGACTCAGAGATATCGCGCGACACAATTCCTAACAGGTATCCATGAGCCGATTTCACAGGGAATACAGAGCTTTGAATGGTTTTTCTTTTGCCAGAAGTATCAATTATATCCGCTTCATTAATATTTTTAACCCAGGGGCTTTCACCGGTTCGCAGTGAGTGTTGTATGTTTTCTTTAATGAATAAATTGTTTATGCCAAGGGGGCTGTCGGGTGCAACAACATTGGAAAGAAATGTCCATACTTTTTGACTGATAGCCGTTTTTCTGTCGATCCCGAAGATCAGTTCGCAGCCTTTATTCCATTCAATAATAGAGCCCTGGGGATTTACTATGATAATAGCATCCGTGGAATTTTGCACAACATTCTTAAACTTTTCTTCACTCTCTTCCTGAGCTTGCACCCTTTCTGTTATGTCAGAATAAACGATGGCCACTCCAAGATCGGACAGAGGGATTGGAGCTGCACTTACGTTGAGCCAGGTAACCTTTCCATCTTCTTTCACAATACCCATTTCCACATTTTCAACCAACCTGTTTTCTTTTAATGCGATTACACTGGCAAATTCTTCAGGGGGCATGGAAGTAAGATCGGTACGAACAATTTTCCATTCCTTCCCGGCAAAATTACGGACCAGATGCTCTTCTTTTTTCAGCCCGAGAAGACTTTCCGACGCTTTGTTGCAGTCAATAATATCGCCCGATTCATCAGTAACGGTAACTCCAACGGGTAAGAGTGAAAATATGGTTTTGAGCATCTGCTCGCTTTTCATTCTCTCTGATTCTGCATTCTTCTGAGCGGTGACATCTTCAATAATAATAGCTACATAATCTTCCTCAGGAATAAAAGAGTAGAAATTTACAATTGTATCAGCTTTTAAATGAAAATTCTCAATACTTTGATTTTCATTTTGCTTAAAGGTTTCAAAAAGCATAGACAAAATTTCATTTGCTCTGCCAGGAAATACCTCGCTGACCGGGCAACCTTCCATATCGGCAGTGTCCAATCCGGTCATCTTCTCAAATGCCGAATTGGCACGGAAAAAATGAAAATCAGCAAGTTTACTTTTTTTATAAATGGGTTTCAGCACCAGCAACCCATTAATCATGTTTTTAAACAGCAACCGGTAACGCCTTTCACTGTCTCGCAACAGACCGGCTTCTCCATTTTCGGATTCTTTTTGTCCTTTATCTTTTTCGTGCTGGTTGTTATTTCTGTGGTTCATCCAAAAAAAATGTATAATACAACCCAACTTGTTTGGTTCCATAAATGTAGGCTTTTTTCTTAAATCATACAGGCAAAACCTTCGGCAATACACATAAAAACGGGAAAATTCAGGCGCAAATCTTACTGTAAAAGAACTGTTGCTACTTACAATTTTATTGTAATTTTGCCCATATTTATGATACCTTGATTGTTAGTATTTTAAAATCTCAAAAAACACTTTATATGGATCAAAATAAAAAAACCGGCTTGTTTACTGATTTTCCGCCGGTTTCAACAAAGGAGTGGGATGAAAAAATTCTTGAGGACCTTAAAGGTGCAGACTATGAGAAAAAACTGGTCTGGAGCACCGTTGAAGGGCTCAAGATCAGACCCTACTACCGCGCCGAAGATCTTGAAAACCTGACTCATGTTAAGGCTTTGCCGGCTCAGTATCCTTTTGTAAGAGGGAAAAAGGTAAAAGATAATAACTGGATCATTCGCCAGGATTTTGAAGAGAAAAACCCCTCAGAAGCCAATTCCAGAGCACTGAATGCAATAAAAAAAGGTACTGATTCAGTAGGTTTTAATACTCGTGAAATTCACGACGAAGTACAACTGAAACTATTGCTGGAAGGTATTGATGTATCAAAAATACCCGTGAATTTCATCCATTCAAAAAACTACCTGGCTCTCTATCGCAATTTCGCAAGCCTTCTTGAAAAATCAGCCCAAAAAGTTGTGGATGCCAAAGGCTCCTTGAACTTTGATCCGCTTGGTTATTTTCTCCTTTACGGGAAATTTTACAAAAGTGTCGATAATAATTATAATGAAGCCATTGAATTACTCTCTGCTTCCCTTGAGGCAACTCCTGAATTCAGAATTATCAATGTAAACGGCCAGCATTTTCATAATGCAGGAGCCAATATTGTTCAGGAACTGGCTTTTTCCCTGGCACAGGGCAACGAGTATCTTGCAGCACTCACAGAAAAAAGTGTTTCAGTTGATGATCTTGCACCCCGCATCCAATTTACCGTTGCTGTGGGTTCTAACTATTTCCTTGAAATAGCAAAACTGAGGGCCGTAAAAATGCTTTGGGCAAAAATTGTTGAGCAATACAAACCTCAATCCGAAGAAAGCATGAAAATGAATATTCATGCAGTTACCTCAGGCTGGAACAAAAGCATTTACGACCCACATGTGAATATGCTGCGCACAACCACCGAAGCCATGGCCGCCGCCATTGCAGGAGTTGATAGTATGACGGTTGAGCCTTTTGACACAACCTACAAAAAGTCTGACGAGTTTTCCAGTCGCATTGCCCGCAATCAGCAAATCGTACTGAAAAACGAAGCATGGTTCAGTAAAGTTGCCGATGCTGCAGCCGGTTCCTATTATATTGAGAATATAACCGATGCCATTGCCGATGCTACCTGGAAGCTGTTTGTTCAAATGGAAGAAGCCGGTGGTTTTGTAAAAGCTGTGGAATCAGGATTCATCAAAGAAGAGATAGAAAAAACCTGCCAGAAGCGCGACATGGATATTGCCATGCGCAAGCAGGTTTTTGTGGGTGTAAATCAATATCCGAACCTGCAGGAACGAATGCTCAATAAAATGGAACCTACAGCTAAACTAAGCGACTTAGGCGGTTTAAGGCCATATCGTGGCATGCAGGCTTTTGAAGCACTCCGTATGTCAGTTGAAAATCATGAAACCAAAGGTTTCTCCATCCCGAAAGTTTACCTCTTTACATATGGAAACCTTGCTATGAGAAAAGCCCGTGCCACTTTTTCTACCAACTTCTTCGGATGCGCGGGCTATCAGATTCAGGAAGCTCCGGCCATCAAAAATCTCGAGGATGGTGTTGAAAAAGCGTTGGCATCAAAAGCAGAGATTATTGTATTTTGCAGTTCCGATGAAGAATACACTGAAATGATCCCGGCGGCCAAAGCCATCAAAGAAAAAGCGCCCGAAACCCAGGTGGTGGTGGCTGGAAATCCCAAAGAAATCATGAACCAGTTGAGCGAAGCCGGTGTGGGGCATTATATCCATATGCGAACCAATGCACTGGAAAGTCTGCAGAGGTTTAATGATTTGCTGGGGATAGCGTGAAGGAAAATTCGAATACCAAATATCGAAATACGAAATGAAAGAAAATCCGAATGTCGAATATCAAAGCACGAAAAAGCCTAATATGTTTCGGATTTCGAATTTCGTGCTTCAAATTTCAGATTTAGCTCCGCTGAGCTCGCCTTCGGCTCGGTTCGGATTTTTAAATTTTAAAGTTTTAAAAATATTACCATATGCGACCTGATTTTAAAAATATAGATTATAAGTCTGATATAAAACCCCCTGCCGATCCCAAAGGCTGGGAAAAGGAAAATGGTATCAGAAAAGACTGGTGCACTTCGGAACAGATCCATGTGAAAGGGGTTTACCTCGACACCGATCTGCTGGAAATGGAACACCTGAATTATGCTGCAGGACTTCCGCCCTACCTGCGCGGACCTTACAGCACCATGTATGTTATGAAACCATGGACCATACGCCAGTATGCCGGATTTTCAACTGCTGAAGAATCCAATGCCTTTTACCGTCGTAACCTGGCTGCCGGACAAAAAGGCCTTTCTGTGGCCTTCGATCTGGCCACGCACCGCGGATACGATTCCGACCACGAACGTGTGGTGGGCGATGTGGGGAAAGCCGGTGTAGCCATCGATTCCATCCTCGACATGAAAATCCTGTTCGACGATATTCCGCTGGACAAGATGTCAGTTTCCATGACCATGAATGGTGCGGTACTGCCAGTTATGGCATTCTATATCGTAGCCGCCGATGAACAGGGCGTTCCCATGGAAAAACTCAGCGGTACCATCCAGAATGATATCCTGAAGGAATTCATGGTCCGCAATACGTATATTTACCCGCCACTGCCTTCCATGAAAATAATTGCCGATATCTTCGGGTTCACATCGAAGAATATGCCCAAATTCAATTCCATCAGCATATCAGGCTATCACATGCAGGAAGCAGGAGCCACCTGCGATATTGAACTGGCATATACGCTGGCCGATGGACTGGAGTACCTTCGTGCGGGTATCAACGCAGGAATGGATATTGATGCTTTTGCTCCCCGCCTTTCATTCTTTTGGGCCATTGGTATGAACCATTTTATGGAAATCGCCAAGATGCGTGCCGCACGGATGTTATGGGCAAAAATTGTAAAGCAGTTCAACCCCAAAAATCCCAAGTCGCTGGCGCTTCGCACACACTCGCAGACATCAGGCTGGAGTCTTACGGAGCAGGACCCCTTCAACAATGTAGCACGTACTGCCATAGAAGCTATGGCTGCTGTGCTGGGCCA
Source organism: uncultured Bacteroidales bacterium (assembly GCA_964465275.1). Classification (GTDB taxonomy): domain Bacteria; phylum Bacteroidota; class Bacteroidia; order Bacteroidales; family UBA7960; genus SKVR01. The sequence goes on along the minus strand of CAYXIT010000011.1, from coordinate 28,904 downwards.
TACCCAGTCACTGCATACCAATGCCCTGGATGAAGCCATTGCTTTGCCAACGGATTTCTCCGCGCGCATTGCACGTAATACACAGCTTTACATCCAGGACGAAACCAATGTAACCAAAGCCATTGATCCCTGGGCAGGTTCCTATTATGTGGAGGCTCTCACCCACGAAATTGCTGAAAAGGCATGGAAACACATAGAAGAGATTGAAAAACTGGGTGGCATGGCCAAAGCTATCGAAACCGGTGTGCCTAAAATGCGCATTGAAGAAGCAGCTGCCCGCAAGCAGGCAAAAATTGATTCAGGAAAAGAGATCATTGTGGGTATAAATAAATACCGCCTCGACAAAGAAGATCCCATTGAAATCCTGGATGTTGATAATTCAGCTGTGCGTGAATCGCAGATCAAACGTCTGAAAAAACTGCGTGCAGAGCGAAACAATGAAGAAGTTCAGACAGCCCTGGATGCCATAACCAAAGCCTGCGAAACCGGTAAAGGAAACCTGCTTGAGCTGGCAGTTGATGCTGCCCGCAAGCGTGCATCGCTGGGAGAGATCTCTATGGCATGCGAAAAAGTTTTTGGCCGCTACCAGGCTGTTATACGTTCAATATCAGGAATATACTCTATGGAAATAGAAAACAACGACAGCTTTTTGAAGGCCCGTGCCCTGGCCGATGAATTTGCTGCACTCGAAGGCCGCCGACCCCGGATAATGGTTGCCAAAATGGGACAGGATGGACACGACCGCGGTGCCAAAGTGGTTGCCACCGCCTATGCTGATATGGGCTTCGATGTGGATGTGGGCCCGTTATTCCAGACCCCTAAAGAAGCCGCCCGCCAAGCCGTGGAAAATGACGTGCACATCCTGGGAATGTCGAGCCTGGCAGCAGGACACAAAACCCTGGCACCACAGGTTATTGAAGAGCTCAAATCCCTGGGCCGTGAAGATATCATGGTGATTGTGGGTGGAGTGATCCCTGCCCAGGATTATCAGTTCCTCTATGATTCCGGTGTGGTGGGCATCTTCGGACCAGGTACTGTTATATCTGATGCAGGTATCAAAATGCTGAGTATTTTGATTGAGAGTCGCAAAGACTAAGATTTTGTTATTTTAATTGAAAAACCCCGGACTGACATATCAGTCCGGGGTTAATTATTTATTTGAATCGCAAAATGAGCCGGTGTTTCATGTGCTAAGGGTATATTATTTTTAAAAGAATCATAGAATTTTGTTAATCTGGTGGTTGTGTCTACTCGTCTGACGACTTGGAGTCGTCTGACGAGTGGGTTATAATCAAACTTCCAACTTCTTACCAAAAAACCGTATTTTTGAAATATCAAAACTGAAACCCAGTTCCGGCTTTCCCAAAACCTAATGAATGGAAAAAACTATACGCTTTCAACCTTCTCCTTCCCAAATCAATCCGTTTTTCAAAACCATTCTGCTGGCGCTGGTTTTGGCCATGAATATATTTGGTAAAACACACGCCCAGCCCACTAACCCCTTTCCGGTTCCTGAGTATGACCCATCAGAATATGTAATCATCCGCTACAACTTCAACAGCAATATCTGGCCGTTATACTCACAACTGGTCTGGGAATGCCAGGAGGCGGCAACCACCATTTTGCTGGTCAACAACAACAATGAGCTTCAAACTCTGCGCGGACTACTTGCCAATGATGGTATTCCAGAAACCAACATCCAGATACTCACGATACCCGCCAATCGCATGTGGGTGCGCGATCACGGACCCCTGGCCATACAAACCGACAACGGACCGGCTTTCCTGAATTTTATTGATTACAACAACAGCGGTTTTCACGACCAGAACCTGCCGGAGAGTCTGGCCAACCATTGGGAATATGAACACTATTCCATCGACTGGATCCTGGATGGCGGCAATTACCTGGTTGACAGCTACGGCAACATGTTTACCACCACCCGGCTTTATTCCAACAACCCTTCAATCGCTCCTGAAGTCATTGATCAGACCCTGCAGGACTATATGGGAGTTACAAACATCGTAAGCGTTAGTCCGCAATACGACGATTACTGGGGACATATCGATATGCAGATGAAACTTCTCAACGATACTACCTTTGTTATTTCATCGGTAGAAAGTGGTTCCGGATCCAATTACAATGTGCTGGAAGCCAACGTGTCGATCATTGAGGGACTGACCGCTCCCAACGGCAATCCCTACCACATTGCCCGCCTGCCCAAGGCCGACAACTGGAAAACCTATGCCAACGCCCTGATCCTGAACAACAAGGTAATCATTCCCGTTTACAACCATCCCAACGATCAGATCGCCCTTGACACATACAGCGCACTTATGCCCGATCATACGGTTGTGGGCATCAACAGCAACCCCATCATTGGCTGGGGTGGTGCTATCCATTGTATTACCATGCAGGTATCTGCAGAACCCAAAGAGATCTTTGAGCTGGCCATAAACATCAGCGGTTCAGGAAAAGTGCAGGTGAATGGCGAAGACTACGAAGAACCCATGGATGTTGAAGAAGGAAGCACTTTGCTGCTGGAAGCCATTCCTGCCGAAGGTTTTGACTTTTCCGGCTGGAGCGGCGATTTTTCGGGTCATCAGAACCCCTCCCAGATCACTGTGAGCGATCATCTAAGCATAAACGCTTATTTCAGGCGTATTTCAGGGGATTATGCCACTGTAAGACCGGGCAGAACAGCTACTTATAATTACAATGATTATTACGGATTCTTCTCAACCCTTTTCCTCAGAATTACAGAAGAAGACCATACATCCGAAGGAACCGACTATTACCTGGCACCCCATTTCAACGTCATTGATTTTGAATGCTATATTCCGCATTATTCTTTCCTGGGTGAAAAGGTCAGTTTTATGAATAATGGTGATGATGTTTTTCTCAATTACAATAACGACTCCATCATTATACGCACCGCAGCAAAGGAAGGTGAAACATGGGTGCTTTTCGAAAATGATGAACTGATCATTACCGGTGAAGTCATTTCGCACCAGCCTGAAGACATACTGGGACAGACCGACTCCGTAAAAACCATAAACCTGCAGGCATACTATTCCCAGATGGATTCTATTGATCATAATATCAATGGATTGCAGCTAAAACTCAGCAAAAACCATGGATTGATCCAAACGCTCAACTTTTTAAGCTTCCCAGATGAAACCTCCGGAATGATGGAAAATCATTCGGACTATGAACTTATTGGAATTGCCAATCCCGATCTGGGCGTCCAGAACCTTACCTGGATGGATGTTCATGATTTTCAGCCGGGAGATGAGATACATGTAATAGCAAGGGATATAAACGGATATATTGATTATTACCACCACACCCGGGTAAATACAATTTACCGGTATTTGAATAAAAATGATATGCAGGACTCAATCCGGTATACCATTGAACGCATCAGAAAAATTAGACAGAAATGGTCACCACAAGAAGATTTTACCATTACTTTTACCCATGATACCATTACATCACTCATAAAACCATGGAATTATTTTGACATTGTGTCGGAAGAACCCATATTTTCAGAGGGTGCAGTGTACTTTCACCATCAAACCTACTTTTATCCACACAACACGCAGGGCAAATATTTTGAATACGGATATTTTGATATAGTTTCAGATGATTGCCTCACTTTTCCAATTTACGATGGTTGTTTTATTTATCCCTTATACCTTAAGGGTCTTGCCGGACCCTATTATTCATGTTCTTATGATTTTGAGGAAATCAGTCGCCAGCTGGCTTACTACAAAAAAGGAGATGAAACCTGGGGTACGCCATTGATCATTACATCGGCTGAAGAACCTGCAATGGAAGCTGAAGTGCGGGTTTATCCCAATCCGGCCAGGGGTCAATTTTTTGTAAAAATATCACCTGAAAAGCTACCTGCCTCCTTTGAGCTTACAGATGTTTCAGGAAAAGTAGTATTAGGCCGGGTCATCGATCATGATACAGAAATAGTTTCGGTTAAAAATTTGCCTGCCGGGATATATTTTTACCACATCCACACAAAAAAAGGAAAGCAGGTTAATGGAAAAATCCTGATGTACTAATCAGTATATTTAAAAGAATCAGCTTTCTCAAAAATTGTTAAATGTTGCATGTCCCTCACCGGACTTGTCTGAATGTTAATATTTTTGATCCTTTAATTCATATGGCAAGGAACGAATTTTTTACCTGATGTTATGAATTAAAAACCAGGAAAACAAAAGTGCAGTGTAACAAAATCATATTGACGAGCGTCATATAACTACGGCACTTAAGATTTTTAAGGTGCAGAATCCATTAACCAATATTCCCGATAAACTTACACAATCCATGGAACAGGGTGGACATGGCTTTTTTGCCATGCTGCCTGCTTAAACGTATTTTAATTTCTTAAACCTACATGCGCATGAACAAAGAATTTAACCGACGCGACTTCCTGAAAACAGGAGGTATTGCAGTGGCGGGTGGTATTCTTCTGCCATCCATGCTCACGGGCTGCTTTTCAGCTCCGGGGGCCACATCACCACTGAGTTACCAGTTGAATGATTATCTGGATCATTTTGGCGTAACCCAAAAGATGATCATGGATGTTATAGCCGAAGGCTTATCACGTGGCGGCGATTACTGCGACCTGTACTTCCAGCACAACATCAACAACACCGTTGCCCTGGAAGACAATATGGTAAACCGTGCCTTCTCCAACGTAAGTTTTGGGGTGGGAATAAGGGTGATCAGCGGAGAACAAACCGGGTATTCGTATACTGAAGACATTACCATCAACTCCATGAAATCAGCTGCCCGCACCGCTGCCAACATTGCCAGCAGCAGTGCCCACATGAAAGCAATGCCGCTGGCAGAAAAACAACTTCCCAGTTACTACAAGATCAACAGTCCGTGGGAAGAAGTAAGTATCAACGATAAGATACCTTTCCTGCAATACATGAACGACAAGGTGTTTTCGCTGAATCCGGCCATTGTAAAAACCAATGTGTCATTCTCCGATCAAACGTCTTACATTCTTTTTGCCAATTCAGAAGGCATCATTGCCTGCGATTACCAGCCCATGAGTTCGCTCAACACATCGTGCGTGGCAGAAAAGAATGGCCAGCGTGAACAAAACGGATACGGCAGCTCGGGCAGGAACGATGTAAGCTTCTTCGATGAGGACAATCTCGACAGGATTGCCAGAAAAGCCGTGGAAAGCACCATGATCCTTTTTGATGCTGTGGCACCGCGTGCAGGCGAAATGCCGGTGGTACTGGCAGCAGGAAGTTCAGGTATTCTGCTTCACGAAGCAATAGGCCATGGAATGGAAGCCGATTTTAACCGCAGGGACGAATCCATCTTCAGCGACAAGATCGGGAAGAAGGTTGCCGAACCTTTTGTAAGTATTGTTGACGACGGTACTACCCTTAATAACCGAGGTGCCATCAACATGGACGATGAAGGAAATGACGTGAAACAAACCTATATGGTTGAGAACGGAATTCTTACTTCCTATCTGCACGACCGCATCAGCGCCAAACATTACGGAGTGGAGCCCACCGGTAATGGCCGCAGGGAATCTTTCCGCCACATGCCCCTGCCGCGAATGCGCAACACCTACATGCTCAACGGCCCCCACAAACAGGAAGAGATAATCGAGTCCGTTAAGTACGGAATTTTTGCAGAATCCTTTACCAACGGCCAGGTTAGAATCGGGCCCGGAGACTTTACCTTCTACGTTAAGCAAGGTTATCTGATTGAAAACGGCCGCATGACCCGCCCCATCAAGGATGTAAACATCATTGGAAACGGTCCGCGGGTACTGCAGGATATCGTTATGGTTGCCGACGACATTGAAATGTCGGAAGGCGGCTGGACTTGCGGAAAAGGCGGACAAGGCGTACCCGCATCCATGGGTCAGCCCACCGTGAAAGTTTCCAAAATTACCGTTGGAGGCGTTAATGCCTGATTTTTTAACCTAAAGCATTTCAATTGATATGAACAATAAAGAACGTATGGAACTGGCCCAGTGGGCCAGCAACTTCGCAATAAAAAAGGGCGCAACAGAGGCGGCAGTCGCTATATCGCGCTCCAGATCAGTGCAGGTGGAGGTCAGAGAGCAAAAGCTGGAAACCATCCGCGAATCTACCGAAAACAGCCTGTCGCTGCAAATCTATCGCAATAACAAATATTCGGGGCACTCCACCAACAATCTCAACAAACGACAGCTGGAAACTTTTATCAGCGAAGCGGTGGAGGCAACCCAATACCTGTCGCCCGACGAAGATCGCGTGCTCCCCGATCCGTCACTCTACCCGGCAGATATGTCGAAAAACCTTGAGCTGGTTGACCCTGGATATGCCGAGGTAAGTCCTGAGTTCAGGGTGCAAACTGCTATGAAAACCGAGCAACTGCTCCGCCAGGGACATCCCGACATACTTTCGGCCACCGCCCGCTTCAACGACAACACCGGAGAAGGCGTGCGTGTGCACAGCAATGGCTTTGCCGGTGAATGGGCAAATACATATTTCGGAACCAGCGCATCGATAAGCATTATGGATAAAGGTGCACGTCCATCAGGTGGTTTTTGGGCCGGACAACGTTTCCTGAAAAACCTCCCCAATTCCGATGAAGTAGCCCAAAAAACACTGGAAGATACACTACGCCAGCTGGGACAGGAAAAAATTGCATCAGGAAGGTATAACATGATCCTTGATAACCGTATTTCTTCAAGTATTCTATGGAGATTGTTCCAGCCCATGTCGGCCCGCAGCATACAGCAGAAAAACTCTTTCCTGGATGGTATGCTTGGAAAATCCATCGGATCCGAACATCTTACCATCATTGATGATCCTTTGATCGTGGGCGGGATAGCTTCAAGGCATTTCGACAGTGAAGGGATTGCCTCGAAACGCCGCACGCTTATTGAAAAAGGTGTACTGAATAGCTATCTCATCGATAATTATTATGGTCGTAAGCTGGGCATGACACCCAATGGCGGCTCCACTTCCAACATTCTTATGGCCTATGGCAACCGCAACCAGGAGCAGATCATCAGAGCGCAGAACAAAGCCATACTCGTAACATCCTTTAATGGCGGTAATGCCAACTCTACCACAGGAGACTTCTCTTTTGGTATTTCAGGCCAGTTGATTGAAAACGGTAAAATTGTAAAGGCAGTAAATGAGATGAACATTTCAGGCAACTTCAAAAACCTGTGGAATCAGCTCATCGAAACCGGTAACGACCCCTATCCTTACTCATCCGCACAAACCCCCACAATGGTGTTTAGTGGTGTGGATTTTAGCGGATTGTAGGTCTCAGCATCATATTAAAGCAACACCCCACAGGCTTGTTTTGGCTGTGGGGTGTTGCTTTTGAAAATGATCCAAAAAGTTTCTAAGTAAACTGTGTTTGTTTCTGGGGTTTTATCGATGAATTGAATTTTGATTTTTTCAATATTTACTCGTCAGACGACTTCGAGTCGTCAGACGAGTATGTTATATAAAAACATGGCAGATCAATTCACTCCTGCAAATTGATGAAAAAAGCAGGAACTCCCGGCCCCTTTCATTTTAAATCAAACTAATAGATTCTAATGGAAACAAAACATAAAACCGCAAAAGCCAGTGCAACAAACATCATCCGCAGTAAAAGCAATCTTTTCTTTTTGTAATTGACCAGAAACTGCCTTTTGGCCCTGGCTTGATAAAAGAAATAGAATCAACATCCTTAATTGTCATCCAATTCTTTTTCAATCCATCCGATAATAATTATCCTCAGTAATTCTGACTTGACAAAGCAAACCAAATAATACAAAATAAACAGAAGGAAGAAAAAAGTAAATACTGAATTCATTGCAATTACTTCGTAGGCCAACAGTAATGATAAAACCAAAGAGTAAACAATAACGGTCAGTTCCAGCGAATAAAAATAAAAACCAACATAGGTCCCTGACGTAATTTTAATTTTATTTTCCGCAAATCTGATTTTTAAAAAACATAAAATCGGAAGATAAACTTTTAATATAACATCGCCCTTTTCATTTTGAGTTTCTTTCATCTTATAACCCAAAACCTTTAATTTGCTTTTTATGTTATCGGTTTTTATCATGTTAAAAAAAAATGTATTTACCTTAAGTGATTTTGGTTTATATGTTCATCAAGGATTAAAAATTATTCGTCCAGCGACTCAAAGTCTTGGAATTAGCAAGATTATACTTGCTTTTTTAAACTTCTCCGGATAAATTAAATTTAAATTATTTTGTTTTTTCTACCAAATATTTTTGTCTGAGTGTTTGTTTTTTTTAAATACTCCGGCATATTTTATCGATAAACCAAATATATGTCGACAACATCTAAGTTGCTAATCTATGTACTCCCAAAACATTGGACTGCAAAAGCAATTTCAAAAATTAAATACCTGATAATAAATATTACTACTTTTGCACCGACAATTGAACCATCAAATCAGAATACTTATCAAAAATGAGTACAAATGACTTATACGAATTCCGTAATTACCGGCACCGGTAGTTATATTCCCACCGTTGTGGTGAAAAACAGCGATTTTGTAAACCATACCTTTTTTGAAAAAGACCATACCGCCATCGATCGACCGGGCGAGGAGGTTGTAAGCAAGTTTAAAGATATTACCGGCATTGCTGAGCGGCGCTGGGTAGATGAAAATCTTACCAATTCAGAAATTGCAGCCATTGCGGCTCGTGAAGCCATCGAAGATTCTGGCATTGATCCTGAAACCATTGATTATATTATTATGGCCCACAATTTTGGTGATGTAATAAAAGATACCATCCAGACCGATGTGCTGCCCTGTCTGGCTTCCAGGGTTAAGCAGAAGCTTGACATAAAAAACCCTGCTTGCGTTGCATACGATATCCTTTTCGGCTGCCCGGGATGGGTGCAGGGCATCATACAGGCTGATTCATTTATCAAATCGGGTTTGGCGAAAAAATGTCTGGTTATTGGTTCTGAAACCCTGTCACGAGTGGTTGACAAATACGATCGCGATACCATGATATTTTCCGATGGTGCCGGCGCTGCCATTCTCGAAGCCAAAGAGGAAAACCATAAGCGGGGCATACTATCTTCTGCTACCGTAACCCATGCTGTGGATGAAGCATTTTATCTTTACCTGGGCAAATCCAACGCTCCCAAAAGCGACCCCAGCATCCGTTACATCAAAATGCACGGACGCAAAATTTATGAGTATTCCATAACCCAGGTTCCTGTAGCCATTAAAGCCGCCCTGGATAAAACCGATATTCCGGTGGATCATGTGAAAAAAATCCTGCTACACCAAGCCAACGAAAAAATGGATGAAGCCATCATCAAACGTTTTTACAGGCAATATGGCATACGAAGAGAAGTGCACGATGTAATGCCTATGAATATTTATGAATTGGGCAACAGCTCCGTTGCCACCGTACCCACCCTATATGATATGGTTATGAAGGGCAAAATGGAAAACCATAAAATTCATGAAGGTGATATCATTATTTTTGCATCCGTTGGGGCAGGAATGCATATCAATGCTTTGGTTTACAGGCAATAACAAAGACAGAAGAACAGGGACAGGAAAAAAACAGGGAAAAAGAATACGGGTAACGGGTTTCATATCCAGTTTTATCCGGGAATAGATTTTTGGGGAAATGCAGAATATATTGCATGTATTTCAATATTATCTTACCTTTATGGCTTCAAACCCAAAAACATACAAAAATGAAATCAAAATTTATTGTAGCAGTAATGATGATCGCTATGTTTATGAGCTCATGCGATATGACAAAAGAACAGGCCCCACCCCTGATTGAGAGGGAAGTATTCTTTGATGACCCGGAAATTTCCGGAGGTCGTTTATCACCCGATGGTTCCTACATTTCTTTCCTTCGCCCCTATGATGGTACCCGAAATATCTGGGTAAAAACCCTGGAGGCAGATTTTGACAATGCCTTACCGGTAACTTCAGAAACACAAAGACCGGTGATGGGTTATTTCTGGTCGCGCGATGGAAAATATCTTCTTTACGTTATGGATAAAGGAGGTGATGAAAACTTCAATATTTATGCTGTAAACCCCAAAGAAGCATCGGAAGGAGTTGTCCCTGAAGCACGGAACATCACAAACATGGAAGGGGTACGCGCACAGATCTATCACATTTCACGTAACGACCCCGACCTGTTGTTTGTAGGACTAAATGACCGTGACAGGGCATGGCACGACCTTTACAGCCTGAAAATATCTACCGGTGAACTGACCAAAATCCGCGAAAATACCAGCCGGTACACATCATGGATATTTGATCACGATGACAATTTACGTATGGCCACCCGTTCACGCATGGATGGAACCAATGAACTCTACCGTATTGATGAAAATGGTGAAACACTCCTGTATTCATGGACGGTGCTCGAAACCGCTTATCCATCGGCATTCCAGGCGGATAATACCCATTTTTACCTGGTTTCCAACGTAGGTGATGATGCAAACCTTACCCAGCTGCATATCATGAATATTGAAACCGGCGAGATGGAGTTTGTAGAAAAAGACCCTGAGAATCGTGCTGATTTTGGTGGACTAGCCATTTCTGACAAAACGCACGAAGTGCTTTTCACATCTTATACAGATGAATTTACCCGTCGCTATTTCAAAAACGAGGAATTTGAAAGGCATTTCAGCAAAATAAAGGAAGAATTGGGTAATAAGGAAATATCATTTTTCAGTTCTACTACAGATGAGAGCCTATGGTTGGTGAATGCCTGGTCTGATACCGATCCCGGATCAGTTTATCTTTATGACAAGGAAAATGAAGAGCTGACATTTCAGTATCGGCCTCGTCCGAATATTCCTGAAGAACACTTGTCGCCAATGACCAGCATCCGGTATCCATCATCCGATGGTATTGAGGTTCAGGCTTACCTTGTTATGCCAAAAGGATTTGGCGATAAAAACCTTCCTGTGGTAGTAGTTCCTCATGGCGGTCCATGGGCCCGCGATTACTGGGGATATAACAGCTATGCACAATTTCTGGCAAACCGCGGTTACGCAGTACTTATGCCCAACTTCAGAGGCTCCACAGGCTTCGGTAAAGAATTCCTGAATGCAGGAAACCGTCAGTGGGGTGAGCTGATGCAGGATGATATTACGTGGGGTGTAAAATATCTCATTGATGAGGGAATTGCCGACCCCGAAAGAGTAGCCATTTTTGGCGGCTCTTACGGTGGTTATGCCACACTGGCCGGACTGGCATTTACACCCGATGTATATGCTGCAGGTGTTTCTTTTGTAGGACCATCGAATCTTATTACTTTGCTGAATTCCATACCACCATACTGGGAAGCGATGCGCATTCAGTTGCATGCCCGTATGGCCGACCCTTCAACTGAAGAAGGAAGTGAATGGCTGAAAAAGGCATCACCCCTAAACTCTGCTGATAGTATCGTAGCCCCGCTTATGGTGGTACAGGGCCAAAATGACCCGAGAGTTCTGAAAGCCGAATCTGACCAGATTGTTGTTGCGTTGCGCGACAGAGGTTTTCCTGTTGAATATTTGAATGCTCCTGATGAAGGCCACGGTTTTGCCAGGCCTGTAAACAATATGGCTTTTGTGGCTGCTATGGAAAAATTCCTTGCCGAACACATCGGCGGTCGCTACCAGGAATCCATGACCGATGAAGTAGCACAGCGCCTGGAAGAGATCACGGTGGATGTATCAACAGTTGAAATGGAAGTAGAATAAAAATAAACTCTGAATATTGCGCTGCAATACCTGTATGGTTATTACAACCTTCGGTGTTTGCAGCGCATTTTCTTACTCTTATTTGAAGGCCTGGTTCCCAGATTTAAACCTAAGGCATTGATATGTTATCCATCCGGAGTTATTGTCAGAACCAGCAATCAGCTCAGGGAAAGAGCAACATTCTGCTATAACTTTCATATCTTTGCTTTTGAAAAGAAAATCCTTCATCTATGAAAATTCTCATTCGTAACATCAAGGAGCTTATCCAGGTAGAATACGATTCTCGTGAAATGGTTAGCGGTAAAGACATGGCCGACCTGCAAACCATTGAAAATGCTTTTTTGTACATTGAAGAAGGTCTGATACGTGCTTTTGGTAAGATGGAAAGTTTTGCCCAAAGCGAGATATACAGCCTTGCCACACGCAATGATGTTAAGGAAATTGATGCCACAGGAAAAATGGTTTTCCCATCTTTCTGCGACTCACATACACACATCGTTTACGACGGAAGCCGTGAGATTGAATATATTGATAAGATCCGAGGTCTTTCTTATGAAGAAATTGCCAAAAGAGGCGGTGGAATTCTTAACTCTGCAAAGCGTATGCAAAAAGCCGGTGAGCTGCAACTCATTGAACAGGCCCTGGAAAGGCTTGAAGAAATAAAAATGCTTGGCACCGGTGCTGTAGAGATAAAAAGCGGCTATGGCCTTACTACCGAAAGTGAAATGAAAATGCTGCGGGTTATTCGCAAACTGAAAGAGTTAAGTCCGTTAACAATAAAATCCACCTTCCTGGGTGCGCATGCCGTACCTGCCGAATATAAGGGCAAACAGGGAGAATATGTTGATCTGATCATCAATGAAATGATTCCGGAAGTAGCCGGTGAAGAAATGGCCGATTACATTGATGTGTTTTGCGACAAGGGTTTCTTTACACAGGAAGAAACCGACCGCATTCTTATGGCCGGCATCAAACATGGGCTTAAACCCAAGATACATGCCAATGAGCTTGACTTCTCAGGTGGCGTACAGGTAGGTGTTAAGTATAATGCCCTTTCGGTAGATCATCTTGAGTTTACAGGCGATGAAGAAATAGATATTCTGCTCGATTCGGGCACCATGCCTTGCCTTCTCCCAGGAGCGGCATTTTTTCTTGAGATGGACTACCCTCCTGCACGTAAAATGATTGACTCGGGTTTGCCGATTGCATTAGCAAGTGATTATAATCCCGGTTCATCGCCATCAGGCAATATGCAACTCATTATGTCAATTGCATGCATTAAAATGAAAATGCTGCCCGAAGAAGTAATTAATGCATCAACTCTTAACGGGGCTTATGCCATGGACCTTCAACACGAGCTGGGAACCATTTCTTTGGGAAAAAAGGCCAATGTTTTCATTACCAAACGAATACCCACTTATTCTTTCATGCCTTATGCCTATGGAAGCAACAAGGTGGAAACAGTTATTGTAAACGGACAGATCCGGTAAAAGAATTTCATTCACATCATATAAATACACATTTGAAAAACTCATCATTCAAAATGATCGCCAAAACTTTCGCCGGCCTGGAGGAAGTTTTAGCATCTGAACTTCGGTCACTGGGAGCTCACGATGTACAACCTCTGAAAAGGGCAGCCGCCTTCACCGGTGATATGGCAATGCTATATAAGACTAACATCTGGAGCCGATCAGCCCTGAGTATACTTAAACCCATACACGATTTTCAATTTGAAACCCAGCAGGAGTTTTACGATAAAATGCGCGAATTCAGCTGGGATGATTATTTCTCAGTTGACAAAAAAATTGCCATTTCTACGGTTGCCATACAATCGGTGTTTACCAATACCCATTTTCTTGCACTTCGCAGCAAAGACGCCATAGTAGATTTTTTTCGTGAAAAAGCCAATGCACGTCCCGATGTGGATGTGGAAAATCCTGATATTAAGATAAATGTATATGTTTTTAAAAATACCTGCTCTGTTTCACTTGACAGCAGTGGCATGCCCCTTTTCAAAAGAGGATACCGTAAACAAGCCGGCCCTGCACCTTTAAATGAGGTGCTGGCTGCAGGACTGATCATGCTCTCAGGTTGGGATAAAAAACAAGCCTTTTACGATCCTATGTGCGGCAGCGGAACTTTTAGCATTGAAGCAGCCATGATGGCACTGAATATGGCGCCTGCAACCTTCAGAAAAGATTATTCCTTTACCCACTGGCAAAATCACGATGAAAAATTATGGCAAAATATGCGCATCGAAGCCAGGGAATCGGAAAAAAAAGATTTGACACATATCGAAGCATCTGACGTAAGCAACAAAAGCATGGCTCTGGCCCGACAGAATATCATGGAAGCAGGGCTGCTTGGCAGGATCAGGCTGGAGAAAAAAGATTTCTTCCTTTCAAAACCTTCGCAAAACAGAGGACATCTTCTTTTAAACCCTCCCTACGGAATCAGACTGCAAAGTGAAAACATCCAGGAGTTTTATCAAAAAATCGGTGCAACTTTTAAACATAATTATCCCGGCTTTGAGGCATGGATCATCAGTCCTGACAAAAATCTTACCCATAAGATCGGGCTGAAACCAACAGCCAAACACTATGTTTTTAATGGACAGCTTGATTGTACTTTCCTGGGTTACAAAATTTATGCGGGCTCAAAAAAGCCTGCAAAGCGCCCCAGATTATAGATTTATAAATTTGTTAACCGAAATTTAACACCCACCTTGTATCATACTTAAATTATTTTGTACCTTTGCGGGTGTTTTGATAAATTGGGTAAAACTGTTTTTGTTTTATCCATTGGGTGCACTTCTTGTTGACAGCCAGGAATGTGTCCCCGGATTTAAGGGTGATTATGCTTGTTGTGAAACAAGCAGTTTTGGAAAAAAGGAGATTTGCCGTACAGAAGACATTGACTGTTCGCAAATGAAAAAATTCAATATGTGTATTGGTTTTTCCTATTTGTTCTTTCTGCCTTCACGGCAAATTTTTCCTTTTTCCTTTCATTTTAACAAGAAAAACCAATCCCTAAAAAGATCTTCCAAAACAAACATACTCATTTTACGATACAGAAAACTCAGATTTCTGTAGCAAAAGCATGATATAAAAACACAAAGCAGGCAAAATCACACCAGCGGTTTAATCTGGTAGAATTTTGCTTTTTTATTGAGAAAAAAGGAATAAA
>CAYXIT010000011.1:0-13958 GCA_964465275.1 uncultured Bacteroidales bacterium | reverse complement strand
AACAATGTGTAGATCAGAATCATTCGCTGTCGCTTCATGACTCTGTCTACACGAGACCGTTATCATTAATTAAAAGGAACAAATATGAAAAAAAGAGTTTTAGTAGCTACCGGTGGTGGAGATTGCCCCGGACTGAATGCGGTGATCAGGGCTATAACCCTGAGGGCATCGCAGGAGAAGAATTGGGAGGTTGTTGGAAGTATCAATGCTTTCGATGGTATTTTGAATGAACCCCAGGAGATTGTTGTACTGGATGACAAAAAAGTAGGTGGAATTCATATTCGTGGAGGTACCATAATAGGAACAACCAACAAAGGTGGTCCCTTTGCATGGCCCATAAAAAATGCCGACGGATCATGGGGCAGCGCCGATCGCTCGGATGAAATGATGCGCCGTTTACAGTTTCTCGGTGTTGATGCCGTTATCAATATCGGTGGAGATGGTTCGCAATCTATTTCACAACGCTTTTATGAAAAAGGATTAAATATAATCGGTGTACCCAAAACCATTGATAATGATCTTTCGGCAACAGATTTCACTTTCGGTTTTCAAACTGCCGTTCAGGAGGCTACCACAGCCGTTGACAAACTGGTTACCACAGCCGACAGCCATAACCGCGTATTGATACTCGAGGTAATGGGACGTTATGCAGGCTGGATTGCCCTGCACTCAGCCGTTGCCGGTGGAGCGCATGTTTGCCTCATTCCTGAAATCCCTTATGACATCCCGAAAGTTGTGGAAAGAATTTATCAACGCTTTACCAAAGGCAGGGGTTTTGCTATTATTGTTGTGGCAGAAGGTGCCAAACCCAAAGATGGCGAAATGTATTACGAAGAAAGTGATGAAACCGGCTATAAAAATGTAAGACTTGGTGGTGTAGCCACAAAGCTGATGAGAGAGCTTAAGGAAGGGGGCCTTGAGGCCGATATGCGTGAAACCGTTTTAGGCCACCTGCAACGTGGTGGTACACCTATTGCATACGACAGGGTTCTGGCAACACAGTTTGGTGTAAAAGCTTTTGAAATGGTATTGGAAGGAAAATTTGGTGAAATGGTAGCATACCGACATCCCAATATAGTATCTGTTCCATTTAAAGAAGCTATAGCGCAATACAACTTCGTAGATCCCGGTTCTGACCTTGTCAAGACCGCAAGAGGAGTGGGAATCTGCCTTGGAGATTAACGCTCATAAAACTTATCAATATAAAAATAAAACTGCAGCTTTCAGAGGTTGCAGTTTTTTTATTATCCCATTAATTCCCTAAATTTAACATCTGCTAAAAGCCTTACTAAGCAACCATGACTCAACAAACCCTTTTTGCCGATATATTGCTCCCGCTGCCGCTTCCGGGTTATTTTACCTACAGGGTCCCGGTGGAGCTCAACAGCAATATGCAAACAGGTATCAGGGTAGTTGTCCCTTTTGGCCCAAGAAAAATTTATTCGGGTCTGGTGAGAAAGATTCATCAAATACCACCCCAAAAATTCCAGGCCAAATATATTTTGTCTGTTCTGGACGAGGCACCTTTGGTTTTTGAAAAACAATTTGAGTTTTGGGAGTGGGTGGCTGAATACTATATGGCTACACCAGGCGAGGTAATGAACACCGCACTGCCTCCGGCCCTTAAACTGGCAAGCGAAACCCGTATTACCATAAATCCTGATTTTGACCAGGATTTCCAAAGACTCAATGAAAAAGAATATCTTATTGCGGAAGCTCTTGAAGTCCAGAAAACATTATCTATAAGTGAAGTAAGCAAAATTATAGGCCTTCAGAAAGTTTTTCCACTCATAGGTAATCTCATAGATAAAAAAGTAGTAATCCTTAAAGAAGAACTGGAAAACCCTTACAGGCAAAAGCTGGAAAAATTTGTTCGCCTTAGTAAAGAATACGAAGCAGAAGATAAGCTTAAAGAGGCTTTTGATGATGCCGAAAAACGAGCGCCCAAACAATTGCAGGTGCTTATGGCAATTATCCACCAATCAAAACGATATGTGTCAGACCTTCAGGAAGTACCTGTCAAAGATATTTCTGTAAAAGTAAAAAATGCTGCTTCTGCTATTGATGCCCTTGCCAGGAAGGGAGTAGTTGAGGTATATAAAAACAAAGTAAGCCGTTTTGCACATTTTGTAAAAGATTCTGAAGCTATTGATTTTAACGGTTACCAGCAAAAGGCTCTTGAAGAAATCAAAAACCACTGGAAAGATAAAGAATGTGTACTTCTTCATGGGGTAACCTCCAGCGGTAAAACAGAAATCTACATTGAACTCATCAGGGAAGCGATTGAAAAAGGCAAACAGGTTTTATATCTTCTTCCGGAGATTGCTCTTACAACCCAGATTATCAGACGTATTCAGGCACATTTTGGTAACAAGGCTGGCGTTTACCATTCACGGTTCAATGAAATGGAACGTACCGAAGTATGGAATAACCTTGCCCTGGGGGGTATTGAATCTCTGAAAACCACTATTCGCTATCAACTTGTTGTTGGCCCACGTTCTGCACTTTTTCTCCCATGGCAAAATCTTGGACTGGTCATTGTGGATGAAGAACATGAAACTTCCTTTAAGCAACATGACCCTGCTCCCCGCTATCATGCACGCGATGCAGCCATATGGCTTGCCAATAGTTTTGGAGCAAAAGTACTGCTGGGCTCGGCAACCCCATCCGTTGAAAGTTACTTCAATGCCCGTAGCGGTAAATTCGGGCTGGTAGAACTCAGCAAAAGATATGGGGGTATGCAGTTGCCTGAAATTCTGGTGGCTGATATCAAAAAAGAAAGCCGGCAAAAAACCATGAAGTCGCATCTTTCTTCTATGCTGTTCAAACATATTCAAGAAGCACTGGAAAACAAGAAACAGGTTATTCTTTTTCAAAACCGCAGGGGGTTTTCACCTCGAATGGAATGCGAACATTGTAATTACATTCCTACCTGCACGCAATGCGATGTAAGTCTTGTTTACCATAAGCATATAAATAAAATGAAATGCCATTACTGCGGGTATTCCATAAAACCTCATAACCAATGCCCGTCATGTGGCTCTGCAGATATCACCCTGAAAGGTTTTGGCACCGAAAAAATTGAAGAAGAACTTCCCCTGCTCTTCCCCGATGCAACTATAAAGCGGATGGATCTTGATACAACCCGTGCCAAAAATGCATATACCAATATCATCCAGGATTTTGAGGATATGCGTATCGATATTCTGGTTGGGACCCAGATGGTAAGTAAGGGCCTGGATTTTGAAAATGTAGCGGTTGTTGGTATTTTAAGTGCCGACAATATGCTCAGCTTCCCTGATTTTCGCGCGCATGAAAGGGCATACCAGATGATGGCGCAGGTGAGCGGAAGGGCAGGACGAAAAAATGACCGGGGAAAAGTGATTATACAGGCTTTTGATCCATGGCATGCCATCATCAGGCAGGTGATCGACAATAACTACCTAGAAATGTACAAAAATCAGATACTGGAGAGACGCAATTTTCTATATCCACCCTTTTACCGGCTGGTGCAAATTACATTAATGCATACCGATCCCAAAATGGTAAACAGTGCCGCTGATGTACTGGCGCGTGAGATCAGAAAGTCCTTCCCCGAAAAACTGGTGCTGGGCCCTGAATACCCCATGGTATCGCGCATCAGGGCACAATATCTGAAAAACATCATAGTAAAGATCGACCGGAATACAGGTATTATCCGGAAAAAGGAAAATCTGAAAAACATTCTTGATGAATTCAGTATCAATATAAAATGGAAGCCGGTAAGGATAAAAATTAATGTAGATCCTGCGTGAACAGCCTAGTCTTCAGGAACAATGAAAATGTCTTCATTTTCGCGTTTCATAAGATATTTTTCGCGGGCATAACGTTCAAGCTCTTCGGGGTTGTTTTTTAATTTATCCAGGGCAATGCTGTCGCGGGAGATTTCCTGAAGGTAATATTCTTTTTCAGCCCTAAATTCTTTCAGCTGTCTTGAATGGCGATATTGCTGAATAAGATTGTTCTGATCAAAAAACATAAACCATACCAGGGCGGCAATCAGCACCAGAACATATTTATTCTTAAGAAATGAAGGGACCTTTTCCAGCATAAAATTTGATTTTCAAAAACAAAGGTAAAAGAATTTTTCCTTTACATGAGACCTTTAACTTTTGGTTTTCCTGCCACAAAATCCTTCAGATAAAAAGGTTCAAAATAGGCCAGATCTTCAAACTGCTTATTGGTATATTTTTCCATTGCACTTTTTGCCAGGCCTCTCACCCCCGGAAAAATGTCATCAAAAAACATTGCATTCTCATGTTTTATAACGTCACTGCACTTTGATGCTCCATCACCAAAAAAAGCTGTCTTTCCTTTATCAAGAAATGAGCTGAAAGAATTTTCATCAATAATATCTGCAGAAGTCTCTTTAAGTTCTCTCAGTTTTGCATCGTATACTGCACTGTATACTTCCATTCGGCGGGCATCGATCATAGGTACGTAATAACGGGCATGATTTTTATCTTTCAGAATGGCTGTAACAGTCATTGCCTGTAATGTGTTAATAGCAATTAGCGGAACATCAAGCGCATAGCAAATTCCTTTTGCTACCGATACTCCTATGCGCAAACCGGTATAGGAGCCGGGGCCTTTACTCACTGCCACAGCATCAAGCTGATGAAAATCAATACCAGCTTCTTTTACGGCCTCCTGAATAAAAGATGTGAGAAGCGAAGAGTGGGAGTATTGCATGCTTTTATCTTCGCGCATGGCAATGATCTGATTGTTCCTTAACAGACCCACAGAACAAACTTTAGTAGCTGTTTCAATCAGGAGAATATGGCTCATAGGTTACTTTTTCAAATGAAATGCAAAATTACAATTTCATTTGCAATAAGATAAAGCCATCGTAATTTAATTTACTGAAAACCCAGGACTGGGAAAGATAAACGAATATATTTATCGGTAATTAATCAGTGAATAGTTCGCTGCGGCTAACGGTAACAACTTTATCACCGTCATTCAGAGCTCTGCTGACAGCCCTGAAAGGACCGGTAACAACCTGGTCACTTTCTTCAAGACCCGATTTAATTTCAATATAATTGCTGTCCTGGATACCGGAAACTACAGGTGTGAGTTTTACTTCACCGTCAGCGTATACAAACACATACTCCTGAATGCGGGTAGTTTGTTCATCATCATTGCTATCGGTTAATTCTTCACTTTCTTCATTACCATCTTCTTCCGGACTATTGTCTTTATCCTGGTTCTGCAAACCTTCCCGTGTTGTAACAGCCTGTATAGGAATAGAAACCACATCAGAAACAATTTGAGTACGAATATCAGCTGAAGCTGACATACCGGGCCTGAAGGGAGATAAATGGGGACGATCCTGCTTTTGAAGGTGCTGATAAGATTCGGGTAGTATGCGAATACGCACTTCAAAGTTGGTTACCTGGTCAACACTTAATCCCTGTGCCAAAGCGGAGTTTGCAATAGATGTAACTATTCCTGTAAATTC
Source organism: uncultured Bacteroidales bacterium (assembly GCA_964465275.1). Taxonomy (GTDB): domain Bacteria; phylum Bacteroidota; class Bacteroidia; order Bacteroidales; family UBA7960; genus SKVR01. The sequence goes on along the minus strand of CAYXIT010000011.1, from coordinate 8,458 downwards.
TTCATTCAGCCATGCATCTACTTCTATCATTGCAGTATCACCTTCATTCACCCTTATAATGTCATTTTCATTTACCTCCACCATAAGCTCCATTTCATTGAGATTGGCAATCCTGAGAATTTCGGTACCTGCAAATTGCGAAGTTCCTACAACTCTTTCGCCCAACTCGGCATCCAAACGTGATATGGTACCATCCATTGGTGAAAATATATTGGTTTTGGTAAGGCTTTCACGTGCTTCGCGCAATGCTGCTTCTGCACTTTTCACCTGGAACTCCGCCGCAACAACACTTTGCTGTCCGGCTTCCACTTCAGCCTGTGCTACAAGGAAGTTTGCCCTGGCTGAATCAAACTCTGACTCGGATATAGCATCCTGATTGAAAAGCATCTGATTTCTTTCAAAGCTGGCCTTTGCATTGATAAACTGCGCCTCCGCCTGTGACTTGCGGGCCCGGGCATTGGCCAGATTAGCCCGGCTGGTATTTAAACTGGCTTCAACCCTGTCAAGAGCCGACTCGTAAATATCGGGATTAATGCGCACCAGCAAGTCGCCCAGTTGCACAAAATCTCCTTCTTTTACAAGTATTTGTACAATCTCTCCTGAAACATCAGGTGCAATTTTAGCTTCAGTAACCGGTTGCACTTTACCGCTTGCGGTTACAATTTCAACAATACTTCTTTTTTCAGCAGCTTCAATAGTAACTTTTATTGCAGGCTCCTCGCCAATCCATCCTGCATTACGTCCTACAATAACAAAGATTATCAGAACTGCCAGAATAATCAATGTGAGTCTCAGAATCTTATTACGCTTCATTTTATTTACAATTAATAAGGACAGAATCCGTGTTAGTTAAAAGTGAGTGGATTTCCCATATAGAAATCCAATATTTTCATCCTGAACAAATATTCATATTTTGCCTGCAATAACTCCGATTGAGCGGCAGAAAGCCTGTTTTTTGCATCATTGTATTCAAGGGTGTTAACCATTCCCACATTAAATCTTTGTTCGGTATACCGGAAAGATTCTTCAAGAGCCACAACATTTTTTTCGGTGGCAGCATATCTTTTTAAAGCTGCAGTTGCGTCGGCATGTGCCTGTTGTATGGTTTGAAACAATTGCTCGCGAACGATCTGGCTTTGCAAGCGGGCATTTTCCAGGTTTATCCTCGATCTGCTGATGCCTGTTCTTGTTTGAAAGTTATTGAATATGGGAATAGAAAGGAAAAACCCAAGGCTTCGGTTCAGGTTATCACTCAACTGATCAGAAAAAGGTTTGATACGCGTTTCAAACTGGGTAACAGGAACAAGCAATTCCTGTCCGTCATCAGTAATAAAAACCTGGTTTAAACCAGTGGGTTGCTCATCAAAAATTTCAAGGCTTGCTTCAGAATATCCGCTGCCATAGGAACCTCTCAGGCTAAGGATCGGACTAAGCCCGCCACGGGCAATAGCCAAACCCCTTTCAGCACTGGAAATTCGTATGTCGGCTGCACGAATCTCTGGCTGCAGGTTCAGGGCAACACGAAAAACCTGCATAGGTGATTGCTCAGGTTCATCTTCCACAATAATCTCCATTTCAGGGAAAGCAACAGTTAAATCAACATCTTCAGGCAAAAACATGATTTGGCTGAGATTCAAATATGCCAGATCAAGTTGATTTTGAGCATTTACCAATTGAAGTTCTTCTGTAGCCAGTTGCGCCTGGATGGTAAGCAAAGACCCACGGGGCAGGGTACCGGCTTCAACAAGTTGAGATGTTCGCTCTACTTGTTGTTCGCTTATTTCAACCTGGTTGCGGGCATTGTCAACAAGCTCGGTGTTGAACAGAACCTGCAGATAGGCTGAAGCTACCATCAAGGCAACATCATTATAACTTCTCTCCAGATCATAATTACTAGCATCCAGCTCAAGCTTACTTTGCCTGATGGCATTTTGAACCTGAAACCCACTAAAAATATTCAAACTGGTTGAAATACCAAAATTATTGGTGCGAACCGTTTCAGTGGCAAACTCATTGGTAAACGGGTCAACTGTTCGTCCGAAGTTATAAGCATGCGAAGCACTTGCATTAAGAGAAGGGAATAAATTTGCCCGGCTTTGTGTAAGGTTTTCTCCGGCAAGATCCACTGAAAGTTTCTGCTGCTGAAGTTGCAAGTTGTTCATCCATGCATGTTCAATGCACTCTTCAAGAGTCCACCGTCGGTTTTCCTGGGCAATTATTTCAGAAAAGGGGAATATCAGGAATAACAAAAGAATTATTGCAACCTGTTTTACATAATTGTAGGGCATATTATACTTTTTGTTTATAGGTTCTGTGAAATTTTCAAATAATCTTTACATATTTCACTGCCAAAAATAATATGACGTTTTATATAAAGAATTATTACAAGTTTGACAGGATATTTTTTAAGACTTTCGTAGTATTATACATTGGCTAATTGATCATTGAAACAATTTTCATACAAAGATTGTTTCTATTATTAATAAAAAACTTTTTAAAAAAGCATATGCGAATTGCGATTTCAGGTCATACAGGTTTTATTGGCAATGAGTTGAAAAATTATTTTTCAGAAAAGGGATATGAAATAACCGATATTGGCCGAAAAGATTTTTCAAAGGGGTCAATGCACCTGGCAAATTTAATAAACGGACATGATTATTTGATTAATCTTGCCGGGGCACCGATAATTAAAAGATGGACCCGCAAATACAGCCGTCTGTTATGGTCCAGCCGCATTGACACAACCGCTAAACTCAGAGAAGCAGTTGCTCAATGCAATGAAAAACCAAAAGCCTTCTTCTCCGCATCGGCAGTTGGAATATACACATCAGAAGGTATTCACACCGAAAACAACAACCGGTTAAGCAAAGACTTTCTCGGATTGCTTTGTCAAAACTGGGAAGAAGAAGCTGCAAAAACCCGAATATTATGCCCTACTTATATCATACGCACAGGTATTATTCTGGGCAAAAACGGTGGTGCACTGCCCCAGATGAGTAGACCTTTTAAATTTTTTGTGGGAGGAAAAATTGGTACCGGTAAACAAATGATCTCCTGGATGCATATACAAGATTATATTGAAGCTCTTCATATGTTGATGAAAAAATTACCCAAGCAGGAAATATTTAATTTTACCGCTCCAAATCCGGTTTCCAATGCTGAATTTTCTTCTGTTCTGGCAAAAAATTTACATCGCCCCAATTACCTGCCGGTACCTCCTCTTGCTTTGAACCTCCTTTTCGGAGAAGGTTCAGTGGCATTGCTTTCAGGCCAGAATGTACTGCCTGAAAATCTGCAAAAAGCAGGATATGAATTTCGCTTTCCTTATGTTTCCGGGGCACTCAAAGACTTGCTTCAATCAGCTGAATAACAAAGTAAACACCTGGTCAACCCTGCTTACAGGGTGGATTTTGATTGAGTATTTTTTGGCATCAATTCCTTTGAGATTGAATTTAGATACAAAAATTTCTTCAAAGCCAAGCTTTTGTGTTTCAGCTATTCTTTGTTCAATACGTGTAACAGGCCTGATTTCACCTGTAAGGCCTACTTCTGCAGCAAAGCAAGCTTTATCATTCACAGGAATATCTTCATTTGATGAAAGTACAGCACATATAACGCCGAGATCAATAGCCGGGTCATCCACCCTTATTCCCCCGGTAATATTGAGAAAAACATCTTTGACAGATAGCCTGAAACCACAACGTTTTTCAAGCACGGCCAACAGCATGTTTAACCGCCGCACATCAAATCCGGTGGAAGATCGCTGCGGAGTACCATAAGCCGCCGTGCTGATGAGTGCCTGCGTTTCAATCAAAATGGGACGCATACCTTCAATGGTTGCAGATACGGTTATGCCACTGAGCTGGTCATCGCGATGAGAAAGCAAAATTTCCGAAGGATTGGCAACCTCCCGCAAGCCATCTCCTCTCATCTCAAAAATTCCCAGTTCGGAGGTGGAGCCGAAACGGTTCTTTTGTGAGCGTAGTATCCGGTAAACGTGATTATGATCACCTTCAAACTGCAACACGGTATCTACCATATGCTCCAGCAGTTTGGGTCCGGCCAGAGATCCTTCCTTGGTTATATGGCCGATGAGAAAAACTGGCGTACCGGTTTCCTTCGCAAATTTCTGAAATTCTGAAGCACACTCCCTGATTTGTGAAACACTACCGGCAGATGACTCAATCTGCGATGTTGTGAGGGTTTGAATGGAGTCGATCACCAGCATCTGAGGCTGTATTTCTTCAATATGATGGAAGATATTATCGGTTCGGGTTTCGGTAAGGATATAGCAATCAGACTGGTTCAAACCCAGGCGTTCTGCCCGCATTTTAATCTGCAATTCGCTTTCTTCACCAGAAATATAAAGTACCTTTTTATTTTTTATATTAAGTGCTATCTGCAACATAAGAGTTGATTTTCCGATACCTGGTTCACCACCTACCAGAACCAATGCACCGGGCACAATACCCCCGCCAAGCACTCTGTCAAGTTCCTTGTTGCCCGAAGAAAACCGTTCATCCTCCTGACTTCGAATGTCCGTAATAAGCGTCGGTCTGGCTCCTGAAGATCCGCTTCCTGCTCTTTGGCGGGCAGCAGATCCTTTACCGGGTTTTTCAATAATTTCTTCCACATATGTATTCCATTCACCACAGGATGGGCATTTACCGATCCATTTGGCCGACTGGGCTCCACAATTCTGACAGAAAAATGTTGTTTTTACTTTGGCCATAATATACTGATGTTCAAAAGAAAAAGGGAAAACCATGCGTGTAGCAAATTTGGCTTTCCCTCTGCAACCATGAAAACAAGACATTAAATTTACAAAAAGAAATGCAAATATCAGCGAATTTTAATAAACTCTTTAAATAAAACACCTTGGGGAAAATCGAGATGGAGAATAAGATAAGATTCATCCAGTTGGTTTACATTCCAGTTATCGTTCCATAACTCGTTCGATAAGCTGAACAATGTAAGTGTACTTTTAACCGGGGTTGACTCCATAACATAAAAACCCCTGTCGACTTCAGTTATAACTCCGGTGTTTTCTAACGACCTTTCAAAAATTGTAACCTGTCCGTTTTCAAAAACCCACTCCATGGTATACGTTGCATCAATATCTGCAACATTTATCATCTCCCAGGTTCCTGTGAGTAAGTCTTCTGAATGTTTTCTGCAGCCTGATAAAAACAACACTGCACTTATTAAAAGCCCGATAAATAATGATGAATACTTCATATTATTGTAATCGTATGTAAATACTAACGGCAAATTTATAAAAAAAGCAGATATGGTTTTCCCGCAATTATACGCGGAAATTAAATGCGACTGGTTGAGCGATATTCAATCCCAAAAAGTAAGTTTTTGCCCGATTTTTCATGGTCAGAAATTGCCTGAAACCCTGATACTAAAATTTCTATGCGGCTGTATATCTCCTGGCCGGCCCATATATTCAGTATTGGTAATATTTTTCAACACTATTGAAATTTCATAATGTGGGTTAAATTGCCATCCCATCTTTATATCCAACACAAAATAACCGGTATTTTTCTCATTCCAGTATTCATAAAACCCAGGCAATATCAACTCACGGGTAAGTTCATCAAGAAAGACTTCATCAATGTTCAGCATACGCGAACGATAGTAAAATTCGAAACCAGTACTAAGCCTGTTGAAAGTAGCAGCATAACTTAACCGGGCTGAATGTTTGCGGCGATACTTCAGAAAATTGTCTGTATTTAGACCTGTACGCGGATCAAATTCAACCGGATACATGTAAACATAGCCCCCTCCAATTGTATTTTCAACCCTTCCTATGCTTCGGTTCAACAAAAATTCTGTTTCAGCACCATACACCCTTGAATACTCTGTGTTGGTTGCCCTGAAACCAAACTCACCTAACCCTGTTTGCGGATCAGGATACAAACCGAAAAGATATTCAATAAGATCTTTATTCTGCGAATAAAACAGGGCCAGATCCCACATCCCATCCCATCCTCCTAAGCTCATTCCTTGCTTTATCGCTACTTCCGAATTCCAACCTGATTCAGCTTGCAGAAAGGGATTAGGAAAAATCCGAACAGACCCCAGGGCTGTAGCGGCAAATTTTTCAGCAATGGAAGGATATCGATATCCCTGCCCCCATGATGCCCTTAAAAATGTATATTCTAATAGCTTATAATTAATTCCTGCCCTGAATAGTGTTACAAGCTTATCATTTTCTCCGTTCAATGTATTATGTTCAAAACGAACTCCTCCTACCATCTTCAATCTTTCGGTCGGACTGATATTGGCCTGCGCATATGAAGCCAGGTTCAAAGCATCATGATCACCATAAAACAGAGAGCGAATAAAACTGCTTTTTTGAAGAAGGCCGGCGTTGATATTCAAAAACGAATTTATTTCGAACCAGCCCATATACTCTGTGTATAAAGAAAGGGCATCGCTGGCATTGTTACTGGCTTCAGGTTCAGGGAAATTATTGCCGGTAAATTGAACACGTGCACGCAAATCATGAATTACAGCGGGTGAATAAAGCCATTTGACAAAAGGATCGGCCGTAATAAAAGTTCCCTGATGATTGATTGCTGTTGTTTCAGATTGCTTCAATGCCCCTTGTGTGGCATCTTCCCACAAAACAAAATCATATTTGTCGGTATATCCTGCCAGAGTATTCAATCCGTATGAGAGCCCCGGCATATCGGCATGATGATGGCGCAGGTTTAGATTGATACGCCCGGCATTTTCTCTGTTTAACCGCCTGTAGCCCTGATCAAACAATACGAATGAACCCAGGGAAACTTCGGTATTTCCATATTTCTTCAGGTGAGAAAATGATGCAGAAGAGAAATTCCTTAACCCCGACCACCACTTCCAGTTCTTGTTGGGAGGGTTATCAAAAAGTCCCGATTCGAGGTAAAAAGCAGTTTTACCTTCTTCAGAAGCAGGTGCTGTCCGGAAATTGATCACACCATTTAATGCTGAAGAACCGTACAATACGGATGAAGCACCCTTGATGATCTCAATTTGTGATATATTTTCCAGCGGAAGATACCGCCATCTTATATTTCCTGCATCAGCGGCCAGAACAGGCATTCCATCAACAAGGGTAAGAACCCTGGAACCCGCCCCGTAGCTGAATCCGCTACCACCCCGAACCGAAGCTTGTCCATCAAGCACCTCAATACCCGGTGTTTTGTCGATAAGCTCTGTAGCATTGGTTATATGAGATGAGTTGTAATCACGGGGCCTTATAATGCTTACTGAAACTGTAGATTCGGCAATACGCTGTTCAACCCTTGATGCGCTTACAATAACCTGGTCAATACGTCTGGCCTCAGGTTGAAGAAAAACATCTATATTCAGGGTATCGCCATCTGATAGGCTTATATTCCTATAAAACGGTGTATATCCAATAAATCTGAATTGCAGATTATAATCTCCCGGTTTCAGCAGCAACCGGAACATGCCCTTATCATTTGTTACTGTTCCCCGGCCGGGAGCATAAATAACATTTGCGCCTGGCAATGGATTGTTATCACTGGCATCGCTAACCTTTCCTCTTACCAATGTTTGGGCTGAAACGGTTAATGGTAACTGTATCAGCAACAGCAGAAGCAGTATAAACGATGTTCTTATATGCATTATTCAGGAACAAATGTTAAACGCAATCGAAACGGATTGGTCTGATCAGTAGGATTTGGAAAAGTGGCAGTAACCTTTAATGAATTAGCCAATAATTCTTCAATACTGGTGTAAAGAGTATTCATTGGTAACATCGTTAATGAATCTGATGTGATTAGCAATTCCGTTTCATTTTGCTGAAACCTCCATGTGCCCTCAAATTCTCCAAAGGTCCCTGTGCCATCTTCTCTGAAATCAACCGTACCATTAAAATCTTCGAGTAAAGCTCCGGCTCCGCTTGCATCTACACCATTTACCAGAAGAGAATCAGCTGCCCATAGGGTTTGGGTCAAATAGCGAAAACGGTCAGATGGTTCATCCTCTTTATCACATGCCGCAATTACAAATGCCGCAATTGTAATGATCAATAAAAACGATTTTTTCATGCTTTTGAATTTTAGTTTTAAATAACCATATAAAGTTAGTAAATATTATTATCCGTTATTCATACAAATGCATACCGGTTTGCTGAGTAAACGGATTTGTGTTAAAGATGTTTTAAACAGAACTTAAATGAAAGTGGTAGGGTATCTTTAAGTAGACCTGTGACATAAAAAACGCCTGCCGGATGTTTCCGGCAGGCGTGGGTTCATGGTTGCAGATATATAGAGAATTGCGGATTGCTTTTCAGATTCTTATTTGGCTGTGAGGAAACCTGCGCAAACTATGGGAAGATCTTCTTCAATTTCATTTTCGGGTTTGATAAATTTCGCCAGTGTACCATTGGTTAATTCTGTTCTGTTTTCCTTCTGGATTTGTGCAAAAACTTCTTTGG
>CAYXIT010000010.1:22068-56435 GCA_964465275.1 uncultured Bacteroidales bacterium | reverse complement strand
TCGCCGGATTTTATAACCCTCATCTTTTTTAAGGTGGGGGTTTTTTGTTTAATAAACTGGAAAAAGGAAACTATTCAGGTAAAAGGTAAAAGACAGTAAAAAAGTGACAGATACTTCCCGCCAGAACAAATAAATGCCAGATACCATGCGAATATTTTAATCGTCTCCAAATATAAAATATAATCCCTACCATATATGATATTCCACCTGCAAGCAAGAAGATTAGACTTATAGTTTCAAGGCTTTCAAGTAAAGGTTTAATGGCAATGACAATTAACCAGCCCATTATTACATATAAACCAACAGATAAAAACTTAAGTTTGTCCATCCAGAAAACTTTAAGTATTATTCCCAGGAAAGCAATACCCCATATTACTCCAAAAATACTCCATCCCCAGGGGCCGCGCATTGCAGTGAGTGTTATTGGTGTGTATGTTCCGGCAATAAGCAGGAAAATTGACGAATGGTCAATAACATGTAAAATGTTTTTCCATTTACCCTTTGGGAGACTATGATATACAGTAGAAGACAGGTAAAGTATAATCAACGTAGCTCCATAAATGCTAAAAGAAACAATATGCCATGTATTTCCGTAAATATTGGCAAAAATAATGAGAACCACCAGTGCTGCAATTGATAGTCCTGCTCCTATTCCATGGAGTATAGCATTAACGATTTCTTCAGAAGGACTTTGTTCCCGTAATTTTTTCATATTTTATACTTGATATTATAAATGGCAAAGTTACTTAAAAGAAAAGTCTGTATTGATGCGCTAAGTTCTTGGATCAATTTTTTTTTGAATATTCCTAAAACTATCGTAAATTTAATAATGTTTGGCATATGAATGCATTAGTTAGTGTATAACTTAATTGATCATATATGTTGGTAAAAACTTATGGTAGCGCAGTTCATGGAATAAATTCCACAACAATAACTATTGAGGTTGATGTTTCAAAAGGCATCAACTTTTTTATGGTAGGCTTACCTGATAGTGCTGTTAAAGAAAGCCACCATCGGATTGAAACAGCACTGAAACAGATTGGATATAAAATACCCGGGAAAAGAATTGTAGTTAATATGGCACCTGCCGATATTCGTAAAGAAGGGTCAGCCTATGATTTGCCTATTGCCCTTGGTATCCTTGCAGCAAGTGAGCAAATAGATGCACCTGCTCTGAATGAATACATTATTATGGGTGAATTATCTCTTGATGGAAGTGTACAACCTATCAAAGGAGCTTTGCCCATTGCTATTCAGGCAAGAAAAGAAGGATTCAAAGGATTCATACTTCCTGCTGATAATGCCAGAGAAGCTGCCGTAGTGAACAATCTGGATGTATATGGAATTGAAAACATAAAGCAGGTCATAGATTTTTTTAACGGAGATCTGCAGCTCGAAAAAACTGAAGTAAATACACGTGATGAGTTTTTCTCCCGGCTCAATGAATATGATTTTGATTTCTCTGATGTAAAAGGGCAGGAGAATATCAAAAGAGCCTTTGAAGTTGCCGCTGCCGGCGGACATAACTTAATTATGATCGGCCCGCCCGGTGCAGGAAAGACTATGCTTGCCAAGCGTTTACCCGGGATTTTACCGCCGCCAAGCCTGCATGAAGCCCTGGAAACTACAAAAATTCACAGTGTAGCCGGTAAACTCGGCAAAAACGCGTCACTGATACCCGTAAGACCGTTCAGGAGTCCTCATCATACAATTTCAGATGTTGCCCTGGTTGGCGGAGGCTCTTTTCCTCAGCCTGGAGAAATATCATTGGCTCACAATGGCGTTTTGTTTTTAGATGAATTACCCGAATTTAAACGAACTGTCCTGGAAGTTTTAAGGCAACCTCTTGAAGACAGGGTTGTAACTGTTAGCAGGGCAAAGTTCTCTGTAGACTATCCGGCAGGTTTTATGTTGGTGGCATCCATGAATCCCTGCCCTTGTGGGTATTATAATCATCCTGAAAAAGATTGTGTGTGTGCCCCGGGCATTGTTCAGAAATATCTCAATAGAATATCAGGTCCCTTACTTGACCGTATTGATATACATATTGAAGTCACTCCTGTGCCTTTCAGGGAATTATCGGAACTTAAGCAATCTGAAAAAAGTGAAAAAATCCGTGACAGGGTAATCAAAGCAAGAGAAATTCAGGAAAACAGGTATAAGGATAACGAGGGTATATACTGCAATGCCCAAATCAGCACCAGGATTTTGCGCGAAGTCTGCCAAATTGATAATGCAGGAAGCCTGCTTCTAAAAACAGCTATGGAACGACTGGATCTATCAGCCCGTGCCTACGACCGTATACTTAAGGTTTCAAGAACCATTGCCGATCTGGATGGCAGCGTAGATATTAAGTCTGAACATCTTGCCGAAGCTATTCATTATCGCAGCCTTGACAGAGAAAGCTGGGCAGCCTGATTCTTTTCATACTTATTTGTTATGTTTCTAAATTAAGGCTGGTGAGGCGTATTTTCACTTAAATTTTTACTTTCCTTAAAGGAGTATTTCTTATATTCGCAGCAAACCAAAAGCTGCATTATGAGGAAATACACCACCGCTATTAAAAACCGTAAGAAAATATTATTTTTTTTAGCCATTGCATTTGCGAATGCGGTGCTTTTTGTGCATTGTTCAGAACAACCGGAAAAACCCGGAGACCTTACAGAACTTCAGGAGAAAGCATTGACATTCACTTCACCAATGCCTGAGAACGCTTTTGAAGAAGGGATGAATCAATCTCATGAAATTATTGAATTAGGGAAAATGTTGTTTCATGAACCACGCATTTCAAAAAGTGGTATTATAAGCTGCAGTTCGTGTCATAGTCTTACAACATTCGGAGTAGATCAGACTCCTGTATCCATAGGGCATGGCTGGCAAAAAGGTTTGAGAAATTCTCCTACGGTTCTGAATGCAGCTTTTCATAAAACACAGTTTTGGGATGGACGTGCCAAAGATGTTGAAGAACAGGCCGGAATGCCCATTCTTGATCCGCTCGAAATGGCTGCAGCAGAAGAGCATGTGTTAGAAGTACTTGCATCAATGCCGGAATATATTGAGAGATTTCATGCTGCTTTCCCCGACCAGGAAAATCCCTTGATTTATGAAAATGTGGGAAATGCCCTTGGGGCATTTGAACGAACATTGCTCACCTATTCTCCTTTTGATGATTTTTTAAAAGGTAATACCAATGCCTTGACTGCAGATCAGAAAAAGGGCCTTGAAGTTTTTTTGGAGACGGGTTGTCAAACCTGTCATAAAGGGCAGGTCATGGGAGGAGGAATTTTTACTTTCTTTCAAACTCCCATGGAAAAGGAAACCGGTGTGTTTAATATGGGAAGATTTGATTTTACGCAACGTGAATCAGATAAACACTTTTTTAAAGTTCCTGCTTTGCTGAACGTAGAAAAGACGTACCCTTACCTGCATGATGGCAGTGTATGGAGTTTGAATGAGACTGTAAATATTGTTGCAAAGGAAATGCTGAATAAAGAACTAACGGTTGAGCAGAACCGGCTTATTGTAGAATTCTTAAAATCCCTTACCGGTGAAATTCCTGAGTATGCTCTTGAATTGCCTGTTTTGCCTGCATCAACTGAAAATACGCCAAGGCCAAGGTTTGATTTGTAGTTTTATGGGTTTGTATTAGTTTGATCAATTTGTGGTAATTTGATGCTTCGGCAAACTGCCATTTACAATAAAAAAATGTATGTAAGCCTGGGTTGAATATTTACTTCCTTTTTTCTATACCGGTCCGCCGTAATAATCCTGCGATGGTCTTCTTTTTTTTATATTTTCAAGCACTTGCTGTTTTTCTTCTTCTGTATATGTTTTCCAACCTGCCATTTCTTCCAGTGTTCGGTAACAACCAATACAGATTCCATTCCGACTAATGCAAACGTCAATACAGGGAGATTTGATATTTTTGCTTTGAAAAGCCATGTAACTAAATTTTTTGTTTCTCAGAAGTAACAAAAAAGAACCCGGGTTGTTTTTATATATTCCTTTAATAACTTAAGATTTCAGTATTACATTACACAAACCTGATTTTTACTCCAAAGCATTGCGGTTTTTTCTATTTTTGTAGAATAAAATTCAGAAATTAAATCCCAAAAAAAATAAAACTATGAGTAAGGTATTGATTATTGGAGCCGGGGGAGTTGGCAATGTAGTTACCCGTAAGTGTGCTGCTGTTCCGGAAGTGTTTACTGACATTATGCTTGCAAGTCGTACACTTGATAAATGCGAAGCCATTGCACATGATATTGGCAGCGACAGAGTAAGAACTGCGCAGGTAGATGCTGACAATGTTCCTGAACTGGTTGAGCTTATCAATGATTTTAAGCCCGAACTGGTTATTAATGTTGCGTTGCCTTACCAGGACCTTACAATCATGGAAGCCTGTTTGCAAACTAAAACTCATTACCTTGATACTGCCAATTATGAGCCAAAGGATGTGGCTAAGTTTGAATACAAGTGGCAGTGGGCTTACCATGACCGTTTTAAAGAAGCCGGAATACTTGCGGTTTTGGGTTGTGGATTCGACCCCGGTGTAACGGGTGTTTTTACCGCTTATGCAGCCAAACATTATTTTGATGAGATGCATTACCTCGATATTGTGGATTGCAATGCCGGAGAACATGGAAAATCTTTTGCTACCAACTTCAATCCCGAAATAAATATTCGTGAAATTACTCAAAACGGACGTTACTGGAAAGAAGGAAGCTGGATAGAAACCAAACCCCTTGAAATTCATAAACCCATCGAATATCCTGATATCGGACCACGTGAATCATACCTGTTATATCATGAAGAGCTTGAGTCGCTCGTAAAAAACTTCCCAACCCTGAAAAGAGCCCGTTTCTGGATGACATTTGGTGAGAAGTACATCAACTTCCTTAATGTATTGCAGGAAGTTGGAATGACAAGCATTAAACCTATCAATTTTAAGGGAATGGATATTGTTCCCCTGGAATTTCTTAAGGCGGTTCTTCCGGAACCATCTTCATTGGGTGAGGGTTACAAAGGACAAACATCTATAGGCTGTCAGATCAAAGGTATCAAAGATGGCAAAGAACGCTCATATTATATATGGAATAACTGCTCACATGCCGAAGCATACCGCGATGTGAAAGCCCAGGCCATTTCTTTTACAACTGGTGTACCTGCAATGATAGGTGCTATGATGATGCTTACCGGAAAGTGGGCCGGGCAAGGAGTTTTTAATGTTGAAGAATTTGACCCCGATCCGTTTATGGAAAAATTGCCGGTTTATGGATTGCCCTGGCATGAACGAGTTGATGAACCCTTACCGGTTGAAAAATGAGCGTTGATTTCAACCAAATACCATCCCCCTGCTATGTGCTTGATGAAAAACTCCTGAGAATCAATCTTGAGATTCTTAAGCTTGTGCAGGAAGAAGCCGGAGTGGAGATTATCTGTGCCCTGAAAGGGTATTCCATGTGGGCAACCTTTCCCATGCTCAGGCAATATCTTGGCGGGGCCACTGCCAGTTCACTCAATGAAGCCCGGCTCATATCTGAAGAAATGGGTGTGGAGGCGCACACCTATTGCCCGGTATTTTTCGAAGAAGAGATGGATCAGATTCTGCAATACAGCAGCCATGTTTCCTTTAATTCTATGAGTCAGTATCACAGGTTTCGCGATAAGGTAAAAAACTATCACAAACCGGTAAGTATGGGACTCAGGATCAACCCGGAATATTCTGAGGTGGAAACCGATCTGTATAACCCTGCCATACCAGGTTCACGCCTGGGAATTACCAAAAACCAGTTGCCCGGACGCATACCCGATGATATTGAGGGGTTGCATTTTCATGTATTGTGCGAGAATGATTCTTTTGTTCTGGAAAGAACGCTGCAAAAGGTTGAAGAGAAATTTGCCGATCAGATCAAACAGGTAAAATGGTTCAATATGGGTGGCGGACATCATATTACCCGGAAGGATTATGATGTAAAACATTTGGTTGAGCTTTTAAAAGAGTTCAAAAAGCGATATCCCAACCTGGAAAAAGTGATACTCGAACCCGGTGAGGCAGTGGGCTGGCAAACGGGTTACCTGGTTTCAACTGTGCAGGACATTATAGATAATCAGGGTATAAAAGTTGCCATGCTGGATGTAAGTTTCTCAGCACACATGCCTGATTGTCTTGAAATGCCATATAAGCCAAAGATATTGGGCGCTTCTGATGCGCAGGACGGAAAAACAATTTATCGCATGGGGGGGCTTACCTGCCTTGCCGGGGATTATATGGGCATGGGAGATTACTCCTTTGAAAAAGAGCTAAAGATTGGCGATAAGGTCATTTTTGATGATATGATCCATTATACCATGGTGAAAACCACTTATTTCAATGGTGTAAAACATCCTGCCATCGGAATATGGAAAGAAGACGGAACCTTTGCTCCCTGCCGGTTTTTTGGATACGAAGACTACAAAGGAAAACTTTCATGATCAATAAACAAGGTTAAGCAAGTTTTTCTTGTGTCTTAGACTGGCACATTTTTCCCATCCAACGGATACTCCATATACTGTGCAGTTTTTTCGGCTACTTCTGTTCCCTGGATTTTTTGCAGAAGATAGAAGGAAAGGTCAATGCCGGCAGCAACACCGGCAGAGGTAAGGATCTTGCCATTATCGGTAAAGCGGTTGTTGGGTCGCATATGTGCCTTGGGAGCCAGTTTCTGAACATCATCAAAAACACTGTGATGGGTTGTAAATATTTTATCGTCGAGCCAGCCCAATACTGCCGGGATCCTGGCACCGGAACATACGGAAAATGTGAACTCCGAACCGTCATACAATTGCTGAAGTGCATCGAGTACTTTCGAATTTTCAATCATTGCTCTGGTGCCGTTTCCACCAGGAATTATTAGAATATCGGGCTGAGGGACATCGGAAATGTCGTAATCCGGAATTACTTTAAGTCCATTAATGGTTTTTACAGATTCAGGATTTTCTGCAAATGTGTATACGTGAAAAAATTCCTTTTCGCATGCGATATTTGCGGCAGTAAATACTTCCAGCGGTCCGCAGAAATCAAGAGTTTCCACATCAGGAAAAATGAAAATGGCAATTTTTAGCATTGGAAATGTAAATATTGAAAGGGTGGGGCTGAAAAGTTATTGTTTTTCTGCTTCTTTTCTTTTTTGCTTTAATTCTGCATCCTGTTTCCTTATATGTTTCCTTGTATTAAAATAACCGGTAAGTTTCCCCAGGAAAAATCCCAGAAAGAAAAATACTGCAAGAATAAAAATCAATCTGCCACGTATTTCAAAGAAAATAAAATCAATAGTGGTTTCGGTCCAGTTTACTATAGCCAATAAAACACTCACAACAATAATTAATCCGGCTATTATCCAATAGATAAGGGGTTTTTTCTTTTCTTCCATGGGTGTAAAGTTTTAATGTGAGAAGTTTTTTGCCAAAACATTATTCAAACCTACATTTTTTTTTCGAGAACTCAAAAAGTCAGATGGCTTGTTTTTATTTGAGCAGATAAGCCAGGGTAACACCCAAATAGTTGCCGATTGCATAACCGATAATTCCGATGGTCATGCCGGAAACAACAATTTGCCGGTTTCCAATGGCGCCTGCAACAACGGGGACGAATGCGGGTGAGCAAATAAAGGCAGTGGAAGTGATCATTGTCGTGTCGGCATCTACCTTAAATATTTTACTCAGCAACATATGGATGAACAATGACCCGAAAACGGCAAATGTTACATAACCAAACAGCCCGGGTGTAATCCCGGCAAAATTCCTGATATCGGCCATCGAAGCCACTACTATACTGAATATCAAAATCATATACATGCCTGCATCAAACGTTTTGTCAATTCGGTTAACTGCAGGGATCAACGAAACCAATATTCCAAGCGTAGTGATGCTTAAGATAACAACCGCCATTACAGCGTTTTGCGGAACCAGTTCGCTTATTCCCACTGCAATTCCAAAAATAAGAATGGCGATCCCAAAAGCTTTTAAAAGAGGAAGCAGTTTTTCTTTAAGCAGGGTGCTGAAAAAAGGTTCTTTGGTTCCTACGGCCATTGTAACATCTTCTTTCAATATGGGAAATAAGGGAAGGAATCTATGAAAAAACCTTTGTCCCAATGAAATAAGGAAGGCAAGATAAAACACTCCAATGATCAGGTCATAAGTGTGGGTAAGGATATAAATTTCAGGATCCACGTCCAGCGCCATTTTTATGGAAGCCAGGTTGGGAGTGCCACCGGTGTATACACCTACGAGCATTCCGGCTACCTTCCACATATCTTTGGTTCCGGTATCTTTAAATATGAAAAACCCGGCAACTATTACTACAATAACAGCAATGAGACCAATAATGAGTGATACAAGTGTTTTTCCTGCAACCTGTCTCCACTGTTTGATATTGGTGGAAAAAAGCATCAACGGAATTGCCAGCAGGATGGTAATGGTCATGAGCAAATCGCGGAGTTTATACACCCGAAATGCCATAATGTCTTCTGACCCAACTATATTTTGTTCCTTCATCGCTTCCATATCTTCCATCGAAACATTCGGCTGTGTAAGCATGATCTCATTGAGGACAGGGCCTGGTGAAGGTATCAGGCCAATATTGCCCAGTAAAAGCCCTACCACGTATGCGATTATTACTGCTCCAATTTTATGGGCTGTACGATAACGGTAAGTAAGATAAAGAATAAGAAGAGGCGTAAATACATAAAACAAAGCCAAAAGTATCATCTCCATGTTGTAAGGCTTTAGATTTGACAAGATAAAAAAGAACCACAAAAATAATGCTTTTTAAAAACAAGTTGATATGCTGTTTAAAATCTGTCAGATTTGTTAATTTTGGACAATAACTGAAAAGCACAGAAATTCATTAAAACAAAATTGTTATGAAAAAACTTATTCCGGTGTTTTCATTTGCTTTAATAGCTATGTTTGTTATTCCTGCATGTGAAGCACCCAAAGACCCCTTAACAGAAGAAATGAAAGAAAAACTTGCACAATTCGAAGAAGTAACTCTCACCACCGATCTGAGTTGGTTGAGTGAAAATGAAAGAGAGATCATACGCATACTAATGGATGTTGCGGATATTATGGATGAAATTTTCTGGATGCAATCTTACGGCGATAAGGACGAATTGTTTTCTATGATAGAAAATGAATACGCCAGGGAATATGCAAAGATCCATTATGGGCCATGGGATCGTTTAGATGCTAATCGGGCATTTTTAGAAGGATTTCCCGAAGAGAAACCCCTGGGCGCAAACTTTTATCCGCTGGATATGTCTCGCGAAGAATTTGAAGCCTGGGATGAGCCGACAAAATCAAGTCTTTACACTCTCATTCGTCGTGATGAAGAGGGAAATCTAGTTGCCATTCCATATTCCGAAGCTTACAAGGAACAGCATGAGGAAGCTGCAAGCCTTATGCTTCAGGCCGCTGAGCTGGCCGAAGAACCCGGACTGAAAAAATATCTTGAGGTACGGGCCGAAGCCTTACTTTCTGATGATTATTTGCCCAGCGATTTCGCCTGGATGGAGATGAAAGAATCTAATATTGACTTTGTGGTTGGCCCCATTGAAAATTATGAAGACCGTTTGTTTGGTTATAAAGCGGCGCACGAGTCTTTTGTATTGGTGAAAGATCTGGAATGGAGTGCACAACTGGAAAAATTCAATGCTATGCTTCCCGGATTGCAGGATCGTTTGCCGGTTGCTCCTGAATATAAAGCGGAAGAACCGGGAACCGATGCCGATATGAATGTGTATTATGCCATTTATTATGCGGGCGATTGCAATGCAGGGTCAAAAACCATTGCCATTAACCTGCCAAATGATCCTGTCATTCATCTGGAGGTGGGCAGTCGCAAACTCCAGTTAAAGAACTCGATGAAGGCAAAGTTTGACAAAATTCTGGTTCCCATAACCGAAATCCTTATCGATGAAAGTCAGCGTAAGCATATTACTTTTGATGCATTCTTTGAAAATACTACTTTCCATGAGGTAGCTCATGGAATGGGAGTTAAAAACACTGTAAGTGGTGATATATCTGTGCGCAATGCTTTGCGTGAGTATTATTCAGCCATTGAAGAAGCCAAAGCTGATATTATGGGTCTTTGGCTGGTAACCCAATTATACGAAATGGGTGAAATTACCAGCGGAGAAGTGATGGATAATTATGTAACTTTTTTTGCCGGGATTTTTCGTTCAAGTCGTTTTGGTGCATCCAGTGCTCACGGAAGGGGTAATATGCTTAATTTGAAGTATTTTGCCGATAATGGTGCTTTCATTTATACAGAGGAAGGCACATACAAGGTAAACTTTGAAGAAATGAAGGATGCCGTAACATCTTTGGTTGAAAAAATCCTTTTTATTCAGGGTGATGGGGATTATTACGCTGCACAACAATGGGTGGAAACTGATGGTGTTATGACTGACCAGCTTCGTCAGGACCTCGATAAGGTGAACGCAACCGGTTTACCCATTGACATCGTTTTCAAACAAGGAAAAGATGTTCTGGGATTGTAATAATATTCTTAGGTTATTGAAAAACCCGGAAGCTATTATAAGGTTTCCGGGTTTTTTATGGTTTGATGTAGCAAAGAATAAAATGAATATATGAGTGTAACAAACACTTTTATTGGAGAATAAAATGAAAAATCCATTTCATACACTGTCGTGAGTAGTATATTTAATTGTACTAAGATGTAAGAAATCTGAATTTCTGCTTTTCGCAAATGACATCGATTTCTTTTTGGGCATCTATTATCTCACCATCTATCTGAAAATCAGCTTTGTCATAGTTGTTAATGTTAGCTTTTTCAGCCGAATATATTGTTACATTTTCTGATTCATCAAGAGTTCCTGTAAACATTGCCATGGATATCTCTGCCATTTCGTCAAGTCCATCCGGATTTAGGGCAATGATTTCAAACCTGCCATCATCTATCTTGCCTGCCGGATTAATTATGGCACCTGTACCATACCTGTCGCCATTGGCAATGACCAGCATTTTGGCTTCAACTTTCGATACTTCTTTTCCGTCAATGTTTATTCCAAATGTATAGGGTTTCATCTCCTGAAACTGCCGAAGGGAACTCCTGAAGTAAGCCATCATCCCTCTTTCAGTTTCTTCTTCAAATTTTTTGATCAGTCCGGCATTGAATCCAAAATCACTCAGGTGGAGGCAAATCTCATTATTGATTTTCAGAACATCCAGTTTCCGGGGTTTGCCTTTTTTTATAGCTCTGTATGCATCTTCAATATCATCTATTTCAAGGCATTTTGCAAGTCCGTTTGCTGAGCCCAAAGGAATAACAGCCATGGGTATATCAGTATCATCAAGGGCACCGGCAACCAATCTGATTGTACCGTCGCCTCCCCCGATCCAGATCACGTCAGGTTCATCAGCTTTAATTTTTTCTTTTATCCGTTTTGAATCATTTTCCCCTTTGGTTTCAAAAACTTCCAATTGTGAATTTCCGGCGATCTCCCGAAGCGATTGTAAGATCGAATTTTTGTCAATCCTTCTTCCTGATAAAGGATTCAGGATATATAAAATTTTTTCATTCATTCTTTTACCAGTATTAAACTGTGAGTTCCTGCATGCTCAATCGCTTGCTGTGTATTACCAACAAATATTATATCCGGGGCCTCAGGATCTTTCACCTTAGCTTCAAGAAGTCGCCTTCTTTGCCAGCTTACCGTTTTTATTTCTCTTATGTATACGGCTTTCACCCTGCCCGGATGTTTCTCCATTACTTCGGCATACAGTTCGGGATCATGCTGGCCGCTATCGCCTATAAGAATAAACTTCATACCGGGATACAGATCCATAAGCATTTCTACCTTTTCCAGCTTATGGTCATGATTGCCACCCCCCGATTTCCAGATGTTTCGCAGGTCAACATGCAGATCTTTTAGCAATAAAGGCCCGTGAGGGATATTTCGATAATTCAGAAAGTCTCTGATCATATCAAACAAATTCCAGTCGCTGCTGGAAACATAAAAAACCGGATTTTCTCCTCCGTGGGCCAATGCCTTATAAAAATTACTTACTCCTGGGAAGGGTCTGCGGGTATATGCATTCTTTGAAACGGACAACCAGAGTTTTTTCCCTATTCGTGTTGCATGAGAAATCAGAACCGTATCATCAATATCTGAAATGATCCCTGAATCATGATCTGACGGATATCGAAATACATCAATGCACACTTTTTCTCGTTCGGGTTTAATACCTTCTTCGGGTGTGAGGCTGAAACATATACGATCCTTGCCTTTTGCTTCGTCAAAAGAGTTCTCAAAAGAGCAGGAAATAATTCCTTCAGCATCACTTCCCAGGGTTTTTGTTTGCCCGTGATAAGTTACTTTTACATGTGCTTCAGGTACGCTGCTGCCGGCGTATCTGCGCAAAGCAGCAAGAATATTATGTAAATAAGTTTTTCCAGGGGCAGGCTTGCTCTGTTTGTAAGATTCAACTACCCTTGCCTTGAAAAGTATTTTCTTTTCATTACCAAAAGCATAAAGGGGTTCAACCTTTACAGTGTCAAGCTTTCCGATTCTTCTTTTAATTTTAGAGAAGGCATAACGGAAAGGGAAAGTTATTATTCTTGTTAGCATTTAATACCGGCTAATTAAAATTTTGATTTTGCATCTTTGAATGCACGCGAAAGATCATCTAATGCTTCATCCATGCCCTTTTTCATCACTTCCCAGGCATCTGTGCCTGATATTTCGATTTCTTTAAGCTTCGCTTTGCTTTGTTGGATCTTCTCCTCTAGCATGGATATTGTTTCTCTGCGTGATTTCTGGTTTTCGTCATCATGCTTTTCAGTTCTTTCTTTCATCTCTTTCAGATCGGATTCCCAGTCTTCAATACCGGCAACCATCCGTTGTTTGTAATTTTCAAAGTCTCTCATGGCATTTTTTTTATTAGTTAAAAACTATTCGATAAATTTTTTATAGTGTTCAAACAGCTCGAAAATAGTTTCTATGTAAGTTACTGGCTCAATACCTGAAGCATATCCAAAATGGACATAATCAAGGTTGTAAAACTCCGGGTCTGATTTTTTCAGCATATACGTTTCAACGTTATTTTGCCATATATCAGGATCAGCATCAAAAGCTTCAGCCAGTTTCCTTGCATCCTGCACATGACCCTGTCCTACATTGTATGAAGCAATGATAAATTTCATTCGTTCTTCAGGATCTTCAATTTCCTGCTGCCAGTAATTATCGAGCCACAGCAGAAAGTCAACACCGGCATTTATGTTTTGCTCCGGGTTGCGGGGGTTTGCTGCACCAAACTCTCTTGCAGTGCGGGGCATAAGTTGCATTAATCCCGCAGCACCTGCCCACGAACGGGCATTTGGATTAAACTGCGATTCGCGGTAAATCAATGCTGCCAGTAATCTCCAGTCCCATCCCAGTTTTTCCGCTCCCTCTTTTATAAGCTCATCGTAGGGTGAAATTGATCCACCTGTAACAGGATTATACTCACTTGCATACCGGGAACGGAATGCCTGCCGGTCTTTATAGTATTTGTTATAAATAACATAATAATCCGCCTTATTTTGCATTTCAAGCAACCATTGGTTAATGGTATCAAGCAATATTGGTGATGAAGGTCTCAGTGCCCAGGCTGTT
Organism: uncultured Bacteroidales bacterium; assembly: GCA_964465275.1. Classification (GTDB taxonomy): domain Bacteria; phylum Bacteroidota; class Bacteroidia; order Bacteroidales; family UBA7960; genus SKVR01. Next base: position 42,777 of record CAYXIT010000010.1, on the reverse strand, counting down.
TGCTGAGGTAAACTAATGGGCGTGGAAACATCAATATCCTGGTAATATGCTGATTGTATCTGGGCAATATTTTCATCTGCTACTGTAAGAGCTATAGAATCTGTAGCAACAAGATTGATAAGATCTTCTGTAGTTGTATTGCCAGGAGCTTCAATAATATTTATCTCTTCACCAATTTCCAGAGAAAGATTGTTCAGTCTGCTCACATATGCTGAGCCCCTGCGCACATAGATTGTTTTACCTGCCAGATCAAAAGGACTTCTTATAAGTGTGTCTTCTATTTCGTACAGCTTCATTTGACGCCAGTTCTCAGGCTTTCGTTGTACAAGAACCTGGCGCGTAACATTGAGTGGTTCGGTAAAAGCCAGCTTGTTGCGGCGACCGGCTGTTATGGTCAACCCGTAAGCGATCAGGTCTCCTTCGCCGTTTTCAAGCATAGCGATCATTTCTTCCAGATCATGGGCAATGATAATATCTATCGATAAGCCGAGATCTTCACCCAACATCTGCAAAAGTTCATATTCATAGCCCATAGGCTGGCCACGATATATAAAATAAGAAACAGGACTGTAACTTGTAATGGCTGTTAAGGTTCCTTTCTCAAGTATCTCAGGAAAATCAGTTCTGTCTTTTTCCCGGCTACATGAGAAAAATAAAATCCATGAAAAGCTTATTAACAAAATGATTTTTATGCGATAGGAAAACATATGGCCTTTTTTTGTAAAAACCAAAGCTAAAGATATTTAATTGAAATATCAACTGCTTTAAAGTATAATACAGGAGCCAGATGAATTTAATGACGGACTATTTTTTTTGTCATTGTTTCACCATTTTGAGAACGGAGTTTCAGGAAATATATACCTTTTGCCAATTCAGAAATATTTATAGTCATTAATTTGTCTGAACCGGTTAATTGCTTTACAAGCCGGCCGTTATGATCATACAGGTGCACATGGTATTTCCCCGGGATATTTACTTCAAAAAATAATCTGTCAGAAACAGGATTAGGAAATATCCGGAAATTTTCATCTGAAATTAATTTTTCAATATCTGTGGCATTGAACGACTTGCATAAAATATTTGCTGATATATCTCTCTCAAGTAAAGAGTTGGGAGCCATAATTTCAAAACAAATTTCATGATTAGGTAATGGGGGTGAGAACTCACCTGAGTTACCAAAATCAAAAGTTACCGATTCCCCTGGTAAAAGTGATAATTCATTGAAATTCCTGTAATAGAATTGTTGCGCACAATTGACACCCCCGCTGCGCAGCGAGTAAACGAAAACTTCATTTACAGTTTCAGGCCCGTTGTTTTGAATGACCAGCTCTGTATCAAAGTGAAATCCTACAGGAAATGGTTCTCCGTTCTCTTCCCAGTATTCAACCTCAATGTTGCTTATGTTGAAGTCAAGGATTTCAATATCAGGCCATGGATACGCAGAATTATCTGATTGGATGGGGTAAGAATACAGTGCAAGCTGACCTGATGGTGAAGTGCCGCTGATAATGATCTGATCTGCAGTAATAAGAAAATCCGGTGCTTCCACAAACAGGCCGGCTGTAAAAATCTGGTTTTCAGTTTCTTCAGAATAAGGAAAAATAAGTATTTCATCATCATCCAGGCCCATTATCCATATTTGTTCCTGAAACACTTTCATATTCCTAAAATCAATATCTGTATCATCGATAAGAGTGATCTGATTTGAAAAATCACTGTTCATTCTTATTAACTCTGATTCAAGCAGTAAATAAATAAAATTATCAATGATTAAGACCTTTTGCGGATATTCATCAACAGATACAGATCCGGTAATATTTCCTTCCGGGTCGCATTTATGCAATTCATCATGCGATAGGATCAGATAGTCTTCTTCGTTCAAAAAAGCTACCTGCATTATCTCAAAATCATAATTTAACTCCCATAAAACGGTTCCTTCGCTGTCTGCTTTAAAAACTTTTCCTTCATTTCCGGCCGTACTTACTATCATTTCGCCTTCTTCGCTTATATCCATGCTGTTAGGAATGGCAAGGGTTTCGTTCCAGTTACCCGAATAATTTTTCTCAAAAATCACTTCACCCGAAGGGTTGATCTTCACCAGGGTTAAAGGCTCATTGCCGGTATAGTAATCGTCATGAAAAGAGTATCCGGCAGTATAAATAAACTCACCGGTAGTAATTACTATTTCATGTTTCCCGCCCTGATTATGCCCGGCAGGCGGGTTTTGCTGCCATACCATTTCTCCCTGTGAATTGAATGCAAAAAGATTATTGGTTGAGCAACTCACCGCATTGGTATAGGCAGTTACCAGGATAAGCGAGTCGGCCAAAGAACCGTTACTGATTGCAATTGATTTGTTAAAAACTTCACCGGAAAGAACTTTTGTCCAGGTGGGTTGTGCACATGGTTTTATTGAAAAAAGTATACAAAAGCCAGCAGTAAGAAAAAGAGTTTTCATGAAAGTGTGCAAATTTGCGTGTAAATATTATGCCTATGAAAAGCAATTTGAAGCCAACAATTATGGTAAAAATTGGGTTAAAAAGTGATTAATCAAAAGTAAGAAAAACCTTGGGCATATTCAAAGAAAAATATACTATAATTTTTCCTGTAACATATGATAATGTATTGCACACTGACTCTTAGGCGAGTATATAACCATAATTTGTTTTTTTCAGATTCTGAAATTGAAAATATTTCAAACATTTGAAGAGATATCATGAAATTTTCAAAAAATACTATACAGTAGGTTAAACTTTAATATTTTTCGTTATTTTTGTCTGCATGTATTTGATTTATATTGTTAATAAAGTTTACGGTTTCTGAATTATGTTTATATTTGTTCCGAACATGTAAATATTTAAACAATTTACATTTAATTAATCAAAACAAAAACTATTAATTTTTATTGTTTCATTAAAACTTTACAATCATGAAGAGAAAATTACAATTAATTGCCTTTACATTCGTGGCAACATTTCTTTTTACCAATCTGGGTTTTGCTCAGCTTGTTCTTCAGAAAGGCAATGGTTCAGTTCCTGCACCTACTGAGAAAGAAGACCAATGGATTCACTACGATACAGGTAGTAACGAAAATTCAATTGGTTTGAATGCAGGCGGTTTATTTGATGTAGCTGCCCGCTGGGAGCCCGCTGAACTTGCAGCTTTCGAAGGATATGCCATTACCAAACTCAGAATGTATATTGCTGATGTACCTACTTCTACAACTGCTAAGATATGGCAGGGTGCAGATGTAGAAAGTCTTGACCTGATGCTTAGCGTTTTCTTTGAAGCACCGGGAGATGACTGGGTTGAAGTTGAGCTGGATGAACCCTATATGATCGACACAAGCCTTGAGCTTTGGATTGGTTACCAGGTTGACGACCCGGGTGAAGGAGTATTTGCCGCTGGTTGCGATGCCGCTACCGATTTTGTTGGTTTTGGAAACAAAGTTAAGTTAGGCACCGATGCATGGACAGACCTTTCTGAATTCGGTATTGCAGGTAACTGGAACCTCCAGGCTTTCGTAGTTGAAATGGCCCAGACTACCACCGTTGTTGATATTATTGTAAACAGTGAAGACCACACTACTCTCGCTACTGCAGTTACTGCAGCCGGTTTGGTTGATGCTCTTAGCGGTGAAGGTCCTTTCACTGTATTTGCTCCTACCAATGCAGCATTTGATGCACTTCCCGAAGGTCTTCTGGATGCTTTGTTAGCAGATCCTGAAGGAGACTTAACCAAAGTTCTTCTTTATCACGTTGTTGAAGGAGATGTTATGTCAGGTGACCTTACCGATGGACAGGTTATAACTACCCTGCTGGGTCAGGAATTAACTGTAACTATTGACGGAGGTGTGTTTATCAATGACTTTGCAGGTAATTCCGTTGAAGTAACTGTTCCCGACCTGGAAGCAGACAACGGCGTTGTTCATGTTGTTGATGGTGTTTTGATCCCTGATCTTACAGTTTCGACTTACGATGTTACTTTTAACGTTGATATGAATGAAGTGGAAGGCTTTGATCCTGAAGTACACGATGTATACATCGCAGGTTCATTCCCTGGCGACCTTGAATGGAACGAGCCCGGTACCAATGATGATCTTAAAATGCAATTGGTAGAGCCCGCTAAGAATGATCCTCCTTATACATTGTATGAAAACTGGCAGGAATATGATGATTTTACTACCAATGTTACTCCCTGGATAGTTCATCATATCAATACTGACGTTACCTGGGGATCAGAAGGTTTTGACTTCCCCGGTGAAGGTGAATCTTTCGCCTGGATGGTATTTAACCCTTCAGCTACTGAACCTGCTGTTGATGGTGACCACCCGCCTGTAGATGGTGACAAATACCTGGTTGCTGTTCAGTCACAAACACCCAATGACGACAAATGGCTTGTTACACCTGAAGTTTCTTTTGATGAAACAAGCGTATTCAGTTTCAGCGCTAAGTCAATCACCGATGCTTACGGACTTGAAAGAATCAGAATTCTGGTTTCTACCACAGGATCTGAAACCGCTGACTTTACCCAGATCTCAGACGGAGATTATATTGAAGTTCCGATAGACTGGACTTATTATGAGTTCCCACTCAGCGGATTCGCCGGTGAAACCGGTCATATTGCTATCCAGTATGTTTCTGAAGATGCATTCTTCTTTATGCTGGACGCAATTACTCTGGATGCTGATGTTGCACCTACCGAAGATTACATTTACACCATTACACTCGGCGTTGAAGAAGGTGATGTTAATTACAAATACTTCTCTACTGTTATTGGTGACGGCTGGGATGGCGGCGAATGGGCCGGTGACCCCAATCGTACTGTAAATGTTACTGAAGACCTTACAGTTAATGATGTTTTCGGTGTACAACCTGTTGGTGTGGTTGAGAACGAACTGGCAGAGCAAGGTATTAACTTGTTCCCCAACCCTGTAAGCAGCACTCTTTATGTTGAAAACAGTGAACTGATCAACGAACTGAGAATTTATGATCTTACTGGTAGATTGGTATTCAGCCAGGTAGTTAATGACAATACTACTTCAATTAACGTTAGCGAATTCAAAACCGGCGTTTATATTATGCAGGTTATGACCGTAAACGGTGTAGCAAGCCAGAAATTTAATGTAAGATAAGCGCTTACTACTTTAATAATATTAAAAAAAAAAGGCTGCCCGTCGGGCAGCCTTTTTTTATGCTGGACTGATATGATCTGATAATTGTGTTTGTTAATTTATAATGTTAACCTTTTTATTCTGCTGTGAATATTCATCAGTAATATCTATAAGGTATAAACCCTTTGGATTACCGGAAAGATCCAGCTCAATGCCTGTTTGCCCTGCAATATAAGATTTAGTCAGACTCAAAATCAATTGCCCGGCTGTATTGAAAACCCTTATGCTGATATTATTCCTGTCATTGGTGAAATATACATTTACTTTACCTGATGAAGGATTGGGATACACACGTATCTGTTCATCTGCCTGCTGAACTTCGTCAACTGAAACGGTTGACTGAGGATCAAAAAAGGCAGTAATTTCCAATGCATCTTCGGGCATGAGAAAGTCGTAACGGGCTCTTTTACTTACAATTTCATCATTAACCGACCAATGCTGGAAAAAGAATCCGGTGTTGGGAGAAGCTTCTACAATCACTTTCTGACCTGCAATATAACTACCGGCTCCATATACTTCACCTTCATCTGCCGGGTCAATGATCAGTGTTAAGGGAAATATCAGCTCATCTGCATCAAGAATTTCAATGTTATCTATGGCTGCAAAAGAGTTTTGATCGCATGAAGATAAAAATGCAAAACGAATATTCTCATAAGTTTTATATTCAGAAAGATCTTCAAGGATACTCATCCAGTTGAAAGCGTTTTCCTGCCTGAAAAGGGGATGATCGCCGGCATCCCATATTTTCAGAAAGATATCGTCAGAAGTGCTGATGTAAAGTTCAAGCTGGCAGTTAAGCTCTCTGCTAAAGCTGGTATTAAACCAGAACCTGATTGCCGGGGTCGAAAGTTCAGAAATATTAAAAGGCGGAGATACGATCCAGGCTTCTGAATCTGAATCTCCATCGGATTTGAAATAGGCAAAATTATTATTGGTATAAGGTAGAATATCAATGGTGTCAAGATTTGCCTCGGGGCCAATCTCCCAGTCAGCTCCTTCTGATTCGATCGTCCAGCAATCGGGCAGTTGATCTGAAGCAAAATCTTCAATCCATGGAAATTCCTGGATAACTGTTTCGCACAATGCCTCGTTAAAAATAAATACCCTGTTCGATGGGTTTGATTCAACATTATCAGGGTAAAGGGCAGTGATATAATAAGAATCGTAAATATTTCCTGATGAGCCGCTCTCATCAAGGTACAGGAGTTCTGTAAGCTCGGGACTGCTTATTTCTTCAAGCAATTCATTGTTTCGGTATATCCTGTAACCGGCCACAGAAGAACTCCATCTGGGGAGTATCTGGATATCCTGGGTTGTCTCGTCATCAAAGAACAGATCAGATGAATCGATTACAATCAGATTTTCCAGAGTAGTTTCATAACTATCCTCGTCTGCTTTCTCCACAAATTCATCTGTACCGATAAAAATTTTTGTGATCAGGGCGTACTGATTACTATTGTTGCCGGCAACCTGCCAGTTACCCGGTGTCCCTGTAAAAGAAACCCCGTTGCCGTAATTTATTTTTTCGTAAAGCGATGCAGGGTTTCCACTGGGATGGACGGGTGCAACCGAAATATAAAATTTGTCATTTAATTCAAGAGGCTCCTCCAATTCGTAAACAACTTCTACAAGGCTTTCTGCTTCAATAACAGGTGATTGATATAACAGCAATGCACCTGACTGATCAAGTATTTTAAACCGGAATTCATTATTGGGCCAGGGAGATTCAGGATCTTCATAAAAGATATGTGATATTTTGCTTAATGTTATCGGGTATGACAGACCAAAAGCTTTGGCATCGAAAACACTTGCTCTCTCAGGACCTGTCCAGATATAACCCTGGTAAGTATTTACATAAGAATACCAGCCGGGCTTATTGGGTGTTTCTCCAGGTTTATACCATCGCAATTCAATAGCTTCGTTTTCAAGTTTTTGAGCTTCAACAAAACCGGGAGGAGGATATTGAGCCAGGTAAGGATCGTACCCGGGAAGGATTGTAGCTCCGGTTCCACGAGGATCAAGCCACAAGGCGAGCTGATCATAATAGAAATCACCATTCTGATCCCAGTGGAAACTCATTTTTCCGTAGTAATCGGGGTTTGCAGTGTTATTGCAACTCGATGAGCCACCGGTGAGTGTTCCTACAATCAGTCCTTGCTCATTAAACAATGGTGAACCTGATGAACCTCCTTCTACCACACCAAAGCCGTTTTCTGTTTCCATCCAGTTCACTCTCCATGTTGAGTTTTCGGCCATCTGTTCACCACTTACGGTTGGACTGGCTGATGTGACCTCCTGACTAAAGGTTGATATCTTTTTTACATCTCCCCGGGGATGATGAATGCCTGCGCCGGAAATAGCGGGTTCGTCGATACGGTTCCAGCCATTGTAATAAACCCGCCAGGTTGGCGGAGGCATCTGTTCCAGTTGAAGTAATTTGAAATCTGATCCACCTTCCATAGGTCCATTGGCAAGCAATGAAGCCCCATACAGCACATTATGATAGGGCATGCCGGAATTTTCACATCCGGGATGCTCTAAATTAAAATAGAACTGCCATTGCAAATAATCATCCAGGCTGGCTTCATCACCGCAATGGTGGGCTGTAAGGAAATAGGGTCGTCCATCCTGTGCAGTAGTATTCACGAGTGAGCCGCTGCACCAGAAAAGACTGTTATCTACTCTCATAAGGATACGTGCCACCCCCCTTTTCTGGCGTTGCCAAAGGTCGCCCTCGGAGCAATTGATGTTTACCTGGCAGGGACCGGCATCTCCTAAACCTTTCTCATTGTTTAAATCAATAAGCCCCTGGGTAACGTGCATGATACTTTCAATATAAAAATCTGAATTCATCATCAATGGAGTATCTGTATCCATGATTCTTTCCTGGTATTCAACAATTGCCTTTTCACCGGGTAACATTCTGATTGAAAGGATCTGATGCTCATTGTTGTTTTTATGGTTGAAACTTCCCAGAACGTTCTCCATTGCCGGATCATATATAAATATGGAAGCGTTTTCAGAAAGTTGGTAGTTTCTCAGAATTAAACCGATTCCCTTTGCTTCCGGGGATTCTATTGCAACACGCCATACCCGAAGACTATCGCCTGATACCTGCCATTCACCATTTGTTTGCGGGCTGATGTTAGCAGGCAGTATAAAACCGGCATGCAGTGGTTGGCCCATAAATGATTCGCGGGCAAGCTGGTATTCCCTTTCATCTTTCTGATCCTGTGACAATGCAAGGGTTATTACAGATTGATCAGTTGACTTGATTGCAGATGGATATTTTCTGGCAAAGGGGTCCCCACCATATTCTATTTGTGATAAAACTGTAAAGGGAAAAAATAACATCGCCAGGTAAAAGAACAGTTTAAACTTTACATGTGAGAATTGCATTTTTTTCATGTGTTTTTATTTTGAGATGTATCAGAGTTTAATTTATTCAGAAAAATCCGGGCCCAAAGATAATTATTTCTTTTTGGGCTGATGTGAGTTATTGCAGACAGCTTCTGTCACACAAAGTCAATGCCGTTGCCATAATAAACCATTTTATGCATAAACATCTATGCCTAAAAAACACCATTTCTGCAATAAATGTTTCAACTTCAATCATAATTAATTCATTGTTATATAATTTGTATTATTAAATCATATTGCGCCATGCGTAGTTTTTAACATCATGTTAAATGATGTTTAGGTCGAATAAAACAGCACATTTCACAGAGTGAAATATGATCTTTATCAGCATGATTTTTAAAAATAGAATTTTAACGAAATTAACAAATGGTGTTGAAAGTCTTAAAAATGCTTGGAAATTTCTTAATTGTTTTATATTTGCAAATCATTTTAACCACCAATTTTATTCATTAAAACAAAAAATAACATGAAGCGAATTATTAATTTAGGATTGCTTTTGCTCCTATTGCTTGGTGGTCAGGCATTTGGGCAAACTATCAGAGTTGCCGGTACGGTAACTGACGCCAAGGATGGGAATACTTTACCCGGAGTTACAGTGGCTGTAAAAGGCACTACACAGGGTACAGTAACAAACATTGATGGTCGTTACGAATTAAACACAACAGGTGATGCCACCCTGGTTTTCTCTTTTATAGGTATGAAAACCCAGGAAGTCCCTGTGGAAGGCCGTAATGTAATCAACGTTGCAATGGAGTCTGATATCCAGGCTTTAAGCGAGGTTGTAGTAATAGGTTATGGTACTGCCCGTTCGGTGGGTACAGTAGTAGGCTCTATTTCAACCGTAAGTGCAGCGGAACTTGAATCAAAGCCTGTTGCAAACGTATGGGATGCTATGCAGGGTCGTGTTGCCGGGTTGCAGGTATTTACCTCTTCCGGTGAGCCCAGCTCGATTTCAACTATCAGGTTGCACGGTGCAGGTTCATTGGGTTCCAGTTCTGCACCTTTGTATGTGTTGGATGGAATTCCTGTTGATGCGGGTAATGTGCTATCTCTTAATCCCAACGACTTTGAAAGTGTAACTGTATTGAAGGATGCTTCTGCAACTTCTATTTACGGTTCACGGGCCGCCAACGGTGTAATCTACATTACAACCAAAAAGGGACACCGCGATGCCAAGGCTACTATCACGGTTAATGCGCAAACAGGTTCGTCTTCCATTGCAAATGAGGACTTTTTCAACAGGTTTATGAATACCGAGCAACTTACCAATTTCTGGGTTGAAACCGGTTTCCAGACCCAGGAACAGGTTGATAACCTTCTTGAGCAGTATCCGCACGATACACAATGGCATAAGTATTATTACCAGGAATCAGCACCCACACACCAGGGCGATATTTCTATCCAGGGTGGGGGTGGAAGAACCACTTATTATGTTTCAGGTGCATACTTCTACCAGGATGGTCTGGCTACCCGTTCAGAGTTTGAGCGTTATAACCTCCGTGCCAATATCAATTCATCTGCCAACGATTGGTTAAGTTTCGGAACCAACCTGGGTTTAGGATCAGATACCCGCCAAACAAACCAATATGGATCAAACAGTACCAACCGTGGTCTGGCTATGCTTGCACAGCCATTTTACACTCCTTATGATAGTCTTGGAAATCCATTTGAAGGTGTAATTCCGGGTTGGAACCGATATGATCCCTATTACCTGGAAGAAAAACTTCCTGCCACCGGCGATAATTTACAGGTAAACCTTTCAGGTTATATTCAGCTTAACCCACTTGAAGGATTAACCATTCGCTCACAGGGAGGTATTGACGGATATGATTACAGAACTACCAGTTACCGTTTGCCTTCTTTCATTGGTGATCTTAACAATGGCTCTGCCCGTGAATATTTCTCAAGAAATTACACCAGAACCCTTACAAATACAGCTGAATACAAGTTTAATCTTGACCTACGTCATGATTTTACTATACTTGCCGGCCAGGAGTATGTTGATAATACATTTGAATCCTTTGCCGCATTATCAACCGGTCAGACTGACGACAGGCTTCTGTTGCTAACGGCAGGTCCTGAAAACAGAGATGTTGAGCATGGTAAGAGTGAATATGCATTTGCTTCCTATTTCGGACGTTTCGAATATGGGTTTAATGAAAGATATTTCTTTGATGCTTCAGTTCGTCAGGATGCTTCCTCTAGATTTGGTAGAGAAAACCAGGTTGCCAATTTCTGGGCCACAGGTGTTATGTGGAATGCCAAGAAAGAAGGTTTTCTGGAAAATGTAGATTTCCTTTCATCATTACAACTGAAAGCCAGTATTGGTACCAGTGGTAACTCACAGATCGGAAACTACCTGCACCTGGCAAACATGGGAACTACCCAGTATGACGGGAATACCGGCTGGCTGATCTCATCACCGGGTAACCCGAGACTGACCTGGGAGAAACAAACCAAAGCAACCGTTGGTGCCAAATTCTCAATGGTTGAAGATCGTTTCCGTTTCAATATTGAATACTACAGAAGAGCTACTGAAAGTATGCTTGTGAACGTTCCTCAGCCTTATACATCAGGTTTTGCTAATATTTATGAGAATGTAGGTACATTGCAAAACAACGGTATCGATATTGAGTTTGATTTCGATATTGTTTCAGGTCGTGATTACTATGTTACTCCTTATTTCAATTTCAATTACAATGAGAATAAGGTTACAGAACTTTTCCAGGGACTTGATTACTGGATTATCCCCAATACAGGTGTAGCCTGGGTTGTTGGACAACCGGTTGCGTTTTACTATCCCATATTTGCCGGTGTGGATCCTGACGATGGTGCCCCTATGTGGTATGTACCCGGTGAAGATCGTATGGTTAATACTGAGGAAGAAACAACCAAGGATTTTGATGAAGCAGCACTTCAGCAGAACACTGGTCTCAGGCGATATCCCCCGGTTTCAGGTGGTTTTGGTCTGAACGCAGGCTGGAAAAACTTTTCTGTACAGGTTGATTTTGCCTTTGTTAACGGCAAATATCTGATCAATAACGACAGGTATTTCTACGAAAATCCTAACGTATTTAGTGGTTTTAACCAGTCTGAAGTGATTCTCGATTACTGGAAAGAGCCAGGCGATGAAACCAGGTTCCCATCTTATGATTACCAGTTTACACAGTTTGACTCACGTTTGGTTGAAGATGCTTCTTTCATGCGTATGAAAAACCTTACCATTGGGTATGAGCTTCCTGAGTCACTGTTGCAGAGAACCAACCTTATTACCGGTTCCAGAATATTCATTACAGGACGTAACCTGCTTACATTTACCAACTATGAAGGTCCCGACCCGGAAGTTGACTCTAACCTGACGCTGGGAGTTAACCCCAATACAAAGCAGATCTCATTCGGACTTTCATTACAATTTTAATCAAACTTTTTAAATGAAACAGATTATGAAAAAATTAATTAATATATTCCTGGGAGCCGCATTTTTTGCATTATTTACAGTTTCCTGTGAAGTGGAAAGGTTCCCTTATGACCAGATTGAGCAGACCCAGGCATTCAAGACCATGACCGATGCTGAGAACATCAACAATGGTTTGTATGCACAGCTCAGAGGCCGTATTTACGGTATCTTTATGTTCTCTACCGACGTTCAGGCAGATCTTTTCAATGCTTCGCTTGATTTTGGTAACCGCAACGGTTTTCCCCACAGATGGGAAGGTTTCCTTGCAACTGATTATACCATTCGCGATACATGGCAATTATATTACAGTGCCATGGTAAATATTAATAACGTACTGGATAACATGCACCTGATTGAAACAGCAAATGCTGAAGAGGAAGCCATTATTGAAGGGTATATTGGTGAGGCTCACTTGCTCAGAGCTTTCTACTATCACCAGCTTGTTATCAGATGGGGAAAGCCCTATGATGCAGCAACTGCATCCACTGATCTGGGTGTGCCCCTGGTGCTTACATATGACCCAACTGTTAAACCAGAGCGTGCAACTGTTCAGCAAACGTATGATCAGATCCTTGATGATATTACTGAAGCCAAAGCCCGTTTGTCGGCCGGTGCGCCCAATGCCACCAGGTTAAATCGCGATGCTGCACTCGCTCTGGAAGCCCGTGTTCATCTGCACATGAAAAATTATCCTGCGGCAATTACTGCTGCCAATGAACTGATCGGAAGCGGAAGGTATCCTTTGATCACAACCGCAGCCGGTTTGAGTAACATGTGGGTGAATGACAATGGATCTGAGATCATTATGCATGTTCAGTCCAGCGCTCCATCAGAACTTCCCGGATCAGTGAATAACATCTACCTGGGATTCCAGCCCGCAACAGGATACTATACTCCTGATTTTATCCCTATGCAATGGGTGGTTGATCTGTATGAAGAAGATGATATCCGCAGGGATATTTATCTGGAAGAAAAACCCATCCGGGTTCAGGGTGTGGATTATGATACAGGTATTCTTCTGTTGAATAAATACCAGGGTAACCCCGAGTTGTTCACAGGTAGCAATACCAACTATCAGCATAAACCCATTGTTTTCCGGATTGCTGAAACATATCTGAACCTTGCTGAAGCTCAATTCTATGAAGATCCGGCTGCAGCTCTTTCTACACTTAATACATTGCGTCAGGCACGTGGTTTGGTTGCCCTGGATGGTCTCACAGGAGATGCTCTTTTTGAAGCCATCAAAGAAGAAAGAACCCGCGAACTGCTGGCAGAAGGTATGCGTTTGAATGACCTTATGCGTTGGGGCATGCCTGTTGACAGAGCAAGTGAAGAACCACAAAATACCGGTCCTATCAACCGCGGTGAATTATATGATGATCTCTTTATTGCTGTGGGTCATCCGAAATTCATCTGGGGTATTCCTTCTAATGACATTACGACCAACCCGAACCTCATCCAGAATGATGGTTGGTAGTCCTCAAATCACAAATTTCTTAAAAGGCCGGTGCAATTTGCACCGGCCTTTTTTTATACTATTTAAGTTTTCATTTAGAGCCGGGAACTCTGTTTTATTATCCTTTTGTTGCAATGCTGATTTTTGCATTCAAATTTTTTAAAATTACCCAAAACATTATTGATTGAGCACCCAAATAATCGTTTAAAACATATCAGGCTGAACTAACAATATCTTGCCATAAACTTAAACGGGTTTTAAACAAATCAATTTTCATAAAAAAATTAACAGAATAAATTATTTTTAGAATGCAAGTTATTTTTTCGTTTTAACAATAAATTAATGTTATCATAACAATTTTTTATAAATTTACACCTTGTTACGCTGTTTTCGGACAGCGTAAAACCAAAAACCAAGTTTAATTATTAACAAAAACAAAAACAACATGAAGAGAATTTGTTTGATTTTTTTCGTAATCCTGGGTCTATTGGGCAATAGCCTTTACGCCCAGGAAAGACGGGTGTCTGGTACCGTTACCGATGCTGAAACAGGAGCCACCCTTCCGGGTGTAACTGTAATGGTTCAGGGTACCAACATAGGTACCATAACCGACAGCGATGGTGGGTACGAGCTAACCGTTACTCCGGACAACGTTCTGGTGTTCTCGTTCATCGGTATGGCCTCACAGGAAGTCACCGTAGGTGAACGTACCGTCATTAATGTAGCCCTGGAAGCCGATGTGGCTATGCTACAGGAAATTGTGGTTACTGCCCTGGGTATTACCCGTGAGCGGAAGTCTCTGGGATATTCCGTTCAGGAAGTAGGAGGTGAGGAACTCGCCCGCAGCAGCAACCCCAACCTGGGTACAGCACTTTCAGGTAAAGTTGCCGGGCTTGAAGTACGCCAGTCTTCAGGTATGCCGGGTGCACCCACAACCATGTTTATTCGTGGTGCCAGGTCATTCAGCGGTAACAACCAGCCCCTGTATGTAGTGGATGGTTTGCCAATTGTTAGTACCAATGACTATGATCAGAATGTTACAGGTGCTTACAATGCCAATCGTATGCTTGACATTGATCCTGCTGATATTGAGTCAATCAGTGTTCTGAAGGGTCAGGCTGCTGCTGCTCTTTATGGTCTCAGAGCATCCAATGGTGTAATTCTTATTACCACCAAAAGCGGTCGTGGTGCAGCACCCGACAGGCCTTTGATCCAGTTAAGTTCCGGGTTCAGCCAGGACAGGGTTGCCCGCGTGCCGGAAGTGCAGCAAACATGGGCGCAGGGTTCAGGTTTGAATTATGTACCGGTAAACTCTTTTTCATGGGGACCCAAAATTACAGATCTCCCCGATGACCCGGTATATGGTGGTAACAACCATGGCCAACCCGGTCTTTGGTTTCACCCTCAAAAAAATGCATGGGTTGAACCCATTGCATATAACAATGCCAAAGACTTTTTTGAGAATGGCGGAGCATTTAATAATAATATAAGTGTTTCCCAGGCAGGAACACTGGGTAATTATTCAGTAGGTTTGGGTTCAACACATCAAACAGGTATTGTTCTGAATACCGGAATGGAAAGATATACCGGTCGTTTTTCCGGTACTATGAACCTTTCACCTATTTTTAAAGCCGGTTTTTCAGGAAATGTTTCCAACACAAGTTTGGATAAACTTCCTTCCGGTAACGATAGCTGGTTGTTTACTGTATTTGGGTCGCCCCCATCTTACGACCTGATCGGAACTCCATTCAATGTTCCAAGTGGCCCTTACAATCAGTATCGCCAGATCAGTTACCGTGTGGGTGGAGTGGGTGAAAACCCGCTTTGGGCTATTAGAAATAATTATTATACAGAAGCTACACAACGTTTCTTTGGTAATTTCTTCCTGGAAGCTGATCCCGCAAGCTGGATCAATATTCGTTACCAGCTCGGTCTTGACAGTTATTCAACTGACCAGGAGATCTTGTACCAGATGGGTAGTGTCGGCGCAGGGCAGGGATTACCGGGTGCAGCCCAGTATCCCAGACCTGAAAACCAGGAGTATGCCTATGTAGCCCCAACCGGAGGAAGTATCGATAACTTTGGTGTGATCAGAAACAATGTGAACTCACTTTTGAATATTACACTTTCACACGACCTTACTGATGACCTTCGTGGTGTCCTGATCGTAGGTAATGAATTTGTGCACAATCAGTCACGGTTCTGGACTATGAGTGGTACAGGTTTTACAATGCCAGGCTGGAACAATATGTCAAATACAACCACACAAACTGCAGATGAATCCAAATTTCAGAACCGTACTGTAGGTTTCTACGGAAACGCGGCACTGGAATTCCGCGATATGTTATTCCTGAACCTTACAGGTCGTCAGGATATTGTATCTACCATGCCACGCGACAGCAGAACATTCTTCTATCCCTCTGTATCACTGGGCTGGGTATTTACTGAACTACCCGGTTTGCAGGACAATGCACTTCTTCCCTTTGGTAAAGCCAGGATTTCTTATGCAGAGGTAGGACAGGCAGGAACTTACAATGTACCTGTTTATGTAATGGGTGGTGGTGACTGGAGCGGTTTTATTTCCGGTATTTCATTCCCATTGGGTGGTGTAAGTGGTTTCCGTCCGAGTCGTACATTATATGACCCCGATCTTGTTCCGCAGAATACTGTAACCCTGGAGTTTGGTCTTGAGTTAAGATTTCTCCAAAACAGAATCGGACTGGATTATTCCTACTCTGATCAGAATGCAAGAGATCAGATCTTTGCCGTTCCACTTTCAGGTTCAACCGGATACGGAAGTTTGGTTACCAATGCAGGAGAAATGGATATTCAAACCCATGAGATCATGCTGAACCTTACTCCCGTTAAAACAACCAATTTTGAGTGGAATTTCAATACCAACTTTACAATGATGGACAACGTGGTTGTAGAACTTGCCGAAGGTGTTGAGAATATCAGTCTTGGTGGTTATGTTACTCCAAACATCCGTGCATCTGCCGGCGATTCTTATCCTGCTATTTACGGAAACCAGTACCAGAGAGATGAACAGGGTCGTATTCTGGTTGATGAAAATCCTGACAGCCCCGGTTATGGTATGCCACTTGTTGGTGATTTTGGTAAAATTGGTGATGTGAATCCTGATTTTTATATGAGCTTTAGTAATATCTTCAGCTATAAGGCGTTTTCAATTTCTGCACAGCTTGACTGGAAACAGGGAGGACAAATGTACTCTGGTTCTAACCGTTTGATGGACCTTTACGGAACTTCCAAAGCTACTGAAGATCGTGAAACACCATTTGTATTTGACGGGTACAAAGCAGACGGAACACCCAATGATATTGAACGCGGTGGTCCTGATGATCCCGGTGCCTACCAGTATTTGCATGCAAGTGTCCGCTCACCACTTGATGAAGCCCATATTTATGGTACTTCATTCGTTAAACTGAGAGATGTTACCTTGTCTGTTGATCTTCCAAGAAGCTTGATTGCACCTGTAGGATTACGCAATGCATCCATTTCGTTTTTCGCAAGGAACTTCCTGCTTTGGACTGAGCTGCCCAATTTTGATCCTGAAACTGCTCAGGGTATGGGTAATATGGTGGGTGGTATGGACTACATGTCATTACCACAAACAAATGCTTTCGGTATAGGTGTAAATCTTACTTTTTAATTGTAAATAAAAAAATCAGAATCATATGAAAACATTGAAAATATTATCCATGGCTGTCTTGACATTCCTTCTCTGGGGATGTAGTGAAGACGTAATGGACGACATTAACAGAGACCGCAACAATGCGATGGATGCGGATGCATTCGCCATTCTGCCCGATGTTCTCGTGAAAACGGCATACGTTGCTACAGCCACTGACCTGGCGTGGTATGCTTCTGCCTTTATTGAGCATAGTGCAGGTCAATGGGCCCAGCACCACGATGCTGACCGCCGCCTGGGACTTGCTGCTACTTCTACTTTCAATAACCATTGGAATGGTATGTATGATGTTCTTAACATTCTGCGAGTGATCAGGGAACGTACATCACCCGGTGGAGCTGAAGAGAACAATATTCATGCACTGGGAATTGCCCAGGTTCTTACAGCTTATAACCTTGCAGTACTTACTGATTTCTGGGGCGATGTTCCATGGTCAGAAGCTGCACAGGGAGCTACCAATATGAAACCTAAGTTTGACAAACAATCACTCATTTACGATGATATATTCACCTACCTGGATGATGGTATTGCGAACCTGCAGGCAGCTGCTGCTGATTCGGAAGTTCCCAATGCCAGTTTGTTTGACTATGTGTATGGAGGAGACAATCAGGCATGGATCAGAGCCGCTTATTCCCTGAAAGCACGCTATCATATGCGTTTATCAGAGAGAGATAACAATGCTGCATCTGCTGCTCTCACTGCCATTGCCAATGGTTTTGAAAATGCAGATCAGGCATTCTTATTTGATAGTTGGGAACCCACTCAGATAGCTGAAAATCCATGGTATCAGTTCAGGTTCCAGAGGAGTCACCTGGCAGTATCATCAACCCTTTTTAATCTGATGGATGATAGAAATGACCCAAGAATGGAAATTTGGTTCTCTAAAGTGGATGACGCTTTCAATCCGGCACCTCCGGGAGAAGCCGACCGTACACAGGGAGGCACTTATTCTGAGTCGCTGATCACTTATAATCCTGATGATATCCCGGGTTCACGCACAAGGCCAACTCCGCTGATGTCATATCACGAGTTGAAGTTTATTGAAGCTGAAGCTCTGCAAAGAACAGGTGGTGATTTTTCTGCTGCGCTTCGTGATGCTATCAGGGCAAGTTTCACCTTCCATGGTCTTACTGAAGGTGATGCTGATGCCTACTTTGATCTTGAAGTGGCTCCAGAATTGGCAGCTGATGCTTTTAATGAGATCATGATACAGAAGTACATTGCCATGTATGAACATGAAGCAAGTGAAGCATACCATGATTATCGCAGGGTAAGAATCCCTACTTTGTTTAATCCAAATAACGCTACAGTTGGTTTCCCCGAAAGAAATCAATATGGCCTTTCTGAAGAAAGTAATAACCCCGAAAACTTTATTGATGTAGATATCTATACTCAAAAAGTATGGTGGGCAGGTGGTGCTGAATTGGCTCCCTGATCTTACATATTTCAGAATGTAAACTAAAAAAACCGGCAGGTTCATGATTGAACCTGCCGGTTTTTTTTGGGTGAATTTTTTTTCAAAGATATAAGATCCGTGATTTAAAAGTTAAGATATATCTCCCACAAGCCTGGTTGATTTATTTCAAAATGCAGTTCAATCTGGTAAAAGACAACTCCTGAGCGGGAAGGTGCCGTAAAGCTGATTTTTCCTTCGAAGGGAAATTCAACATTTTCAAATCCAAAATGGCTGCCATAGGCGATATCCTTACCAGAAGTGCCAAAAAGATTCATGTTCATGGTCCTTCTTCCTGCACCGGCATCTCTTACATTGAAAAGTACTTTATCTCCGTCTCCCGTTCTGCGAAACCTTACATTGGTTAAATTTCTCCTGTAAAAAATACGGTAATCAGGAACATCTACAGCAGTAGTATCAATAATTCTTTTAAATTCATCTCTCATCCATAAACCATAAAAGCTGGAATCGGATTCAGCGATTGTAAACTCTCCATAACCATGCATTTCGCCTTTGCGCCATGGGCCGTCATAAGTATCCCCATTTCCCCAGGTATATTTACCCATTCCATGCGGCAGACCCTTTCGGAACTGCCCCTGATAAAAATCTTCTCCTGTTGCGATGCCATAGCCATGCGCCAGACCACGCCTGCATTCACCGATGTAATTATCAGCGATTTGGGACATTAATACCTTACAATCTTCATCATTACCCGCTTTTGAATAGATTGAATCATTTCCGGGAAATATTAAGAAAAGAAGAAAGAGTGAAAAATAATACATTGTCCTGTTTTTCTTGGAAATTTTTTTCTGCCATATCTATAATACCAATATAAAATTATACAATTATTTATTATAATGGTCTCAGGTGTTGTTTTTTAGTAATTTACCTGTAATTGTAATAGTAAAACCTGAATGCAAAAAAAAAGTTTAAAAAGCCTGTTTATTCGGTTTTTAAAACTTAGCCTTACATCTAAGAGTATTAATCGGGCTATGGAAAATAAAATTCTTTTTATTCACTCATTAAATAAGTAAATTTGCTGCTTTGGTTATTGTTTAAAATAGTTTGAATACATATACCCGCCGAAAACCATTAATCTGCCAGGAATATGAAAATCCCTGATAAATTATGGTTTTCAAAAGAAATTTATCAAAAACAGGGCATTGATGTTTAATCCGTAAAAATATTCTGCCCGCTAAACCTTAAATTACTACACATGAAAGAGAAAAAGTTTACTCTGTTATTAATTCTTTCTGTTCTTTTCTTAACAGTATGGAATTGGAATGCTAATGCGCAGTTTTTTGAAATCGATCCTTCTGAGATAGCAACAGAGGATCAGAAGGGGCAGTATTATATTGATGAAGATCATCCTTTCAGTGACCCGGAAAACATCAAACTGTTTCTTCAGAAGTTTGACCGCGGAGGTGAAAAAATTGTGGGTGGCGAAGATGTTGATATTCTTGATTATCCGTGGCAAATATCCCTTCAGTTGAGGCCTCCTTACGGTACTGCACATTTTTGCGGCGGTACCATAGTTAATGAAGAATGGATTATTACTGCCTCCCATTGCCTGGTTTTCGATGATACCGAATTGCAACCCGTTCAAATTCGCATAAGGGCAGGCTTTACTTCATTGTCTTCAACAGAAGGTACTTATCACAATGTTTCTGAAATCATTATGCATCCTGATTACGGCTCTACCGGTAATGATTATCAGTTTGATATTGCCCTGTTGCGTTTATCCAATCCCATTGACCTTGATGATCCGGCAAAGGCAAAAGTGGGTATTGTAACACAGAATGATGCTTTAGCAGGTCTTACCGATCCGGATGTAATGGCCAAGGTGTCGGGTTGGGGTGCATTATCCTTTAACGGCCCCTCGCCTGATATTCTTCAGGCTATTGAGGTTCCCATTGTAGGGGGTACTGCTTCCTATCCACCATCACAAATTACATCTGATATGATCCTTGCCGGAGCGACCGGTCAGGATGCCTGCCAGGGTGATAGCGGCGGGCCCATGGTGGTTCCTGATGGACAGGGT
>CAYXIT010000010.1:0-21972 GCA_964465275.1 uncultured Bacteroidales bacterium | reverse complement strand
GATCTCCGGGTTATCCAGGAGTTTACTCCAGGGTGAGTTTTTTCGAAGACTGGCTGAATCAGTACATCGTATCTCCCGACCCCAACCAGTTTTCCGAATTATATTATGAAGATTTTGGTGACGGCGAAATACCCAATGACTGGGTTAATAATGTAATTGATGGTCCTGCTGCTTTCCCGGGCTGGGAATGGACTACTACAGGCGGAGCATACGGAGGACAACTTAATTCTACTACTGCCGGTAACGGTTATATGATCCTGGATTCGGATGCCCATGGTACAAACGGGGTTCCGGAAGAAGCAGATCTGATCACCCCGGCTTTTGATTTCTCAGAAATAACAGATAACCAAATAGCATTCTCAGTTGAGCACCTGGCAAGAACATTTGGTGCTGCTGATGTAAGTATTTATCTGAGTACTGATGATTTTAATACCCAAACCGAACTTTATCGCTGGTATGATGCCCCGCAAAATCAATTCAATGGCCCAAATCCGGTTTTTTCACAATTTGATATTACTGAGTATGCCCAGGGGCAGTCAAATGTTAAGTTTAAATTCAAATGGATCGGTTCATATGATTACTGGTGGCTGGTTGATGATGTAAAAATACTGGTAGAGAATGATCCGGTTGATGTGCAGTTTGTTGTAACCGGTAATGGCGAGCCCCTGGATAATGCATTTATATCTACTCAGTATTCTGACCAGGAAACATATACTGATGCCAGTGGTACAGCCCAACTGTCTCTTTATGAAGGCGATTATGATATTACTGCAATAAAGGAAGGATTCTTCAATTATCAATCCACAATCAGTGTAAGTGGCGAAAGCATGCTGGTTGAAATAGAGATGGAAAAAATCCCGGCTCCTGAAATTGAAATTGATTTAGAAAGCGTTGATATTCAGGTTGTACAGGGTAGCCTGGAAAGCAGCTTTATGGTTATTGCCAATCCTGGAGATGCTGAGCTGGAGTTTTCATTGTTTGCTCTGGAAACTATAGATAAGAATACTGATAAAATGAATCAGCGTAAAACCGCAACCTATCCGGAAATTGTTACACCTACCGATGCTTCATTGCAGGCTCACATTGCAGGTACTCCTGGTATTGAAAATGAAACTCCTGTTGATTCGGAATTTCAGAAAGTAGATGAAATAGTTGAGCTACATCATGATAATGACCATAACGGTAACGGCATTGGTGCCGGAGCAAGCACCTGGATATCTGCAGTAAGGTTTGATGTTGCGGATGTGGCTCCTTTTGTGGGCGTTTATGAAATTGCACAGGTTAAATATCATATTCGTCAGGATACATACACCAATGTTGTGGTAAAAATCTGGGAAGGAGGATCTGATCAGGGCCCTGAAACTGAAATATACTCTCAGGATGTAACATCTGAAGTCGTTGCAAATGAATGGAATATTCATGATCTGCCCGGGAATATTTCACTTCAGTCGAATGAGGAATATTGGTTTGGGTATGAAATTACATCAACAGGTCAATTCCCCAGTAGTACTGATAATGGGCCTATGGTAGAAGGTAAAGGAGCATGGATATATTTCCAGAACACATGGGCTTTGTTAACTGATCTGAATGCCGAACTTGATTATAACTGGAATATCCGTGGGGTTCTTCATCTTTTGCCACAGGTGGAATGGCTAACCATTGATCCCCAGGCAGGAATTATTCAGCCTGAAGGTGAGGAGGTTGTAGAATTAATTTTCGATGCTACCGAATTGGAACCAGGAAATTATACTGCCCAGTTATTTGTTCAGAACAACGCCACAGAAACTATTATTTTACCGGTTAACCTTGAAGTGCTGACTCCCGAATACAATGTTACTTTCATTATAACTGATGAAAACAGCAACCTGGTTGAAGATGCTATTGTTACTCTTGATGGCATTACCAATGCTGCGGGCGATTATTTCTTTGAGAATGTACTGGCTGGAACATATGCCTATGAAATTGAGAAAGAAGGCTATCAAACTGCTTCGGGCAGCTTACTGGTTGAGGAGGATATGACTTTTGAAGTGGTTCTTTTATCGGATGATGTTGTTACTGTAAATCTTACGGTTACCGTAAATGATGAATTTGATCAACCTGTTGAAGATGCTTATTTCACTATCCAGGGATTCGGTGGTCATTATACAAATGCCCTGGGAGAAGTGGTAATTACCGTTGTACCCGGAACGTACAATTATACTGTCTCAAAAACAGGCTTTGAGCCGGTTGCTGCAACTGTTGAAATTACTGAAGATGAAAACCAGAACCTGGATATTACATTAACGTATCTTCGTTTTAATGTTGCGGTTGATGTAAATATTGAAGATGCCGGAACTGTTACCGGTGCGGGAGAGTATTATTATGGAGAAACCGCCATACTTGAAGCAATACCCAACACAGGTTACCATTTTGTACACTGGGCAGAGGATGAAATTATTGTTTCCACCGATCCTGAATATTCTTTTGATGTATTCGGTAATCGTGATCTTTTAGCTGTTTTTGCAATAAATGTTTATACAGTGACAGCCACTGCGGGTACTAACGGAAGCATTAACCCATCGGGAGATCTGGAAGTTTTCCATGGCGATGATATTTCATTTGAGATCAGTCCTGTGCCGGGCTATCATATTGATGATGTATTGGTAAATGGTGAAAGTGTGGGTGCTGTCAATACTTATACTTTTGAAAATGTAACGGAAGATGGTAATACGATCCATGCAGAATTTGCTATTAATATTTACCAGGTTACTGTAACTCACGAAGGAAACGGCACTATATCGCCCGATGGAGTTATTGAGGCTTCGCACGGAAGCAGCCTTGCATTTGAACTTACACCCGATGAAGGACATAGAATACTTGATCTGGAGGTGAACGGTCAAAGCGTTGGTGCAGAGGAAAATTATATCCTTTCAAATATTACGGCAAACACAACTGTTCATGCAATTTTTGAACCTGAGGTTTCAGCAGGTTTTATAGATCCGCTGGAAGGATTAAAAGTTTTCCCCAATCCTGCAAGCAGTATTGTTAATTTTGAAAGCGATAAGGTTATAACTGAAGTACAATTGCTGAATATTACCGGACAATTGGTAAAAACCATCCAGGTAAATGAAATGAAAGGGACTATCGGGGTTGACGGGCTACCTGCAGGAATATATATCCTGCACATTAAGGCTGAAACAGGCACAAAGGCTGTTTCATTGAAGATTCAGTAAGAATTATTAATTTTTGTTTTAAAAAAGGGCCGTATCTTCAGGATGCGGCCCTTTTTAATTTGGATGATTCAAACGGTTATACTTTTATGAAAATATTTCTGAAAAAGATACCAAAATGGGCTTTCTTTTTAAGTTTGATGAGCTATTCCGGCAATAAAATATATGTTTAGATTGCTTGTTTTAAATGGTATACAGTAAAAAAGTATAGGTATAAATTGTGCAAAACGGCTTAATTTTTTCTATATTTACCAATTCAAAACATCAGTATTTGCTGGTGGACCAAAAATTAGTTTCTCAATTACAAACTAAAACAAAAACAACATGAAAAAATTTTTATTAATTTTTGCCGTAATTCTGGGTATGATGGTTACCAGCCTTTATGCCCAGGTGCGAAATGTTACAGGTACGGTAACTGATGCTGTTAATGGCAGCACTTTGCCGGGTGTAACCATTGCAGTAAAGGGTACAACCCAGGGAACGGTTACCAATGTTGATGGCCGTTACTCCATTACTGTAGAGCAAGGTTCAACGCTGGTATTTTCTTTCATTGGGATGGTACCCCAGGAAAGGGTAGTTGGCGAACAAACTATTATCAATGTAGCTTTGCGGCCCGATGTGGCAACCCTGCAGGAGGTAGTTGTAGTGGGTTATGGTACTCGTTTGAAGTATGAACTTACCGGTTCCATATCCTCAGTTACTGCCGACGATATTGCAGGCCACACCATGCCCAGTTTTGAAACAGCTCTGCATGGGCGTACTGCCGGGGTGCACATTTCTGCCGGTAGTGGTAAGCTTGGGCAGGCCATAAGAACACGAATCAGAGGATCTTCTTCTATCTCTGCCAGTAATCAGCCCTTATATGTAATTGACGGTGTACCTGTAGTTAGCCAGAGTATGGGCACAGCAGGAAATGAACCTACAAACCCGCTTGCTGACCTGAATCCTGCTGATATTGAATCAGTTCAGGTACTGAAGGATGCCTCTGCAGCCGCAATATACGGATCAAGGGCTTCCAACGGTGTAATTCTTATTACCACGAGAAGAGGTAAAGAGGGCAAAACAAGATTTAACATTTCAACCCAGTTGGGTTTTACCGAACCGGCAAATAAAATAGGTTATCTTAACCGGGAGCAATACATTGACCTCTGGAGAACGGCTGCCATAAACCGTTTTGGTCCTGATGATGACTGGCAGGCCCGCCTTGATGCCGCTTTTCCCTTCTGGAGAGACATAGACAATCCTGATGACATTACACAGGGACCAGATGAAGACTGGGAAGGTCACGCTCTCAGGAGAGGTGCTTCACAGCAGTATGATATCTCTGCGTCAGGGGGTACTGAAAACACAAAGTATTTTGCTACTGTTTCCTTGTTCGACCAGGTAGCTATCGTTAATGGAAACGAATTTGATAGGATTAGCGGTCGCCTTAACCTGGATCAGAAAGCCAGTGATGTTGTTTCATTTGGTATGAATATGAATCTGAATCGTTCGCGAAATTTCAGGGTAGCATATGACCGTGCATTTGCATCACCCCTCCAGATGATCGCACTTACTCCGCTGGATCCCGCTTATGATCCAATCACCGGCGAGTTGAACCGCAACACCATATATGAAAATGGGTTGGTGGTTCGCAAATACAGTAGCTTTGATACAGAAGTATTCCGGAATTTTGGGAATATTTTCGTAAATTTTGATCTCTTGCCCGGATTAAGTTTCAGATCTGAAGCGGGTATTGACATACTCAACCAGCAGGAAGTACAATATAACGGACGCCTGACCAATGATGGCGGCCCTGATGGATATGGTTTTGAAAGAAACGCGAAAGCAAAAATTTATAATCTTGAAAACTACTTTACATATAATGCTTTATTTGGTAACGATTTTGATCTGAACCTGGTTGTGGGTAATTCTCTGCAACAGGCTGATTTCGAATATGCATCTATGGCTGGTAGAGGTTTCCCAAGCGATGAGTTTAAAAGAATTGCCAGTGCTGCCGAAATTTCATTTGCCGATGCAAGTGGTACAGGTTATCGTTATACATCGTTCTTTGCCCGTGCCAATATGAAGTATCTTGATCGTTATCTCTTTACTGTCAGTGGACGTTCTGACGGGTCATCCCGTTTTGGTAGAGACAACCGTTATGGTTTCTTCCCTGCTGCATCTTTCGGCTGGGTAGTTACCAACGAAGATTTTCTTTTGGATAATTATGCAATAAGTTTTCTAAAACCCAGAATCAGCTGGGGTCTTACAGGTAATTCTGAGATTAATAACTTCGCATCAAGAGGTTTGTATCTGGGCAGTAACTATGCCGGACTGGCCGGCTTGATTTCTTCAAGCATACCCAGCCCCGATCTGAGATGGGAAACAACTACCCAAACCAATTTCGGTATAGATTTTGGATTCCTGAATAACCGAATTTCCGGTGAAATCGATTATTATATCAAGGAGACCGAAGATCTTCTTCTGAATACACAGATTCCTGCAAGTACAGGATTTACTTCTGTATATAAAAACATTGGTAACCTCGAAAACAAAGGTTGGGAATTTTTACTTAATACAGTAAATGTTGACGGAGAGTTTCAATGGAATACAAACTTCAATATTTCCTTCAATGAAAATAAAGTGACCAACCTCAATGGTGAAATTATCTCGGTTGGAATCTGGAGAGTTATGGAAGGATACCCCATCGGAGTCTTCTATACCAAGGAATATGCAGGGGTAAATCCGGAAAATGGTGATGCACAGTTTTATCTCCATGGTGAGGATTATGAAGGAGATAACCCGGATGAACTCACCAATAATATTGCTGAAGCGGAGAACCGTGTTGTGGGTGATCCAAATCCTGAATTCTGGGGTGGTTTTACAAATACCTTCTCCTATAAAGGTATTGATCTGAGTGTTATGTTCCAGTTTGTATGGGGGCATGATATTTATAACCACGGTGCGCAATGGCAGGCTTCCGGTTTAAGATGGGAAGATAATCATACTATTCACTATTATGAAAACTTCTGGAAAGAACCGGGCGATGAAACCTTATATCCACAACCCAGGCTTTACCAGTCTAACGGTTATGGAACTTCAAGTCTGCAGATATTTGACGGTTCTTATGTTCGTTTGAAAGATCTTACGCTGGGTTATACATTGCCCGGGAGTATAGTTGAACGTGTCAATATGCAATCGATAAGGATATTTGTCAGGGGTTACAACCTGCTTACGTTCACCGACTATCCCGGCTGGGACCCTGAGACTAATTCTCCCGATGCCGGTGTTACTACACAAACCAGTAATATTATGCAGGGATGGGATTTCTATACAGCCCCTCAGCCAAGGACCATTACTTTCGGTTTGAATGTTAATATTTAATCACAAAACCGGTAATGATTTTTAATTTTTAAAAACGAAAAATATGAAAACAAAAATTATATCAACTTTAACAGGTTTTCTCATTTTGGCTGCCTTGTTTACTTCATGTGAAGAGTTTCTTGATATTGAACCTGAGTTGGCAGTGAGTGATGATGCAGTATATGAAGACCACGACGGAGTTATTAATGCCCTGCACGGAGCTTATGCTCTGCTGGGAGGCCCGCAATTATACGCAGGTACAAATATTTTCCACAGCGACCTTCTGGCTAATTCAGGCCAGGTAGAGTGGAGAGGTACATTCATTCAGTATGAACAAATGAATACCAAAAATATGGACCCTAATGATGGCTATATTACGGGTAAGTGGAGCCGTTCATACTGGATAATTGATATGGTAAACAACGTACTCAACAACCTGGATGTAGTGAATGAAAATGCCCGCGACAGGGTGGAAGGAGAAGCCAAATTCATTCGTGGTATTGTATACTACGAATTGGTTCGCTTTTATGCTGCTCCATACATAGCAGGTAATCCCAACACACATCACGGAGTGCCATTGATCTTAAGACCTACCGCAGGTATTACCGATGATGATTATCCGGAAAGAGCCCCTGTTACAGATGTATATCAGTCTATAGTTAACGATCTTACTGATGCCAAACAACTTCTGGCTGGTTTTACCGCCGCAGGTGAAAACAACGGACGTGCAACTGCCTCCACCGCAGCAGCTTTTTTGGCAAGGGTATATATGTCAATGGAAAACTGGGGTGCCGCAGCATCAGAAGCCGACTTTGTAATTGAAAACTTTGGAGGCTATGATGCAATGCACAGCAATCCAAGAGATGCATTCAATAATGACAATTATACCAGTGAGGATGTATTCATGATCATTCAGAATGCAACAAGTAATGCCGGTCAGGCAAACGATGGTATAGGTACATTCTTCGCCAGCCTTGAAGGATATGGCAGGAGCGACATTCATATTATGCAGATGCATATGGATGTATTTGAAGAAGGTGATTTAAGGGCAACTATTACAGAAGATCCCGATATCATTGTGATTGCAGACGTACCAGGTATGTACTACATTGGTATTGGTACTCGCCCCGGAAATCTTATGAGCAGCAAGTGGGGTAAATTTGACGCCAATATAAATGTAATTCGTCTGGCAGAAATGATCCTTACACGTGCGGAAGCGAATTTCAGAAACGGTTCGGCAACCGGTGCCCTGCCGCTTTCTGATATCAATGCTATTCGCGAAAGAGCCGGGCTCGTCCCATGGGACAACATCGACGTAGAACGGATATGGGAAGAGCGATACCGTGAATTGTGCTTTGAAGGAAGATTGCTTGATGATGTGCGCCGCTTCAGAAAGAATGTTATTATTCCTGAAGGACCTGAAGAAGGAACAGTTTTGGCATGGGATAGCCCACGCATGGTTCTACCCATTCCGCAAAGGGAAATGGATGTGAATCCCAACCTCGTGCAGAACGAACATTATCAGTAATAAATCTAAAATATACCTAATAGTAAAAACAGGAACCGGAATTTTGCCGGTTCCTGTTTTTGTTAAATAATAAGCCTCTCGTTTCACGGTGTAAGAATACCGTAAATTGCGCAGATATATTTACGTGTTTTGCTTCCTTAGCAAAGGAAAAATATCTATAACTTTACAATTTGATTGTTGTTTCAATGCAACTTCCTGAATTTAAAATATTTATAAACGATAAAATTATTAGCTATGCTTAGGTTTGTTAATTATTGTTTGTTTTCAATCTTTTTTATAGGGGTTTTTACTGCAAATGTATTTTCCCAGGAAGCAAAACAAGGTGCCAGATTAAAATTTGAAAAAGAAATTGAGCATTTAGATACTTTGTATGTAAATGAATTGGAACCACAGAAACTTGAAATAGAATTTGAAAATGAAGGAGATGAGCCATTGGTATTATCGTATGTTCGTGGATGTTGTGGCACCCGCATTAAAAGCTGGACCAAAGAACCCATAATGCCAGGGGAGAAAGGTAAAATTGAAGTTGAATTTCGTGTAGCCCCGCGCCCACATAGAATCAGCCGTACAGTTAGTGTTATGTCAAACGATGCTGATGGGATGAAAGTTTTCAGAATACGTGGTCAGGTTGTTGATTCTGAAGAAGAAGAGCCTTTTGGAACCAAGGCCAGTAATAGTGGTACCCCAAGGGTTAGATAATAACCCTTTTTTTTCAGTCTTTTATTTCTAAGATGTTCTGCATTAATTATATTACTATAATGCAGTAAAACGTCACATACCCTTGCAATCAGTTAAATTGAATTGATTAACTGATCATCGGTTATTTATATCCCTTTTTATGTAATTTCGTGCTTTTAAATTTTTATGGAAATCATAGTTTTTGGTAGCGGTTGCAAAAAATGCGAAGAACTTATTGCTACCTGTCAAGAGATTGCAAAAGACAGAAACATTGTTGCCAGTATTTCAAAAGTTACTGATATTGATGAAATGATCAACCATGGGGTATTGTTTACACCTGCATTGATGATCAATGGAAAAATTATGGTGAGTGGCAAGGTACCAACCCGGAAAACCCTGGAGAGCTGGATATTGAATGCTGATTGAACCTCAAAGACTGAATTGGGGTTTACATAGAATTGCAAGGTATTTTAAAAGTCAAACTATCATTAAGTATGAATAAATCAATGCTGATCAATTTTGTTTTATGGGTTTCCCGTTTGTTATTTGGAGTAGTTTTCATTTTTTCAGGATTTGTTAAAGCAATTGACCCGCTGGGCTCTGTTTATAAATTTCAGGATTATTTCCTGGCTTTCAATGCCGAATGGCTCTTTCCTATCGCCCTTCCCCTTGCTATTCTTATGAGTGGACTTGAATTTGTGATCGGGGTTACCGTATTGCTGGGGTTAAAGATACGCTGGAGCGCATGGGGTGGCTTGCTGTTTATGGCTTTTTTTACACCCCTGACACTTTACATTGCCATTTATGAGCCTGTTTCTGATTGTGGTTGCTTTGGGGATGCCCTGATCATTAGCAACTGGGCTACCTTTTACAAAAATATTTTTATCCTGGCAGCTGCTATATTTATTTTTATTCACAGGAACCGGATTCGCCCTCTTTGGTCGGAAAAGAAAGACTGGTACCTCGTGGGAATTACGGCATTGTTCATTGTTTCACTTTCGGTGTATTGTCTCAGAAATCTTCCCATCATGGATTTCCGTCCCTGGAAGGTAGGGAATAATATTAATGAACTGGTGATCCCCTCCCCCGAAGTCGCTGATACATACCTGATCTATGAAAATAAAAATACAGGTGAAAGAAAAGAGTTTGCTCCATCTGATCTGCCCTGGGATGATCCTGAGTTCATGGGAAACTGGGAATTTGTTGATCAGCGCACGGTTATAATTCAGGAATACCAGGAACCGGCCATAAATAACTTTGTCATTCAGGATGAATATGGCGATGACTATACCGAATCTTATATCGGACACCCCGGATACCAGTTCCTGGTAATTGCTTACGATGTGAACCGTACCAATAAAAAAGCTTTTGAAAGGCGTATCAATGATTTTGCAATGAATGCTGAAGATGAAGGTGTTTCACTCATTGTTCTTACAGGTAGTTCATTCAGCAATATTGATACTTTCAGGCATGAAGTTCAGGCGGCCTATCCTTTTTATCAATCCGATGAAATTGCCCTGAAAACCATTATCAGATCCAATCCCGGGTTGGTTTTGCTCAAAGACGGTGTGGTGCTGGCCAAATGGCATCACAGGAATATACCGGAGTTTCATGAAGTTAAGGAAGAATATATGAGTGGGGAAGTGAGAAAGTAAGAAAGTGAGAAAGTAAGAAAGTGGGAAAGTGAGAAAGTGAGAAATTGGGAAAGTGAGAAATTGGGAAAGTGGGGGAATAGGGAAGGGTTATTAGGTTAATGGGTTATTAAGGTTGATGTGAGGAGCCCTGAATGCGGGATGGCATCCCTTGCCTAATTAAGACTCTACCTGATGAAAGAGATTCATTAGGTTATATTTTCATTTCAGCATCTATCAATTCAGGGATGCAATCCCTTGTCAGATAAAGAAATCAGGTGAATAATATCCTTGGTGACTAATCATCTCTTTTTCCTGAAAAACTCAGTAAGTAATGCTGCACACTCTTCTTCTCTGATACCCGTTACCAATCTGGTTTTTGGATGGAGAATTTCATGAGAATACATGGTAAATCCCCGTTTCTCGTCCATGGCACCTGTCACAATCCTGCCTATCTGCGCCCACTGACTTGCTCCGGCACACATAACACAAGGTTCAAGGGTTACATAAAGTGTGCAATCATTCAGGTACTTTCCTCCTAAAAATTCTGAAGCTGCTGTAAATGCCTGCATTTCGGCATGAGCAGTAACATCATTAAGTTTTTCGGTAAGATTATGCCCGCGTGCAATGATCTGGTTGCGGCAAACAATCACGGCACCGATAGGTACTTCATCGGCATCTTTTGCCTTAAGCGCTTCCTTTAATGCCTCGCCCATAAAATATTCATCTGAAAATACACTTAGAGTCATAATGTTTTTTTTGTAAAAATAAGAATAGCATCGCAAATTCATCAGGTTTTATAAGATTCTTCGTCAATAAGTTTTTAAATTGAAATATAATTTATACATTTAAAAGTGATCAATTTTGCTGGTTTCAGGTTAAATTACTATCAGGTGATTATCACAAATAAACTTTTATTGAAACATGTCTACTGCAACAAAGCTTTCCGAATTTGCAAATGATACCCTTGCCGGACTTACTGCAAAGCAGAAATATCTTCATCCCAAATACTTTTACGATGATAATGGCAGCAAAATTTTTCAGAAGATCATGCATATGCCTGAGTATTATCTTACCAATTCTGAATTGGAGATTTTTACAGATCAGGCTAATGAGATAAGTAAAGCAATTGCAGAAAACAATGAGTTTTTTGATATTATAGAACTGGGTCCGGGTGATGGGTTGAAATCCGGGATTCTTTTAAAGAGTATGATGAAAAGCAAATTGGATTTTACGTACATCCCTGTGGATATCTCCAAACAGGCTTTGCGTGATCTGTTAAAGAAACTCAGAACAGAATTGCCGGAATTACCGGTTCGTATAGAAGCAGGAGACTACTTTCACGTAATGCACGATCTGAAGCAGAGAAACGGTAAACCCAAAGTAATCCTTTTCCTGGGTAGTAACATCGGAAATTTTACTGAAAGTGAACGCATCGGTTTTTTACAACAACTCTCGAATATTACAGCACCCGGTGATAAATTAATCATAGGTGTTGACCTTAAAAAATCGCCAGAGATTATCATCAATGCTTACAATGATCCGCACGGACATACACGTGATTTTAATCTTAATCATCTGATTCGGATCAATCGTGAGCTGGATGCTGATTTCCAGGTAGATAATTTTGCACATCATGCTTCCTATGATCCGGTATCAGGAGCGGCTAAAAGTTATCTTGTTAGTAAAAAATCTCAGAAAGTAAAACTGGGAGTTACCGGAACAGAAATCTCATTCAGGCAATGGGAAAGTATATTTATGGAATTATCGCAAAAATTTGATACGGTTGATACTGAGAAAATGGCATTGCAAGCCGGGTTTGTAATGAAGAAAAATTTTACCGATGAGAAAAAATACTTTGCTGATAGCCTTTGGGAAAGAAGATAAATGATAACCTTTAATCGAAAAATTTGTTTTATGCCCCGTAAAATTAATGAAGTCTCAACTTCGGAATTAAAACTCTTTCTTAAGGATTCCAATACTCAAATTATTGATGTACGACCCACAGAAGCTTACAATGGCTGGAAACTGCGAAATGAAGTAAGGGGAGGACACATTAGCGGAGCACGCAGCCTGCCGGTAAAATGGGCTGAGTACATTGACTGGATTGAGATCGTCAGGTTTAAGGAGATTCTGCCCCAGCACAATATTATTCTTTATGGTTATGATGAAAGCGATATTTACAAGGTTGCAGAACGTTTTCATGATGCAGGATATGATGATCTGAATATCTACAGGAATTTTATATCAGAGTGGCTCCCCGGAGATCGATTTCCGGTGGAACGAATGGAAAGATTCACTAAACTTGTTTATCCCGCCTGGCTAAACATGCTCATATCAGGGGGAAAGCCACCCATGTATGATAACGGTAATAATTTTGTGATCTGCCATGCCCATTATCGCAATTATGATGACTATCTTGATGGTCACATACCCGGTGCCATAGCTTTGGATACTCTTGAGCTCGAATCGCCGGATACCTGGAACCGGCGTTCCCCCGAGGAATTAAAATCAGCCCTTGAAAAACACGGTATCACAGCTGATACTACGGTTTTATTGTACGGTCGTTTTTCGTTCCCCGATAATGATGATCCTTTCCCGGGGAGTGCGGCAGGGCAACTCGGAGCAATTCGCTGTGCTCTCATCATGATGTATGCCGGCGTAAAAGATGTGAGGGTCATCAATGGAGGGGTAGCTGCCTGGGAAGCTGAAGGCATGCCTTTGACTTCTGAAGTAGTATCTCCCGAACCTGCGAAAGATTTTGGCGCATCAGTTCCGTTAAATCCTGAGCTGATCATTGATATTGACAAAGCAAAAGAATTAATTCGCTCGGCTGACGGTGATATTGTATGTACACGCAGCTGGCCTGAGTATATTGGAGAAGTGAGCGGATATAACTACATTGAAAAGAAAGGAAGAATCCCGGGTGCTGTTTATGTTGACAATGGTTCTGATGCTTACCACATGGAAAATTATCAGAATCTGGATTATACCACCCGCGAATTTGGAGAGATCATTAAAATGTGGGCTGAAAAGGGTGTAACCCCCGAAAAACATCTGGCATTTTATTGTGGTACCGGGTGGAGAGGCAGCGAAGCATTTTACAATGCCTGGTTGCTTGGCTGGCCCAGGGTTTCGGTGTTTGACGGCGGATGGTTTGAGTGGAGCAATGACCCGGAAAATCCCATTGATACAGGTATACCTGAATCACGAAATTAATTTTGTTATAAAACTGCATGAAAAAACTTTTTTCTGTTACTGTTACCGGCAATACATATAGCGGCCCGGATGCTTATATCCTTTCTTTTAAAAGAAACTTTGATTTTGCCGCCGGACAAGTAATCGGAATTACCCTTAACCCCACGGAAGAACCCCGGCTATACAGCATTGCAAGCGGTGTGAATCAGTCCGATGTTTGGATTTTGTATACCATTAAACCAGATGGGGTGCTTACTCCGCAACTGGCACGGGTTATGCCTGGTGATACGATATATATAACAGAACCCTTCGGGAATTTTATCTGCAATGACGACAAGGCAATATGGATTGCTACGGGCACTGGCATTGCTCCTTTTGCTTCTATGTTTTTCTCAGGTCAGTACCATAATAAAATCCTTATTCAGGGTAACCGGAACAAACAAGGATTGTATTTTTTTGATCACTTCACAAAACAAATGCCTGAACATTACAAACCCTGCTGCAGCAGGCAGCCTGATGACAATTGCTTTTCAGGCAGGGTGACCCACTTTCTTGAAGCCACAGGAATTCCTGATCCCGATATTCCTTATTATCTTTGTGGCAGTGCTGAGATGGTGGTTGATGTAAGGGATCTTTTGATTGAAAAAGGAGTACCTTTCAACAATATCATGGCTGAAATATTTTTTTGATACTTAAATTCGAAACTTCCATGCAAATAGAGTCTCAAAAGGAACCCCTTTTTGGTAAAACCCTTTCGCAACTTGATGAAGTTGTAAAAGAGCTCGAAATGCCCCGTTTTACTGCATCTCAGATTGCCGACTGGCTTTACAAAAAGGAGATCAGCAGCATTGAGGAGATGAGTAATATTTCCAAATCTCATAGAGAGAAGCTCAAGGAGAAATATTCCCTGGGGTTATCTGATCCTGTTAAGGTGCAAATTTCGGTTGATGGTACCAAAAAGTACCTGTACCGTTCGCATCAGGGCAAATTCATAGAAGCAGCCTATATTCCCGAGCGTAACCGCAATACCCTTTGTGTATCATCACAGGTAGGGTGCAAAATGGGCTGTTTGTTTTGCATGACCGGAAAGCAGGGGTTCCAGGGCCAGTTAAGTGCCGGAGAGATTGTAAACCAGATTCGAAGCCTGCCGGAGCGTGATAATCTTACCAATATCGCTTATATGGGCATGGGCGAACCTTTCGATAACCTGGAAGGTGTGATGCAAAGCCTTGAAATTCTTACTTCAGAATGGGGATTTGGGATGAGCCCAAGACGAATAACAGTTTCTACCATTGGAATTATACCGGCCATGAAAGTATTCCTGGAAAACAGCAAATGTCACCTGGCTGTTAGCCTGCATTCGCCATTTGAAGATGAACGCCGCAAACTTATGCCCATTGAAAATGTATATTCTTTGCCGGAAGTATTAAAAGCTATAAGGGAATTTCCGCTGGGTAAACAAAGAAGGACATCTTTTGAATATATAGTTTTTAAGGGGTTAAATCATAGTCCTAAGCATGTGAAAGAACTTTCCCGTATACTGAGTGGAATAAGATGCCGTATCAATCTGTTGTATTTTCATCCCATACCGAACACACCCCTCGAAGCCCCTACAGAAAAGATCATGCAGGAGTTTAAGGCTGCATTGGAAGCCAAAGGACTTACCACAACCATTCGGAAATCGCGCGGACAGGATATTTACGCAGCTTGCGGTATGCTTTCAACGAAAGAACTTGAAAAAAAGTCAGATTCCCCCGAATCATAAAAAAAGCCTGCTGATCAGGCAGGCTTGGGGACTTTTAAAACGATATTACTACTCTACTTCTTCTCCTTCCAGTAACTCGCGGACATTCTTTGAAACCTCATTCATCTTTGAACGTGCTTTACCCAATGATTCTGAAGCCTGGGCAACTACATCATTCCATGTATCAACAGTTGCATCCTGTACATTTTCTAATTCTGCTTCCAGCAGTTCCTGTTGTTCTTTGAGTGCAGCACGAGATTCCTCAAGTTCTTCCTTCATCTCACCAGATGCTTCTTCAATCTGGCCTTCAACATATTTTATCCGGTCTTCAATTTCATTCTTGTACTTGTTAAGATTCTGAAGGGTAGTTTCTTTTGCTTCCTTCAATTGTTCTTTCTGAACCTTGTTTTGGCTACCACCACATGACCACATGAAAATAGCAAAGAAAATTACTGCTATCATTGGATAGCTTCCTGTAATAGTTTTTGAAAGTGTTTTCATCGTTATAAGGTTTAGGGGTTGAAAAAAAGAATATATTATAAAAATAAGCAAATCCCATAAAAGTAAAGGTCAGGATCTAAGTAAAGAACTTTTTGAATTAAGAGTTATTATTTACTCAGCTTTTTTAGTTACTATTGAACCCGTTACGAAAATAAGAAAAATATATGGCTCCGGGAAATAAAAAAGACTTTTACATCAACAAATTACTTAAAGCAAGGAGCATGATTTGAGCGGTTGTAAAAATCAGTTATTTTTAGAACCAGCAGAGACTGATATTATTATTGTCAGCAAAAAAATATAACTAAACATATTTTTTGCATCAAATTATAAATTACTACCCTAAATAAAATCAATTATTTATCAATCTCCTAAAAAACACTATTCATACTTGATTGCAGAAGCCGGATTTTGCCTGGCTGCACGAGTAGACAATGAAAGGATTGTAACGGCAGCAATGATAGTTATGATAAAAAGAGTTATAATAATATGGCCGGCTCCAATACTTATATGATAGGCATAATTGTTCAACCACCGGTTCATAAATAACCAGGTAAATGGAAACGCAATAACCGCAGCAAGCAATATCCATCTCAGGAAATCGTGCATCAGCATAACATTGATCTGAAGTATGCTTCCTCCAAGCACTTTTCGTATGCTTATTTCTTTTCTTCGCTGGTTTACCATAAACGATGTGAGGCCAAACAATCCGAGGCAGGAGATCAGGATACAAAGCAAGGCAAACCCCATGAAGATCTGCATTGTATTGTTTTCTGTACGGTATTGAAGGGCCAGCAGTTCACTCAAAAAGTATCCCTGGAAGTAATAACCCGGGAAGTAACTGTTATATTCTGATTCTATTTTTTTCATTACTGCTGAAGGATCAGTTGCTTGATACCTGACATTAATTACAGGCATTTCACCCGGGTTCCAGTAAAAAACTGCAGGCTCAATAGCACTATGAAGCGAATAGTAATGATAATCTTCAATTACGCCAATAACGGTAAAGTAGTCATAGTCATCAAAATCCTCGTTTTGAATTCGTTTACCAATGGGGTCGTTCCAGCCAAGTGCACGCTGTGCAGCCCGGTTAATGATCATGGTTTGCCCAGGATCAGTACCAAACTCATGGCTGAAGTTGCGGCCCTCAGCAACAGGAATCTGCATGGTGGGAAAAAAATCCGGATCTACATAGCCAAATCTAACCATAAGGGAAGTAGGGATTGTATCATATGTTTCAATGGTGCTTTGTCTTCCGGCAACACCATTATGGCCACTTGAAATGCCTGCCGATACTACTTCGGGCATTTGCATCAGTTTATTCCTGAAACCTCTTATCTGTTCGTAATCCGTTGTTTGCCGGTTAAATATGGTTAAAATGTTTTCTTCATTATAACCAAGATGTTTTTTCTGCATATGATTAACCTGATGTAGAATTACCGCAGTGGCGAGTATCATTGCAGTGGAAATGGCGAATTGAAAAATAACAAGTACTTTCCTCAGGACAGCAGATTTGGGTTTTCCACTGCCATTGCCTGCTCTGAGAACATTACCCGGCTGGAATCTGGAAAGAAAAACTGCCGGATAAAAACCTGAAATCGTTCCAACAATTACAAGAATTGCCAGTAATCCCACATTAAAAAGAATGTTTCCTGTAAAATTTATGCTCAGATCTGTATCAAGCAATTCATTGTAATAGGGCAATATGAGCTCGGTAATTCCTAAAGCAGCGATAATAGCGAAAAATGTCAGCAGCATTGATTCTCCGATAAACTGAATTGCCAGTTTGTTACGGCCGGCTCCCAATACTTTTCTTAGCCCAACTTCTTTTGCTCGCTTGGCTGAATTGGCTGTGGATAGATTGATGAAATTAATGCATGCTATGGCAAGAATTAGCAAAGCCACAATACTGAATATTAAAACGTTGTTTATGCTACCCTCATGTGTGCGCATGTGAAATTTTATATGCCCTGAGCGGAGAAAGATATCTTTGATGTTCTGGGCGTAAAAAGTGATATTCATGTATATATCAGGATCTTCATGCAACAGATCTTCCTGTTTCTTATTGATAAGTCTTTCCACTTCCTCTATATCCGATCCTTGCTTCAATACAATATAGGTACCAAGTGTATTGTTGCCGAAATGCATTAGATAAGGTGTATTGGGGTCAATCGTAGCAAACGAAAGTAATACATTAAAGAGAAGATGTGTTTTAATATCTTCATTTTCAAAAACTCCTGTAACCAGATAATCTTCTCCGGCCATTCTGAATATCTCTCCAACTGCATTGCTTTTCCCAAAATATTTTTCGGCAGCGATCCGGCTGATGACAGCTGTATTAGGGTCGATAAGCATATTCCCCGGATCCCCTCCATGTAAAATCTGGTATCCAAGATGTTTTAAAACATTGCTTTCCGAGAAATAGGAATAATTTTCCCTGAAAACTTTATCATCAACTTCCACAATAATACCATGTGCATGCATGATACGGAAACTTTCTTCAACATGGGGAATATTCTCTTCAATATATGGTTTCCAAGCTGCACTGGTATATGATACATGTTGTTTGTCAAGACCCTCAGGTTCCTGAATGCCAACAAGCCTGAAAACTCTTTCAGGGTGAGGCAGATGGCGATCATAGCTCAATTGATCCTGCAAATACATTGCTATAAGCAGGAAAGCAGCAATACCAGCTGTTAATCCAATGAGATTGATTATAGCAAAGGAAATATTTCTGGTAAAAAAGCGTATGGCTGTTTTCAGATAATTTGATATCATATCCTTTCAGTTTTACTGTGTTTTTACCATTTGGTTTCTAAAAGCATACCAATGTTTTTTATGGATTGTAAATCAGCTAATTGGAGATAAACTTGATGTATAAGCATCAAATTCTTTGTTCATAAATGATCAGAACTGTCCGCAAATGAACGGAGTTTTTGGAGATGAATCAAACCATTTTTTGCTTATGATGCGAAATATAATCAGTTACTCTTTTGTTGAATCCTGATTGTATTTTTCCTGTAATAGGATGATAGGGATCAAACTCAAGGTCATTAACTTGATTAACAGGCAATACCTTGCGTGATGTTCCTGAAATAAAAACAGCTTCCATTATTACCACAGAGCGTGCAGGTACTTTTTCTTCAATCACATCGAGCGATAACTCCCTGCAAATTTCCATGATGTGTTTTCGGGTAATGCCGGGCAATACATCCTTCAGGGGTGGGGTTATTATCTTACCCATGCGTATAAAAAATACATTTGAACGACTGCCCTCTGTAATGCATCCTTCTTCATCAACGAACAGGGTTTCGTAAACATCCCTTTCCTCTTTCATTTTGTTTGTAGCTTTGCGCAATTCCACATCCATTACTTTGGCATTTGGGTTAATGCGCATACCTTTAAACAGAGACACAGGCACTCCCGTTTTAAATTGTTCAGGAGTTGGATACTCATGCTTCGAAATATATACCAGAAACTGGGGACCCGTATCTTGCTTATAGTATAGGACAATCTTCATGTTGCCTTCGTATAACTGATTTGCATCAATTACCTCATAAACGTAACGTTTTATCTCTTGTGATGAAAACTTTTGGCAGTGTTTCGAGAGTTCACAGGTTTCCTGCAATCTTTGCAGGTGGTCTTCAAGAAAAAGAGCAGTCTTGTCAATAACTCTGAAAACTTCGTAAATATAATATGGGTGATCAAGAAATGAAACGTCAAAGTGTGACGTATCGGTTAAAGTTCCGTTATAGATAAAAAGATTTCCAAGGCATTCCTGCATGACAGAATTTTTGCTGCAAACCTAAAGAATTAATCCCAAATAATCTGCACAATAATTTCATTTCTGCGATTCCAGAACTTATAGGGGCTGTTGTAACCCAAAAAACGGAAGTTGCCGATGGGTGTAATATTATTGTCTTTCAGATATTTGAGCAATTTCTCACTTTCTTCTTTGATCTTTTCATCGCTGGCATAGCCCCCGAAGGTAAGTGCAGCCACATACTCAGGTTTACTTTCTTCGAGAATTACTGCTTCGCTTGTTGGTTCTGGTAAATCATCGTATTCATACTCCGAAGGCATAACAAAGCTCATACTCGAACTATCCTGCCCGATATCCATATGAACGGGAGCAGTCATGGCAATTTTTTTACTATCAGTATTATCACCGAAAATATAGGATGCCAGGGTACGGAATCCGGGTGAGCTCAGCTCGCGGTAACTATTTGCACGGCTGTGCACAGTTGCCATTAATGCCGGAGGGTAATACCTTACTTCAAAGCCCGGAAATTGCTGTACCAGGGTGTATTTTTGATGTTCTGTCTGTGCTTTGGAAGTTCCTGATGCCATAAGTAAGAGTGTTAAAATGGTTATTGCAATGTATTTTGTCATAACAGTATTTTTGTAATTATTCGCTTTTAACTGCTTAAACAAGGAAATCATCAGAAGGTTTTAAATGGATATCAAAATAAAAAAGCCCGGTTATGCCGGGCTTTTTTGGATGCGTTATGTGTTTATTTTATTATTTGCAAACTTTCACGTCAAGATGTACAACATAGTAAGCATAATTTGGAATCTCAACAGATAGCTCATTGCCTTTATAGGTTGTAAATTGACCGGCGGGTGGCCTTGATGCAGGTAAATAACCATCGCAATAGCCCTGGATTTTCACCGCTTCACTCACGTCCTGGAGAATCATATTGCTACCCAGTTCAATTATTAGTTCGACATTTTCGGTACCATTTACAGGATTGATCTCTACATGGGCTCCTTCCACCAGTTCCTGACCAGCATAAATGGGGTGCTGGGATTTGCTGGTATTATCAATATAATACCACCATGCAGAACCACTTCCCTGTTCTGATCCGGCAAATGCTGTTTCACTACTCCAGTTGCAGTCATCAGCAATTTCTTCAATGGTGAGGATCTTCAATCCACCCAGACCGGATGCAACAAA
Source organism: uncultured Bacteroidales bacterium (assembly GCA_964465275.1). Classification (GTDB taxonomy): domain Bacteria; phylum Bacteroidota; class Bacteroidia; order Bacteroidales; family UBA7960; genus SKVR01. The sequence goes on along the minus strand of CAYXIT010000010.1, from coordinate 1,184 downwards.
AACATAATTGCCTTGTGATTTTACAAAATTTGAGGAAAGAGGACCATCAAAATCGAAATATCCATATGTTACAAATTCGGGATCGCTTTTGTCAAACAGGTCTGATTTCCCACTTACAAGAATTCCTGCACCGCCATTTGCAACAAAAAGTAAAGGATCGTTATAGGAAACGCTGTTGGTTACATAATCCTCATCAAACTGGCCCTCGGGATTCAGCGGACGGTCTATCGTCTGGAAGAGGGAATGATCATCCAATTCGTAAATATGAACTCCACCGCGGTTGAGGGCAGCAAAAAGATATTGATCAGAGATGTCGAGATCAGCTTTTGATCCCAGTTGCAATAGCCCTGGGTCCAGTGTTATATCAGTTCCGTTTTCAGCAAAGATCATCTCTGATGTAAGAACAAAGATATCATCGCTGTTTAATGCCACAGATCTGGCATCGGCAAATGGCCAGTAATCTTCATTACCGTCGGTATCAATTACTGTAAGGCCGCCATTATCACCACTTACAACATAAATAAGGTTGTTTTCAATGATCATACTTACTGCTGAATAGGAAAGCAGTCGGTTTATAATAAGCGTATCGTTATCGAGGCTGTAGAAACCATATAAAGCCCCTTCTGCATCTTGTCCTGCAATTACTAAATGGTCATTTAACCAACCTATGCTGTTAACGTCCATATTATCAAAAGTGATGGAATTAACCATTACAGGTTGTTCAGGGTTGGCAATATCAATGATATCAATAGCTCCTAATTGCTCGCTACCCTGCATGTTATAAGATACCAAAGCCCAGTTCTGAACGATTTCAACATGGGTTGCCTGAACAGTTTTGCCGTTTACTTCCGGGGCATCTACTTCTGCCACCAGGGTAAACTCATATCCAATGGTTTCCTCAGGTGCACTCTTCATCCCGAAACCGGGAACTACAGGAACATTCTGGCTTTTAATGCTGATCCTGCTTTTTACGGGTTCGTCTTGTTGCCATATGTTATCCGGTTCTTTTTCGCAGCCGACAAGAAAGATTAAGAGTCCGATTAATAATAGTCTGGTTGTTTTCATTTCTTATATATTTTGTTTTCAGATTTGTTTAGTTTATTGAATTTTTTTTCATTTTTTTTCATCCAATCAAGCATGGACTTTTTTTCTTTCAATCCAGCAACCTCCGATTTTTTTAATTA
>CAYXIT010000009.1:52744-56441 GCA_964465275.1 uncultured Bacteroidales bacterium | reverse complement strand
ATAATGCAGGAGGCACTGGTAATCACGAGTCTTCAACAAACAGGTCTCCACCGCACCCCCCGCGAACTGGAGAACAAAAACGCAGTTCAGGAAACATTCATGGGATCTAATATTACTTACCGCAGATCAAACTTTCATGTGGGAATTACAGGATACTATATGAAACTGGGTGCAGAGTTTCAAAGAAATCTATCCTTCTATAATCAGTTTGACTTTAACGACCAAACCAACTGGGCAACAGGTGTCGATTACAATTACATCTTCAGGAATTTCAACTTTTTTGGAGAAGCAGCAACCAGCCGGAACGGCGGTTACGCTTTCCTGAATGGTGTAATGATGAGTCTGGATACGAGGTTGTCCATGAGCATTCTGCACCGAAGTTTCAGTAAAGATTATCAGTCTTTGCTAAGCGTGGCCTTTTCAGAAAATACAAGAGTTGTCAATGAAAATGGATTATACCTGGGACTGAATGCACGCTTTTCGCAGGCCTGGACAATCAATGCCTATGCCGATCATTTTTCGTTTCCCTGGATGAAGTTCCGTACATATGCCCCTTCAAGAGGATATGACTACCTTGTGCAACTAAACTACCGACCCGAGCGCAGAATAGAAATGTACGCCCGCTACCGCATCAAAAACAAGCCCCTTAACTCGCCTGATGAAAATGTTATCCGTTATCTGGATGATGTGAAAAGGCAGAATATAAGATTGCATGCCGCTTATCCTGTAAGTCCTTCATTTACATTCCGCAACCGGGTTGAACTTGTGTTTTTTGAGCACGGCTCAAAAAAGCAAAATGGTTATCTTATCTACCAGGATATTGCATTTCGAAGCTTTGCCAGTCCATGGGCTATAACCGCACGCTATGCCATTTTTGATACCGATGGTTTTGATGCCCGCATTTATGCCTATGAAAATGATGTGCTTTATGCTTTTTCCTTTCCCTTTTATTCAGAAAAAGGACACAGAGCTTATATTGTAGCCCGTTATCGTGTAAACAGAAATATTGACCTGCAGGCAAGACTGGCTCAAACGGTTTATTCCAACCGCAATGAGATTGGTTCCGGACTCGACCTGGTTGACGGAAATTCGCGAACAGAGATCAAGGCACAAATGCGTCTGCGATTCTGAAAAACCCAAACTTTTTTATACAATATTCCAATTTACAAGAGTTTGAATAAATAGTTTTTTATCTTTGCTCGGCTTTGATATTGAAAATGTTTTTTTTAAAATCATTAATTAACCAAATATTCAACTAAAATTTATTTACATGGAAAAGGGACATCCAAAAGCATTGTACTATCTTTTCTTTGCCGAACTCTGGGAAAGATTTGCTTATTATGGTATGCGGGCCTTGCTGGTTTTGTATATCGTACGGGAACTTTATGTTGATATGGGAGCTGGTGCTGAGCCACGCGGATTTGAAATTTATGCTGCCTTTGGTGCACTTGTTTATGCTACACCGGTTATCGGGGGTATGATTGCAGACAAGTACCTTGGGTATCGTAAAGCAATTCTCAATGGGGGAATAATGATGGCCATCGGGCTTTTTATGATGGCTATTGGAAGTGAGCTATTCTTTTATGCAGGACTTGGCTTTCTGGTAACCGGAAATGGTTTGTTCAAACCCAATATTTCCTCAATGGTTGGCGGTTTGTACAAGCAGGGAGACCCCCGCCGCGACGCAGGATTTACGATTTTTTATATGGGTATCAATTTGGGTGCCTTTATATCACCCCTTGCATGCGGGGCAGTTGCAGAACTATATGGCAGAGTTTATGGCTTCGGCCTGGCGGGTATAGGCATTCTGCTTGGTTTGGTTGTATTCCAAATAGGCATAAAAAATGGTACTTTCGGACAGAATGGTGAAAGACCTGTTACCGGACTTGGTGAGAAAAAAGCTTATGGCCTGACCAATGCACACTGGTCTGTTTTGCTGTCTTACCTGGCAGTACCCGTGCTTACATTCCTGATTTACAGAAGCAATTTTGCAGGTTACCTTTTATATGCCATTCTCTTGCTGGTGGTGGTAATTGTGGGTAAATCTTTTATTGAGATAACAAAAATTGAGCGTGAAAAAATTATTGCAATTTTTATCCTGGCATTTTTCAGCACAGTTTTCTGGGCTTTCTTCGAACAGGCAGGAAGTACAATCACACTATTTGCAGATAAGAATGTGAACCTGATCTTTATGAATGCCGAGCAAAGCAACAGTATCAATCCTTTGTTTATTATTGTACTTGCTATACCTTTCTCCATGTTATGGACCTGGCTGGCAAACATGAAAATGAATCCTTATACACCATATAAGTTTGCTTTCGGGATAGCACAGCTTGGATTGGGATTTCTTGTATTTGCCCTGGGTGCCAGGTTTGCTTCTGAAACAGGACTTGTTCCTTTGTCATTCCTGATAATTGGATATTTTCTTATAACAACAGGGGAATTATTTATTAGTCCGATCGGTTTATCAATGGTTACAAGGCTATCACCGGCAAAGGTTGTTTCATTTATGATGGGTGTATGGTTCCTTTCCATGTCATTTGCCCAATACATCGCAGGAATTATAGCCAAGTTTACAACACGCGAGTTTACTTCCAATGGTGGCGTTCTTGACAGAATAGCAGAAGGTGTTACAGGTCTCACTCCTGAGGTGGCTGTTGAAAAAGGAGGCAGATTCATTTCACTGCTTTCTTATACCAATGTTTTCTCATCTATTGCCATAGTTGCTATTGGCGTAGCGGTGATTTCTTTATTAATAGCACCTCTTATCAGAAAACTAATGCATGGTGAACACTAGTAATTGAACTGATAATTGACCAAAAAGTAAAAAGGGGCCGCAAATATTCTGCAGCCCCTTTTAATTTTTTATATTTGATGTTTCAACTCATCAACCCATTTACCACCCGGGCCAGAAGCTCAATCCCCAAACTCCTTTCAACCTTCTGTCAAGTGTAAAGGGTATAAGGCTCCAGCACCAGAGCTCCAAACAGATTTATCCTGAGAGAAGGACCTGTGCTGAAAACGGGATAACGGACATTTTCTGTATCATTAGTAAAATTAAAATCAATACTTTGTCCCCCACGCCAGGCTAAACCAGCATCCAGGAACCATCCCAATTCAGTAAAAAAGAATCCACTTGAGATAAGAGCCAATCTTTCAGGACCTGTAAAAGGTACTTTAACTTCAAGGCCACCCAGCAGCATCCTTGTACCTTGCAGGTTTTGAAGAAAGCTATCAAAGTCATTTTGACTTTCTACCCCAGGTATTCCATCACTGATCTGGCTCAGGGATGAATAGTCAAATCCTCTCATATATGTTGGATACCCCAGGAATAAAGGATAAAACAAATTGTTTTGGGCATCTTTACCATATCGGCCAAAATGAGAAGCCCTGAATGCAACACTGAAAGGCAGCCTGAAAAAATATTTCCTGTAATCTGCAATGGCATTATACATATCTATTTCGCCAAACATTTTTTCAATACTAAACCGGTAACGGTGTCCTGCCATGGGAGAAGCCATTCCAAAATATGAATTATCACCCACATAGCCCAGACTAACTCTTTGGAGGTTAAACCCGTCACGCGTATCTCCTCTGCTACGGTCCTGACCGGCATAAAAACCATTGGGGTCATAATAGGTGTGAAATATATCTTGTCGGAAGTAATACCAGGCATGATTGGCGCTTAGCTCTATTC
>CAYXIT010000009.1:51362-52715 GCA_964465275.1 uncultured Bacteroidales bacterium | reverse complement strand
AAAATCAGTAAAAGGCACACTATCCTGATTATACTCAACATCAATATTGAGAAAGGCAAATGGATAGGGAATATGAGATGCACTGGCACCCCAGTTGATCCGGTTTTTCTGATTTACATATCCTATCTGCCCGCCAAAGTCATAAATCTCACCATTTACTGCCAGAACAGAAAACAATTGATTATGCCCCACAATATCACTGAACATCATAGCCACACCACCCTGCATACCGGTGCCAAAACGGCTGGTGGCAACCCCTACTCCACTGCTGCCAATATATGTCAATCCAAATTCGGGCCTGAAAGGTTTTACTTCAAAAGAATCAACAGGAAAAACACTATCTCTTTTTTCAACATTCATGAAATCGTCTACTATGGGCTCCGATGACCTGCTAATGGGGGGTAATGTTGCAGCTTCCATATTGATATTCATCGGATCCACTTCAGTAAAAGTAAAATCATCTTTTGTTGCTGTATAAATGAAATATTTACCTTCAGAAAAATGACTGTAAGCAATTTCGCCGGAATTGCGCGCTACACTGATTGCAGGGGAAAGATGGGTTATACCACTTATACCGGTGTACAAATTGGTTAACTGATATACTTTCCCATCATCAAGGCTGAAATAATAAAGATTACGGAATCCATCGCGGTTTGAAAGAAAGTATAAACCCGCCTGCTCAGAGTCAAACTGGGGATTAAGATTTTTGGCTCCGGGAAAAACATCCAGTACTCTTATATTTCTTTCCGGGCTTTCCATGTCCATTATTGCCAGATTAAATGTATAGCTTAATGTATCAGGATTAAACCTGTCGGGAAGCAGATCAGTGGATATTGCCAGAAACCGTCCGTCGGGTGACCAACTGGGATGAATATAAGAATACCTGTCATTGGTTAATTTTTCAACTTCAAGTGTTTCCATATTAAGCATAAACAGGTTTCCGATACCTTCCAGCAAACCGGTGAAAACAACGTGCTTACCATCGGGCGACCAGCTGGGATTATTCAGTGAGGGTACTTCATCAACAGGGATATGCCTGGTTCTTCTGGGACGATTAACATCAACTACAACCAATTGATTCTGACCCTGCTTTACAGCTACATGAATAAACTTTGAACCATCGGGTGACCAGGTTCCTACCGATTCAAAAAAGTTGAATGCATCAATATCAGCACTCCGGGTACTGCTGGAAAGTTTTCTTATGATTTTTCCGGTTTCAGCATTTGCCAGGTATAAATCAAGTGATTATTCAATTCTTGACACAAATTCAGATGGAAGATTTGCCTCCATAAGGCATAAATATATTGTGAATTTTAAAGTAAAAAGTCTTGGATTCTGTAAAAACTATATGAA
>CAYXIT010000009.1:43672-51352 GCA_964465275.1 uncultured Bacteroidales bacterium | reverse complement strand
AGTGAGAAGAGGTCCTTTTCAGAGAAAAAAGCAATATGCTTTCCATCGGGGCTGAGTGAAGGAGAGATATTCATTTGCCCCGCATTCGACTCATCTATCCTGCTTATTCCCACCGGTTCAAGCATAGAACTATCTGAAAGAAACTGCTGAAAATGATTTTCTGTAGCACTTTTCCAAAGATTTGAAACCGTGGTAGCATTTAATCCGATTATACGTTCCATTGCCCGCTCATATCCAAACTTTGCTGTTTCACGGTAAAGTGGTGCTATTACATCATCTCCCCAGGTTCTGCCAACAAAAGATACAAAGGAATGACCATAACGATATGGATTATAGGAATAATCGCGCGTCATGTCACGTAGTGAGGGAAAGTCATCATTGATAACAGCATCCCTTATGATCATAGCTGTATGTGCATCCACACTTCCTATAGAAAAATATTCAGCCATACCTTCTACCAGCCATAAAGGAAGATTTCTCAGAGAATTCATCGAAAGCGAATCATCAATAAATAAAGCCCTGAAATGAAATACGTGTACCAGCTCGTGACCAATCACATGATCAGTTTGTGCATTGGTTTCCAGAACAGGTATTACTACCCGGTTCTTGAGGGCTTCTGTAACCCCCTGGGTACCTATACCTATCATACCGCCTATCGCTGTAGTTTGCTGAAAATCGGGGTGATTCTGATAAACCAGGATCGGACTGGGCTTCTCAAAGGTATCTTTAAAAAGTTTCTTGTGCCTGATATACCATTTTTCAAACTGATTGGCAATAGAGTTTACTACCGAATCATTCTCAAAATAATGATAGATAGTAAAATTAGGTGATTCATACACCTGAAAATCAAAACTTCTGTAACTGGGCTTATTTCTTCCAAAATACTGAGAATATAATGGTGATGCATCCAGAATAATCCAAAAGGCCAGAAATAGCATTAATATGTTACCTGAAATTATCTTTTTTATAATATTTAGAAGTGTCATAATTATTATATTTTTTCAATGAGAATAACCTGAAAATAACCTGAAATCAAAAACTATTGGTGTAAAAAAAACAGTAATTTATTTATAGCAAAAATTATACCTTGATTGGATATTACATTCAAATAGTTTGTAAACAGAAAACAATAAAACTTTGTTTAGAAAAATAATTTTATGTTCAGTCAGATTCCCTTAAAAAATAATCAGTTCAGATAATTTTTTAATAAACTTTATAAAAGTAACGATTATTACAGCCAAAAGAAATAATGATCATCATTTCCAATCAGATGTATGATATTATGATTTAATATTACGACCTAAACATGGGTTATTATTACATATATAGAAAAATCCATAAAATATTAGGTTTTTTTTTGCATATTTGTAGCAAAATCATGAGACATGTTAGAAGTAAGTGAAAAGTATTTTGAGAAGTTCAGAAAGAACATTATAGGAATTGATCAAACTTTTGTATCACCTTATGGAATTCAGAAATTGATATATGCTGACTGGATTGCCAGTGGCAGGCTTTACGGACCGATTGAAAATACCATGAAAGAAAAATTCGGTCCTTTTGTGGGTAATACCCATACTGAAGCCAGTGAAACAGGAGTGTTGATGACAAATGCCTATCACTATGCACATAAAAAGATAAAAAAACATGTAAATGCCGGGCCACAGGATGTTATAATAACTGCCGGTAGCGGTATGACCACAGTAATAAACAAATTTCAACGTATTCTGGGATTAAGAATTTGCGGAAAGCTTTCTGTGGGTAAATGTATGCAGGAAACTGAGCGACCTGTGGTATTTATTTCACACATGGAACACCATTCTAATCACACATCATGGTTTGAAACCACTGCCGATATTGTTGTAATCAAACCAGGAGCCGACATGTTGATTGACACAGATGAATTGCGACGCGAACTTGAAAAGCATAAAGACAGGAAACTAAAAATAGGATCTTTCACTGCATGCTCAAATGTAACAGGCATACGCACACCCATATATGAGCTGGCCCGAATAATGCATGAATATGAAGGAATTTGTTTTATAGATTATGCCGCAAGTGCACCCTATGATGAAATCAATATGCACCCGGGTGATCCGATGGAAAAACTTGATGCAGTTATGTTTTCACCCCATAAATTCCTTGGTGGGCCCGGCACACCGGGTGTATTGATTTTTGATTCATCAATTTACAAATCAGAAGTTCCTGATAACCCGGGAGGAGGCACAGTTGACTGGACAAACCCATGGGGAGAGTACAAATATATTGATGATATTGAACTACGAGAAGATGGTGGCACTCCGGGATTTCTTCAGACGATTAAAGCGGCACTCGCTATTGATCTTAAGGATCAGATGGGTGTGGAAAATATACACAAACGCGAAGATCAGCTGTTAAAAATTGCTTTGGATGAAATGGATAAAATACCGGGACTGAAAATTCTTGCTGATAATACACGTGAAAGACTAGGAATAGTTTCCTTCTATTTTGATGATATTCATTATAATCTTTTTGTAAAACTACTCAACGACCGTTATGGCATTCAGGTAAGAGGAGGATGCGCCTGTGCGGGGACTTACGGTCATTTCTTACTGAATGTAGATTATGAACACTCAAAAAGCATCACATCTAAAATCAATACAGGTGACTTATCTGACAAACCGGGATGGATAAGGCTATCGCTCCATCCTACCATGACCGACAATGAACTTTATTTTATTATGGCAGCCATAAAAGAGATCAAAAAGAATGTGAGCAAATGGCAGAAAGATTACAGGCATATTACCAGAACAAACGAGTTTAAACACTACAAAGCTCCGGATGATTACACTGATTTTGTGAAAGATTGGTTTAAACTTGATGCCCCCCCGATGTAACTGATTTAGTAGAAATATTTAGTTATTGAACATTCTTTGAAGCCTTCCCACCTGGGTTGTCCACCACATTTGAGTAAAATCCATATCGTTTTCCTCGGAATAATCACTTACTATTAAGGCAGACTCGCCCGAAACCGGCTCATGAGTAATGCGCATCTCGAGCATAAACCCTTCATGGAAATCATCTGTCCATTCGAATCTTACATACTCAGGTTCCTTTGATTCGATGAGTTTTGCAGTTTGCAGACTTCCCTCCCATTCAAAATCATAAACGTCTTCTTTAACATTTACTTTTTCGGCAAACCAGCGTGCAAGCCCTTCAGATGTACTTATTAATGTATAAAGTAGCCTGGGAGACACTTTCATGGGGAACTCTAATGTAAATTTCTTAAGAGGGGTCATAACAATCATATTTATGAACTTAGGCTTAGCTGCAATATACAAAAAAAACCAATATTCGTATGGTATTCATGAATTATTTTTCAACCATTTGTTAATAAATTTTACAGCAATAATTATTTCATACTTTATTAATTTTCAAATGTTTCAGGATTTGTTGAATGAAAATAAAATGCGCATGCTATCATGTAAAGAAATATGTTTCACTCAGATCAAAATATCATCAAATAGAATAAAATTTTATGTAGGTTTGCGCTTCTTTTATAATTAACCAAATTAATGCAAAGAAATATTTACCTGGTTTACCTTCTTACTATACTTGCTATCTCTTTTTGGGGTATTTCATACGTATGGATGAAAGTAGTTTTTGAATATTACAGCCCATCGGCAACAATGTTCTTCAGACTTGTTCTTTCATCTGTTCTACTCTATTCACTATTAGGGCTATTCGGAAAAAGAGAAAAGATCCGGAGAGAGGATTATGTCTCTTTCTTCTGGCTATCCTTGTTTTCTCCTTTTTTTTATTTCATAGGAGAAAGCTTTGGCCTGCAGCTTGTTTCACCAACCATTGCAGCCGTTATAATTGCCACCATACCTGTTTTCACTCCATTTCTCGGATATATTGCATTTGGCGAGAAACTTTCCGGAATCAATATCCTGGGCTTTTTTATTTCTTTTACCGGGGTGTTGATTATGGTACTTGATTTTGAATTCAAATTCAGTGCATCTCCTCGTGGAGTTTTATTGCTATTCTTTGCTGTTTTTTCAGCGTTGGTGAATATCATTTTTCTGAAAAAACTGGCTATGAAGTATTCTTCTGCAACTATCATCAAAACCCAGAACCTTCTTGGAGCTATTTTTTTTCTTCCGGTTTTTCTGATATTTGATTTCCAGGATTTCATTATCACCCGGCCCTCCACAGAAGCAATCTGGGCACTTATTAAACTTGCCGTATTTGCTTCTTCACTGGCTTTTATATTTTTTACTATTTCGGTCAGAAATATTGGGATAGCCCGTACGTCAATCTTTGCCAATCTGATACCTGTATTTACTGCTGTTTTTTCTTTCTACCTGCTGGGGGAGAAAATTGATCTGAGCAAAATCATTGGAATTGTTGTAGTTATTTCAGGACTAATGCTCACTCAATTAACAAGATTAAAAAAGAGGCAAGAGAAATCAGTTATATCAAATAAAAATGTCAGCTAAAAAGGTTGTTAGTAGTTCTTTTTTTCGTTCGAAAACTTTTCGTATTTATTCCTTGAAATTTAAAATTCTTTACTATTTTTGCACCACTCAAAACGGCGGGGTAGCTCAGGTGGTTAGAGCGTCGGATTCATAACCCGAAGGTCACGAGTTCAACTCTCGTCCCCGCTACAAAAAAGTCCTCTGAAGATTATAATATTTTCAGGGGACTTCCTTTTTGGAGTAACCGTTATGTAGAAATAATCAAAGCAGGTATCTCTTGTCCGATTAATTACTACCGCTTTATATGTCAACTATAATTTCCTGTAACCCTTTGATATTTAAATTTAAAAAAGTATCATTAAATCAATCAAAGCGGTATTATAAATCCATTGGGAAGTAATCCTGAAAAGGCAAATGGTTATTTTTTGTTAATATCTCCCTGAATGCCTGCAAATGATTACTAACTCAAAGTAAAAATTTGTTTAATTGCTTACTTTTACTGCGCTTTTTTCAAACTAAATCCGAAACCAAATTTATACCAGATGAAATCGAAATCATTTTACTTTCTTTTAATAAGCTTATTTCTGGCAATTTGCAGCCAGTTTTTGTTTGCCGGTAAAACACTGGCATCCGGTAACTCCAGCCAATCTGATTATTCAAATCATGAACAGCTTGGGCAAAGACTTCAAAACCTGGCAAGAATATACACAGATTATGTGCAGGTAAAAACATTGGCCAAAACCAAAGGCAACAAAGACATCTGGTTACTAATCATTGGGTCAGGTGATATTGAAAATAAGCCTGCATTAGCTGTTGCAGGGGGTATTACAGGAGATCATCTTCTCGGTAGCGAACTGGCTTTGCAGTTTGCAGAAAGATTACTTGCCAGATCTGATGAACAGGAAATCAAAGATTTGCTTGACTCGGTAAGTTTTTATGTTTTCCCCGATATTTCGCCCGATGCACGAGAACAATATTTCAGACCCCTCAGATATGAGCGAATGGGTAATGCCAACCCAACCGATCTGGATCGCGACGGTCGTATAGGTGAAGATGGATATGATGACCTTAACAATGATGGAATGATAACTATGATGCGAATCAAAGACCCTACCGGGGAATGGATGAAACACCCGGAAGACGAAAGAATAATGGTAAAGGCACGCCCTGAAAAAGGAGAACATGGACAATACCTGCTTTTTACTGAAGGTATTGATAATGACAAAGACGAAGAGTTTAACGAAGACGGCGAGGAAGGGGTTACCTTCAACCGCAATTTTACTTTTAAATACCCGGCTTTTGAACGTGGTGCCGGAGAGCATGCAGTATCTGAAATTGAAACACGTGCTATCGCCGATTTTTTGTTTGCAGCAAAAAATGTATTTGCTGTGATCAGCTTCGGACCGGCCAATAATCTCACCAAACCCTTACCTTATAAGGAAAGAGAGGCTAATGCAAGAATTCATACTGGTTGGAAAGAAAAAGATATTAACCTTAATCAGAAAATCAGCCATTTGTATAATAAGCATTTGGGAGAATTTGCTACCCCTTCTGCAAATGGAAATGATGGTGATTTTTTCCAGTGGGCCTATTTTCATTACGGCCGTTTCAGTTTCTCAACGCAAGGATGGAGTTTGCCTGCCTCAGAAAAAAGTGGAGAAAATGAGCAACAAAGTAAGGAATTAGATTTGATCAAATGGGCTGAAGAAAATGAACTGAACGATGTTTTCATTCCCTGGACAGAAGTTGAGCATCCCGATTTTCCGGACAAACGGGTTGAAGTAGGTGGAATAGCTCCGTTTGCAATAAAAAACCCTCCTTACTCTATGATCGATTCCATTGCTGAAAAGCATTCGGCCTTTATTCTTGATGTTGCTGCAAATCGTCCGGTAATTGATATTGTAAACATTGAAACCGAACGCCTCGGTAGCAATCTCTATCGGGTTACAGCTGATATTATTAACACTGGCAGCTTTCCTACCGCATCACAAACCGGGGAATTGTTAAAATGGAAACAGAAGACAGTACTTCGGGCCACAACAGACAATAATCAGGAAATTGTAAGCGGAAATACTATTGAGGTAATCGGAGCCATTGATCCACGCAGTTCGGTTAAAAGAAGCTGGCTGTTAAATGGTAAAGGTTCCTTTATGATCCGTGCCGGTGCAGAATCAACGGGTTTTAAAGAAATAGAAATAAAACTTTGATAGAAGTTCTGTGGTATTTACACCTTTAATTAAAAATAAAAATTCTATGAAGAATATTTTCTTATATATCCTTTTACTGGGTTTTTCTCTGCAGGTTTCTGCTCAATCACAAGATGGCCGCGCAGTAGAAAACTTTTTTAAGGCTTCCGGTACACCCGTCAACCCCAAAGTGCAGGTAAGCTGGAACCGTTATTATACCAATGAAGGCTTATACGAAATATATCGTCAACTGGAAAAAGCTTACCCTGAACTTGTTGAAGTCAAATCAATCGGAAAAAGTTATGAAGGCCGGGATTTGTGGCTGCTAATAATTACCAACCGTTCAAATAAACCCTACACTGAGAAACCGGCATTCTGGATTGATGGTAACATTCATGCCAACGAAATACAAACTGCAGAAGTTTCCACTTACACAGCCTGGTACCTTTTAGAAAACTATAATAAGAATGATTTTTTAACCCAACTGCTGGATGAGAAAGTTTTTTACATACTGCCGGTAATGAACCCCGATGGACGAGAGCACTATATGAACCAGCCCAATACCATGAGCAGTCCCCGAAGTGGAGCTATGCCACTGGATGATGATGGTGACGGTTTGGTTGGTGAAGATAGTTCTGATGATCTTAATGGCGATGGACACATTACACAGATGCGCCGTCGAAATGAACATGGTCAATGGAAATCCGACCCGGAGGACCCGCGTAGAATGATTATGACTTCCCCGGGTGAATTTGGCGAATGGGAACTATTGGGATGGGAAGGCATTGACCGGGATGGCGACGGCCGGCTTAATGAAGACCGGGATGTGGGCTATTATGATCCCAACCGCGACTGGGGCTGGAACTGGCAACCCGATTATGTGCAAAGGGGCACATACCATTACCCCTTTTCTTTACCTGAAACAAGGGCTGTACGAGATTTTGTTATTGCTCATCCGAACATTGCAGGCTCCATTACACATCATAATACGGGCGGTATGCTTTTACGCGGTCCCGGAGTAGCCGAAGACTCTCAAT
>CAYXIT010000009.1:42495-43662 GCA_964465275.1 uncultured Bacteroidales bacterium | reverse complement strand
TTAGATCTGATGTAGGTGTTTATAATAATCTTGGGGAATTAGGCCAGAAAATAATACCCGGCTATGAATATCTTGTCGTAAACAGTGACCTGTATACTGTGTATGGCGGACAAATCGACTGGTTTCATATGATGCGGGGTGTGTTCACCTTCACATCTGAAATGTTTTCCCAATATTACCTTTTCAACGAGAAAACCGAAGGATGGTCAAGGGGATTTGGTGAAGATTGGTTTACTTTTGATAAATACCTGTTGTTTGAAGATGCTTTTATTCCATGGGAAGATTATGAACACCCACAGTTTGGAAAAATTCAGATCGGTGGTTTTAAAAAGAACTATATCAGAAATAATCCTGGTTTTTTGCTCGAACAGGAATTGCACCGGCTCACGGCTTTCACACTTTTCCATGCTCATCACACACCAAAACTGGAAATAGTCGATATTACCACCAAAGATCTGGGTGGCGGACTGTACGAAGTGATTGCTGTAGTGGCAAATACACGCATGATCCCTACGCATGCCGGAATTGACCTGAAATTCAATATTGAACGACCTGATTACATTTCACTCGAAGGTGTAAATGTACTTGCAGGTATGAGAGTGATCAACCGCGATTTGAATGTTGTTGAAGAACAAAAAGTAAATCCATCTGTAATTGAAGTAGAAAATATTCCGGGTATGAGCACAGTAACTGTAAGATGGATTGTGGAGGATATCGGCAACGTTTCAGTTAAGGTGGATAGTGCCAAGGGGGGTGTTGTAATAAAAAATATGTAAACTTAATCCGGGCAGGAATTGAAGCCTTACAAGAAACCCTGTCCGGCTGCGGCTACAGTCCGCACCCGGACTTTAAATAAAAATCAATCCGGGTGGAAATGAAGTCCTACCCGGATGATAAATCAGTCCGAGTGCGGCTACAATCTGCGCCCGGACTTAAAATGACGATATTATGACTCGAATTATTGCAACTTTAACGCTTATTATTTGTCTGCTGCCGGTCCTTGCCCAGGAGCAGGACGGCATAGAGAATTTTTTCAAAGCATCGGGAACTCCGGTCAATCCAAAAGTGCAAATAAGCTGGAACCGTTATTACACCAATGAAGGGCTTTATGAAATTTACCAGGAGTTTGTAAAGGAACATCCCGAACTGGTTACCCTCGAATCTATA
>CAYXIT010000009.1:34538-42485 GCA_964465275.1 uncultured Bacteroidales bacterium | reverse complement strand
AGTTATGAAGACCGCGATCTGTGGCTGCTTACCATTACCAATCATAGCAATAAACCCCACCGCGAAAAACCGGCTTTCTGGATTGATGGAAACATCCATGCCAATGAGATTCAGGCTGCTGAGGTTGCACTTTACACAGCATGGTACTTGTTGGAGAATTACAATAAAAACACTTTTATCACTCAATTGCTTGATGAAAAGGTGTTTTATATACTGCCGGTAATGAATCCGGATGGAAGGGAAAATTATATGAATAAACCCAACACCAGCAGTTCACCCAGAAGCGGAACCATACCATTGGATGATGATGGCGATGGTGAAGTGGGGGAAGATGGATATAATGACCTGAATGATGACGGGCATATAACCCAGTTGCGCCGTCGTAATCCCTACGGACAGTGGAAAGAAGACCCCGATGATCCACGAAGAATGATTCGCACACAACCCGGCGAATTTGGCGAATGGGAATTATTGGGCTGGGAAGGCATTGATCGTGATGGTGACGGCAGACTCAATGAAGACCGTGATGTGGGGTACTATGACCCAAACCGCGATTGGGGCTGGAACTGGCAGCCAGATTATGTACAGCGCGGCTCATACCATTATCCTTTTTCACTTCCTGAATCCAGAGCGGTTAGAGACTTTGTAGTAGAACATCCCAATATTGGAGGTGCACTTACACATCATAATACAGGGGGTATGTTTTTGCGAGGTCCGGGTGTGGAGAGCGATACTCAGTATTTTTTAAGAGATGATCTGAATATTTATGATATACTCGGAGAAAAAGGGGAAAAACTTGTGCCAGGATACAGGTATCTTGTCAGTTACAAAGATCTTTATACCGTTTATGGCGGACAACGTGACTGGTTTCATCTGATGCGGGGTGCATTTACCTTTACCATAGAAATCTTTACAAGATATTTCCTCTTCAATGAAACGCCACAAAGAGGCTCAGGTCAGTCTTCTGAAGTATATGAGTTTGACAAATATCTGCTTTTTGAAGATGCCTTTGTTCCGTGGGAAGATTATGATCACCCACAGTTTGGAAAAATACAGGTAGGAGGTTTTAAAAAGAACTATATACGTGTAAATCCGGGATTTTTGCTGGAACAGGAAGCACATCGCGTTACTGCCTTTACTTTATACCATGCTCACCATACGCCACAACTTGAAATTGTTGAGCTTACAGAAAAAAATATTGGCAGAGGTTTGCGCGAAATTACAGCTGTAATTGCCAACAAAAGGCTTATCCCAACCCATTCAGGAGTAAACCTGAAATTTGGAATTGACCGCCCCAACTATATCAGCATTGAAGGAGCAAACGCAGTGGCAGGTATGATTGTGCATAATCCCGACCTGAATATTTTGGAAGAGCAGAAAATAAACCCATCGGTTATAGAAGTTGAAAATATACCGGGCATGAGTACTGTAACAGTAAAATGGATTGTGGAAAGAGGCCGCCGGAATATTACAGTAAAGGTTGATAGTGAGAAAGCAGGTGTTGTAAGTAGAAGTCTTTGAAGTAAGCCTTTACAAAAAGAAGAACTGTCTCCAGCTAAAACATGGAGACAGTTCTTTTAATTAACTTTAAAAACAACACTTAATACATATTTTTATCTATGCATTAAAACCTGATAATTAGGGTTTTTCGAGCTCATAAATGCTTTGAATCTGAGTTTCTGTCAAAGCAGTTTTGAAAATACGAACTTCGTCGAGTATTCCCTGGAAGTAACCGCCCCAATTTACATAATATGGACTTTCTTCATCCTCGGAATAAATACCTGTCGGCAAATCCTGTCCAATTGAAAGATTCACAGGATCTTCGAGTTGAATAGGTGTTCCAGGAGTGTTATCCCATAATTTTATGAGCGTTCCATCAAGATAGAATCCCATTTCACCGTCTTTGAATGTTACAGCAACATGATACCACTCACCCAGATTTATTGTTGGTGACTCATTATCGCGATCATGATAAACTTCGTTACCTTCATGCAGTGCCTTAATAGTAAAAAACACCTTAGGTGCATCCTGTAACTGAAGTTTATAGCCATTCCAACGATTCAGCGAAACCATGTAATTATTTGACCATGGTTCTTCAAGCTGATCCGGTTTCATCCACAATGAAATAGTAATTGCCTGTGATGGATTAAGCTGGGCATTGAATGGAACTTCAACATTTGCTCCGTTGTTAAAATAAATAGCCTGATTCTCATTTCCATAGCGGTCAGTGGTCCATTGTGGTGTACCTGCTCCCCAATTGGGGTGCCCTGTTTCAAGGGTACCATGAAAATCATTGCCTGAAAAATCGTTGGCTATTGTGCCTTCACCTTCATCAAATGTCCAGTGGCCAACAAGATCTTCCGGTGCGATAGCAATTACTTGCCGGGCTTCATAAGCCTCAATTGCTGCATCTAATGCAATTACGGCATTATCCACCTGGGTTTGTGTAGCTTCCTCATCTTCGTAAACCGCTTTTGCCAGATCAATAACTTCCTGAAGTTCAGCTTTCGCTCCGGGTTGATATTGACCTTCTGCAGTTCCTTCGGTGGTATTATCAATCAAATCTTCTGCTTCCTGGATTTTAGCAGCAAGCTCCGTTTTGTCAACCACATCGGGGTCATCATCATCATCGCTGCAGGCAGTAAATGTAATTACACTACCAGAAATCAGCGCAATCATTAAAAATTGAATAAATCTTAACTTTTTCATAGGTTTTTAATTTAGGGTTAATAATAAAGGTTAATGTTTAATTAATTAATTATTTATTTGTTGGTTAATGTCAACCTCATTTTGAGGTATAGAAAAATATCTGTGCTGGTCGTAATCAAAACTTGTATCGATGAGTTTTTCCTCAGCATATGCTTTACCATATCTCATGAGATCATAGAAACGATGAAATTCAAATCCCAGTTCTACCCTTCTTTCTCTTCTGATTAAATCACGTAACTGACTTTGGTCTGTAACTGAGATATCCGGCAGCAGTCCATCCGGTACCTGCCCGAATCCATCAAGACTCTCATCAAAAAGGAAACTTTCCCTTGCTCTTTTTCTTACCTGATTGAGTGGTTCGATTGCTTCAGGGCCCCTATTCAATTCATTTAGTGCTTCGGCTTTAATAAGCAATATTTCAGCATATCTCATAAAAACATAATTCAGATCGCCATCACCCTTTATACCTGTAGGAATTTCAGATAAAGGTTGCAGATGTTTTTTCTGAATAAAACCGGTGGGAGACCACTCAGGATCAAATTCTTCTCCGTTCAACCATAATTTACCTTCTCTGCCCAAAGTATAATCCAGTCTTGGATCAAAAATATCCTCTGCTGTTTTCTCAAATGTATTTACAAAATCTTCTGTAGGGACATTAAAAAAGTAACCGTTTTCGGGTTGAGGCGCAAACCATTGATTTAAGACATTTCCCTGAAAGGGATCCTGACCGCTGAGATGCTGTATTTCAAAAACAGATTCACTGTTATTTTGAAAATCAGTCATAAAGTTATGGCTGTATATTGGCATTAAAGAATAAACTCCCAATTGCTCAATATCATCTATAACATCCAGGGTTAGTTCATATTTTTGTCTGAAAAGATAAGTTTTAGCCAGTAAACCCAATGCAGCGCCTTTGGTAGCTCTTCCATCCTGACCACCTGCACTTACAGGCAATGCTTCTGCCGCAAGTTTAAGGTCTTCTTCAATCTGATCATATATATCTGCAACCGGAGAAACAGGAACATGTAAATCATCTGCAGTAAGAGCCGGCTCTGTTTTCAGAGGTATTTCCCCAAAAATATTAACCAAATGAAAATAATAATATGCCCTCAGGAAACTGGCTTCAGCTATTACCCTTGATTTTACTTCATCACTTACACCAGGTCCTAGCCTGTGAATTACATCGTTAGCACGGCTTATGCCCTCGTAATATCTTCTCCATATGTGCTCCAGAAATCCATTATCACGTGTATAGGTAAATCTCTCAATAAATTCAATCTCACTTTGGTCACCGGGAATACCTCCTTTAATGGCATCATCAGAGGCGACATCGCCAAATACCCAAAGAGGATTTCTGATGTTTGTAAAAGCCAGTGGTTGATATGCTGCAGTTAATGCAAGAGTTGCATGATCATCAGTCTGAAAGAATGTACTACTGGTATAGATTCCCTGCATGCTCTCATCCAGAAAATCTTCGCAACCAACGAGAAAGACTATACTTATCAAAAATATTTTTACTTTCTTCATTTTATTGATTTTTTTTGAAATAACAAATGAATCCAACCATCTTTTCATATATCTGAGATCTTTTATGGTTTGCTTCATAATTGAATGTTTTGACTGATACTGAATTGTCAATATATGCTATTATGTTATGTTTGTTAAAATGAAAATTGAACACCCAGATTAAATGACCTTGCCAGAGGATATGTTCCCCAATCTATACCGGCAGCAGCATCCCCTTCACCCGAAGAATTATTACTGGTTGTCATTTCCGGATCTAATCCCGGATAAGGAGTAAATGTAAGCAGGTTATGAGCCAGGAAGTAAACCCTAGCACTTCTTAACCCCAAACGCTTTGAAATATCTTCAGGAAGAATATATCCAAATTGCAGGTTTTTCAGACGTAAAAAAGAACCATCCTCAAGAAAGCGTGTGGACGGTCTTGTATTATTTGCTTTACCACTCCATGATGCACGTGGTTGGGTATTGCTTGTTCCTTCGCCTGTCCATCTTTCGTCAAAATATCTCATAGTAACGTTGAAAGGCCTGTAAAACCCTTCAATATCTGTAGCTACCTGGTAATAAATTTTATGACCAAAAGCTCCGTGCCAGAACATAGATAAATCAAAATTTTTATAATAAAAAGCTGTTTGAAAACCGGTTGTGTACTTTGGGATAGCACTTCCAACATGCACCCTATCCAGTTCATTTATAAAGCCATCTCCGTTTTGATCCACATACTTTACATCTCCCGGGCGAATATTCACACCCTGGTAGGCACTTGTAATAACATCAAGATTATTCTGGAAAATACCATCCATTTCATATAGGAAAAAAGAACCCACCGGAAATCCGACTTCTGTTCGGGTAGCATAAACACCGTTATCAATGCGCCCTCCAACAATAGGTGCAGCAAGACTTAAAACTTCATTATACAGATACGCAGCATTTCCTGTAATTTCAAATGATAGTTCACCAATCTTGTCACGCCACCTAAGTTCCATTTCTACTCCTTCGTTTAAAATTTCACCATTATTTACCCATGCAGGACTGGCGTAGCCCGCAGAAGGGGGAATGGGCTCTTTAACCAGCATATCAGATGTTATTTTGCGGAAATACCCCATTTCGAGATATATTTTGCCTTGTAATACCGAAATATCAAGTCCCACATCCAACTGGGTGCTGGTTTCCCATAGTAAATTGCGGTTACCCAGCACAGAAATGGCATATCCTGTATTCATAATACCTCCAAATGGATAATTAAAATTGGGGGAGATCTGATCGGAATAGGCATAATTACCCACTTCCTGGTTACCGATAGCTCCAAAACCTGCTCTCAGCTTCAACATATCAAAAAAGTAATTATTTGCCATGAAATCTTCCATATCAATACGCCATGCACCGGAAATACTGTAAAATGTTCCCCATCGATTATCCGGGCTAAACCTTGATGATCCGTCGCGCCTGATTGTTGATGATAAGAGGTACTTATTATCAAAGTTGTAATTTGCACGTGCAAACAAAGAAAGCAATGTATTTGCCCACCTTCCTTCAGATACAACAACACTACCGAGCCCATTTCCCAAAAATACAAGCCTGTCTTCCTGATCAGGAAAATCTCTTTGTGTTGAGTTATTGGTGTAACCGTTATTCCTGATTGCCTCAGTACCTAGTATGGCAGAAAAATCATGCTTCTGACCAAAAGTATTATTATAAGAAAATACATTGCTGGCAGTAAAGCTTTGAAAAAAACCGTTACTAATATTCAAGGAATTTGGATTATTTATCCTGTTATTTGTACCCCAGTTTTCATTAAATCGCCTTTGATAAAAATCAGTTCGATCCATTCCCAGCACTGATGAAAAATGTAATTGGGGTAATAACCTTATACTTGCATTAAAATCACCGAAAAGCCTGTTCTGCTGTATATTATTATTCATTTTGTCGGCAAGTGCGACAGGATTATATCCATCGCCAAATAATGCAGGATGTGAAGGCAAATCAACATACTCTCCCTGTTCGTTTCGCACAGGAATGGGTGGTGTGCGGAAAAAAGCATACCTTACAACGCTTCCGCCGTTCCCTCCAAATCCATCACCGCTGCTACCAATAATATCATTATCACTTCTGGCCATGTTTATATTTGACCCCAGAGTAATGCTCTCATTCACTTTGCTGTTAAGGCTTAATCTACCTGAATAACGATCATAATGAGAGCCTATGATAATCCCTTCCTGCTGGAACATATTTGCTGAAACCATGTATGTAAGCTCATCTGTGCCTCCACTAACAGCCACATTATGATTTTGAATCAGACCTCTCCGGAATATTTCAGCCAAATGATCTACATCTGGTAAAGTAGCAGCCAGTTCATCAGTGATAAGATCACGATGGAATCTTGGATTTTCAATGAAAGCATTGTCATTATTTGCAGCTTCATTGAATATTTCAATGTATTGATCACGATTTGTCATGGGAGTAATTCTTCCATGTTGCTGGAACCCCATTTGTGATGAAATTTCTATGCGTGGAGCTCCTGATGCACCTTTACGGGTAGTAATCAGAATTACACCATTGTTTGCTCTTGCTCCATATATTGCAGCAGATGCAGCATCTTTAAGAATACTAACCGATTCGATATCACTTGGGGAAAGTGTGCTTAATGCATCAACAGTGGGAACCCCGTCAACAATGTACAATGGGTCATTACTACTGTTGATTGAACCAACACCCCTGATTCTTACATTAACACCTTCACCGGGCATTCCCGTATTATGTGTTATATTTACTCCTGAAGCCCTCCCCTGTAAGGCCTGATCGACACCGGCAACCGGCAAATTGCGCAATTGTTCGCCTCCCACACTGGAAACTGAACCGGAAACATCTACCTTGCGTTGAATACCATATCCTACTACAACAAACTCTTCGAGAGTCTGTACATCTTCACTCATTGTTACATCGATACGGGACTGGTCACCAACCGGTATCTCAACAGGTGTATACCCCAGATAGCGAAATGACAAAACCGGCTGTGGAATATTTTCCGGAATATTCAGGGAATAATTTCCATCCATATCGGTTGTTGTTCCTATGGTAGTTCCTGTAATCATTACTGTAACACCAGGCAATTCCGCCCCGGTATCATCTGTAACTTTACCCCTCACAGTTTCCGGGCCATTTTGACCCGGAACCATAAGAGGAACCAAAAACAACACCCATAACAACCAAAACCTATGTAAATTAATATTCTTCATGTGATTATATGTTTTTTGAACGAAATTGCTAATGTCATTATCTGAATGCAACCACAACATCACCTGCCATTGTTAGTCCATCCTTGCTCAAAAGCCTTTCTCCCTGTGGTATCTCAACTATAAGACTGGCAGTTCTCCCCAATATTTCAATCCCGGTATTTTCTGATATATTTTCGGCAATAATATTTCCTGTTATTACATCATACAGATAAACGGGCTCCCCTTCATACAGGTAATTAATGGTTTTTTCTTCATCATAGGGATTATAAATAAGATAAGTTGGGTATGCATCATTCCGGTAAAAATCTGTTGCAAGACAATCAAGCCTTAGTATTCTTTCTACATTTGTTTTTTGAATAATTGAACCGAAAATACCGACATGTGCAGAACCATATAAACTGAATTGAGATACATCAGGATTTCCTTCAATCCATCTGGGACCATCGCCAACTGCAACCGGACTTATTCCTTCCATTTCCGG
>CAYXIT010000009.1:33896-34528 GCA_964465275.1 uncultured Bacteroidales bacterium | reverse complement strand
GACGCTCAAAAAGGTCATTTTTGATCAAACCTTCGTAAGCAATTACATTGCGGGTTAAATTTTTATATTGGGGTAATGACTGATGACTGTCCGGTATTTCATTTGCATAAAATAAACGGGCAGCGTTGGCCACATTAAGCATCCATTTGCCCACCGACTCAGCATATCGCGGATCATACCTGACCATTGGCACCAAGGACCAGGCCATATCGAAAGTATTCATAAGGAATGCAAATCCATCATTATGAATAATGCTGCCCTGCAATCCATGTACATCATAATCACCCCAACGTTCACTAATTACTCCCCAGCCATTGCGGCTGTTTTCACCTGTTGCTCCATCAAAAGTCCAGTTAAGTATGGGATGTATGTCATATTGTCCACCATACTCTGCATTGAGTCTTGCGGCCACATATGCCCCGAAAGGCATCAACACTTCATAAAAACGGCTTTCTTCCTGCGAAAGCAAAGCTTCTATTGCTGACCGCGCGCCTTCAAGATATTTTTGGTCTCCGAATTTCTCATATGCAGCAAGTAAAATCCATGCATGCCCGGCTGCAGCATCTTCCTGAAAAGGAATGTGGCTGCGTTTACCTTCCATGGTTGAATAATCAAAGAATGAATAATGATAA
>CAYXIT010000009.1:22751-33852 GCA_964465275.1 uncultured Bacteroidales bacterium | reverse complement strand
CTCAACATCAGGGAAAAGATCAGCAACAGCAAAATAAAGCACGTTTGGAAATACATCATACCACCAGTCGCGGGCGTAACCACCACCCAGATTACCTACCCGGGCAGATGTATTGTTCATAATAATATTCCATCCATTGTCAGTGTTGAAATAGTTTTGAACCATTTTCACATAGTTATATCCATCCTGATTAGTTTTGTCAATACCTACCAGGCCGGCACTCATTAATGCCGCAATACTGTTTATGGCTTCATGAAACTCTCCGTTATTGGCATTCGGGCCTTGCCTTATATCTCCAATGGCTGTATACAAGCCGAATGTTTCCTGCGGGAAATTTCTGCCACTGTCATCCAGCCAGATAAAAGGCAGATAATCACCATTCAGGTCATGATCAAAAACATATTGATCAAAGTTAATGGCAACTTCCTTCCAATCAAGCATTTTATAAGGTTCTGGCAGGTAAGGCATTGTTTCCACCTTATCTATACTAACCTGTTCAATAGATTTTTCTGTACTGCACGAAATAGCAATAAAAATTACAGCGACAAACAATGCGGGTATTCTCAGTTTCCTTATCATAATCTTTTCTTTCAAAATGGGCATTCTAAAAAAAAATGTTTTCCAATCTATTAAATTTCAAGTTTTGGAGCATCAAGATCAGGATTTTCTGACTTCACCTTCTCTATGGTCCGGTTTGTATGACCGATGATATTCCTGGCTAAAGGTATTGACAGCAACTGTATGGCTGCAATGATCAACAATGAGTATCTGAGTGCAACTTCTTCTGACACATAAAATGCCAGGTATATAAATAATACCAACCCCAGAAACCTACCTACATATAAGCCAAATTCGTGATTAAAAATATATGCAAATTCGCTCCGGTTTTCCTTTACTGATAAAACGTCAATGATACGCATCTGGATAGGAAAATAAGCTATGTCATGCAAAGGCATAAAAATAACCTTTGATAAAACAAATATGATAACCCCCAGGGCAGAGAATAGTATCTGGTTCATTAATGCACCAATAAAAAAGATAATAATACCCCCGGCAAAAATGTATAACCTGTGCTGTGGTTTAGCAGTTCTTCCCAATACATATAATAGAAACGCAGTCAAAATTCCACTGATACTTTGAATGGTTCCCAGCGAACCTTCGTCGCCCACCAGGCGCATTACAAGTATGGCAGGTGCAGTAACAAGATATCCCTGCACAGAACCTTTTAAAGCTGCCAATACCAAAAATTTATACCAAAGAAAATCATATTTCCAGTGAATAAATTTCTTTTGTTTTGGATTACGGAATTTTCCAAGGTGAATAACAACACTTGATAAAATGGTAAGTACAATAACTGCGTAAGCAATAATACGGTAAGCTGATCTTATATTTCCATCGAACCAGCCCAATCTTGTACTGCTTACTAAAAACCAACCCACTATTGCCGGAACCAGAATAAAAGTTATGGTATAAAAAAATGTTTCAACACCAAAATAATAATTTCGGTTCTGATCGTTGGTTGTATCTAAAGCGAGAAAGTCGCGGTTTGCCCAGAAAAAGCCAAATGAAACACCCATAATTAAACCTGCGATGGCAACTCCTGGAAAACTCATGATGCTGAGCGACATCATAAACAACATAGAAACGCCACTAAGAAGCATTCCAAAGCTATACAGATGGGAAACATTAATCCTGTTAAGTAAGTAACCATTAATTAAAAATGTGATTGGAATTCCGGTATAAACAGACAGTTGGTAAACAGCAACCATTGCAGGATTATCAGCGCTTCGCATAATATATGCACCCACAAAAATATCTATGATGGGCAACACAAAAGCATAAATCATATTAGTGATCAGTACCAGACGCATTAAGCGCGGCATTGACATGAAAAATTGAAATTCGCCAAACAGTTTATTCTTCATTTATGAGTAGTTTTTCATTAATCAGACATTATTCAATTAAATTAAACATGACTTATGCGATTGATTATCAGGTTTCAAATACTTCTATCTTAAAGAATTAATAATTTCTCGTATTGATAACTCTGCTCCGCAAATAACTTCATCACTTGCCCCGTAATACATTGTAATTATATCACCATCAATAAGGTGACCATTAGTAAAGATCACATTGCCGAAAAACCCTGTTTTTTCATAATCCATAACTGGCTCCATGATAGGATCTTTACTGCGCGCCAATACTTTCGACGGATCATCTTTATCCAGCAGAATTGCTCCCAGGCAATACCTGTTTTCTTCATTGGCTCCATGATATATTTCGAGCCACCCTTCTTCGGTTTCAACAGGTGCTGCGCCAGCTCCTACCCTTGCGCTATCCCACATTCCCTGGCGGGTAACTGCGATACATTTATGGTTACCCCAATGCAACAAGTCGGGCGATTCGGCAATCCATATATAATTACCACCTAACTCAGGGCTGCTTGGCCTGTGGAGTGCATAGTATTTTTTATTGATTTTTTTTTCGAAAATGGCACAATCTTTATTATGTGGCGGGAAAATCATTCCACGTCGTTCATAGGATTTCCAGTCGTGTGTAAACATATACCCCACTCCAACTGCTATTTCAGAGACCTTTGTATATGTAAGATGAAAACCATCTTCCATTTTCGTAACCCGGCAATCTTCAATACCAAAAGCTTCCAGAGAATCTTCTCCGGCAATTAGCGGGTATTCAGGATCTTCCCTGAAAATTTTACCATCGTCACTACTTACCAACCTGAGATGAGAAAGTGTTGTAAGGTAGTTTTTACCTTTATAAGCTATTACCCTCGGATCAGAAGCATCAAGATCAGGATCATTTTTATCAAAACTCAGAATCTCAATCTCACCTTTAGAATTGAAAACCGGCACTTTTATGCTTTTTTCTTCCTGCTCAGTACGTTCAGCCACCCTGCATAATAACCATATTTTGGCATTGTAACGGAAGACACCCGGATTAAGTAGACATTCTATTTTCATTCCTGGAATACTCGGCTTTAAATCTTCGGGTCTGAGTATGGGGTTTTCCTTGAATCTTTTCGCGATATCCATATTTTATGGTTTAAGACTGAGAACTTCAACAAAACTAATTTATGATTTCCGCAAACGTGTGCACCAGGTATTCAAAATTGTATATTCAGGTCTCATTTTAATATAAATAATTTATTTTCAGATTTTTAATGGTTTTAGTTATCCTGATTGATGTGATAAAAAGACCAATAACTATAAAACAAGGAGGGTTTTTGCAAAGATGCTTTTACCCGCTATTATCTTAATTATATATAATCCGGGGGATAAATTATCCTGCAGTCGGATTAAACTATTATTTCCCGGTATACTCATGAAATCACCTGATATAATGGATTTACCATACAGATCCATAATCTGCCAATGCGTTTTTACTGTTTCCTTTAACCCGGTTTGAATAAAGAACCTGTTTTGTGTAACCGGATTTGGGTAAATAAAAATCTCATCAGTGCTCTCATCTGCAACTTCACTTGCATTAAGTATATAGTTTCCCATTACCTGGGATGGACTCAAAGCAAAATCATAAAAATGGACAAGACTCATCGCTCCTTTAAAATTATAGTTGTTATTACCCGGGACATTTTGCCCGAGTACAGGATTTACAGGCGAGAGACCTATGTTTCCTGTGTGGTAATGGAAAGCATCCAATTTACCGTTGAGCCATAATTCCATATCCTCACCATTATAGATTGCTACCAGATGATACCATTGACCGGCAGTAATGTATGTTTCTGTATCCAGGTCATGTATTCCATCAACTGTATTCAATGTAAATCTGAATCGCTGGTTACTTAATGAAATTTTATACCGGTATTCCCAACTGCCGTGAGATACAGGATGTTGTTCAAGAACAGTATGCTCATCCGTTTTCAGAAATAAGGAAATACTCATTGCTTCAGTAAAGTTGAATAACTCCGATGCCGGTAAAAGAACATAAGCTGACTGTCCATTGAAGGCTGCCGCCCAATTCGCATTATCATTCTGATCATTTGTCCATGTAAGGCCACCCCCGGCAGTTCCATGAAGTCCATTGCCGCTGATATCATTCGTATTTCCTCTCAGGGGATATCCGGCAATCAGGTTACCTTCACCTTCCTCTGGAAACTGACGAATCATTACCCTGATACTATCCTTTACTGATAAACCATCAGTATTGGTTACTTCGCAGCCTATATAATAATTTCCTGTTTCAGATGGTGCTGTATATAACACATTTGATTCATCTCCTGATATACTTCCTGCCTGAGTATACCATTCATAAGTAAGTGGCTCATTATAGTAATCTTCGGCTATACAATGTAATTGCATAGTCTCTCCGGGCCTGGCTTTTCGGGGATCGGCAGTAATATCAAAGATTTGCGGAGGATAAGGTATTTTTTCAACTACATTAATCAATACCGACAAAGAGTCAGATAAACCAGCTTCATTAATTACCTTACAAATTACATTATAAAATCCAACCTCTTCAGGGGCATTAAACACCTCCTGATCCTGCCCTTCAGAAGTATTATCAGGGAAAAACCATTGGTATGTGAGATCGCTGTTCTGTGGATCTGTGGCTGTGCAATAAATCGTAGTTGAACCACCGGTTACTACTATTGTATCTGCGACAGCCAGTGCTTTAATTCTGGGGGGCAATAATCCCGTATCCTGTCCATTATTAAAGTCAATGATTAAATCATCAGCAAACGTCTTGTCTCCCTGTAAACTTATTACAGCATTTTGCGGCAAAATAACGGACATTACCACATCGCCGGGTCCTATTGATATTGATGCTATTTCGGATTGGTTTTCAAGGATCATGGTTTTACTAATGACATCATATATCTTATATGTTCCTTCTGGCAAATTCAGTACTACTGACTCTGTTGACTGGAAGGGATTATAATACAAATAGGTTGGAAATGCATCCTGCTTATAAAAATCGGTTTTTAACAAGTCCAGTTGAAGAATACCTTCAATATTGGTTGTTTCAAGAATTGCAGCAAGATATCCTACATGGGAGGAACCATAAAGCATTAAATTGGTCTGAGCCCAGCCTCCATCAATTGCATCTCCGGTAGCATAGGGGCTTTGTCCGTTCTTTATTTCACGCAAAGCTTCATAACCAATAAAAGAATCAGGATCATACATCTGGGCCCAATCGGCATTATCCTGCATATTCGACGGCAAATAATCCGGATAGAAAAGTCGTGATGCGTTTGCCATGTTTAACACCCATTTTGCAACAGCTTTTGCAAATCTATGATCATATCTGAGCATGGGCACCAATGCTGCTGCCTGCTGATAACCATTCATCATAAAAGCATAATCGTTGCCATTATCATTTGCTTCACCTATTAATCCATAGCAATCAAAACCACCCCAGTTACCACTTATGGCTCCCCATCCGCGAAGATCCCCCCTGTCAAATGCCCAGTTAATCATTTTCTCCACATTGTAATTGGTTCCTATTTCAGCATTCATGCGTGCTGCAGTATATATTCCATATGGCAGTTGCAATTCGTATGAAGGATTAGACTCCCACCCATCAAGAAATTCCATTGCCCATTCAGCACCTTTTAAAAACTCACGGTTTTCTGTTTGTATCCATGCATTATATAATATCCATGCAAGAGCGCCGGCAGCCTCGGGTTGTTTTACACCCTGATCAAGCGGTTCCATTTCCGACATATTCCATGCTCTGTAATTCATATAAGGTACATTCCACGGAGTGTCAGAACCACCCATCGCCTTAACTGCGCCAAGCCATTGATTCGCCATTACAGGCAATTGATCATGAAAAACAGTAATATCGGGATACAAATCCATTAACTGCATGTAAAAAACATTAGGCATGGTTTCATACCACCAATCAAAGCCGGAACTAGTTACAGGATGATTCAGATATATGTTCTCTTCGGGTCGCTTATTGAAATATTCCTGTATCATTATAGCCCAGTTCTCATCAAACTGATCCGATTTGTCAACACCTGCAAGAGTTGCTCCAACAACTGCCGGTATTACATTTATAGCTTCGCCTGAAGTTGGATAGTTAGTGCCAACTGCAGTATGCAAACCAAAACTTGTATAATCGGGATAATTTACAGATTGTTCCCTGAAAAATACAAAAGGCTGATACTGACCCGTCAAATCCTTGTCAAAAACCAGTGAATCATAACCTGCAGCAACATTGTTCCAGTCTCTCATTTCGTAGGGTTGCGGAAAGTCAGGCATGGTATTGACGCGTGGTATTTCAATCTGCTGGGCATAAACAAAACCAACAAAAAAAGCTTTTATAAAAAAAAACAGTAATGTATGTTTAAATAAGATTTTCCTGAAATTATTCTTCATATGGCTTTTTAAAGTTAAAGGTAGGTATTACCATAACCTTTTAAGTAAACCCTGTTAGTGGATTTGTGCACTCTGTTATCAAAATTATTCTCGAATTTTATTTAGTGTTCTGATTACATGACAATAAGCATAATACGAACCTTATTTAACAATCCTTACATCCACTAACAATAAGATTTTTATAAATTTACATCGTAATTGCTTATCAGTGATTTTGACTATAAAACCTCATTACACTTTATCTGAAATCCATTCATGTACAGGAATCTTTTTTTAATTACTCTTTTGGTTATTCTCTTTTTCAAAACAGCCTTTACTGTTTCATTGGACCCATACGTCCAGGTATGGAGATCAAAGAATATTACTAATGAAATGGGTTTATCCAATAGTGCCGTAAATTCTATTTACAGAGATTCAAACGGATTTATGTGGTTCGGTACCTGGGATGGTTTAAACCAATATGATGGTAAGAATATTAAAACTTTTTATCCTGACCTGTTTGATGATAAGGCAATAAGTAATAATATCATAAGAAAAATGATTGAAGATGAATACAATAATTTATGGATCGTTACGGAACAGGGTCTTAATAGATATTCTAAAGATCTGGGATATTTTTCCAGTTGGTTTACAGATATTCCGGAAGTGTCATTCAGAGAACAAAGCATCAGAGCATGTATTGGTTATGATGGAAATATATGGGCCAGTGTATACGGACTTGGTCTGTTTCGATTTGATCCATTACAAGAATCTTTCATAACGGTGGAAGTGCCTGGTTTAAATAATATCAATCTTAAGCAAATAAACGACTTTTACTTTCATGAAAACCGTTTATTCATTATTGACAATAATGTTCTTTTGACTTATGATTTTGAGGAAAACATTTATAACGAATTTGATATTACACAGCTATGTAATGATCCGGATAGCGAAAACTACATAGGAAGTTGGTTTTATAGTTTGGATGATAACCCAGGCTTAGCAATTGGATTAAATAAGGGAGGTATTATTTTTCTTGACCTTATCACTTTAGAAGAAAAATACATAAAAAAGGGAGTGCCAGATTTTCACATTACAGTAATACAACCTTCAGCCAATGATGAGTTTTTATGGGTAGGTACTGATAATGGTGAGCTGTATAAAGTAAACCCCAAAACCAATAACCACGCTTCATCTGTCCTGCATCTTATTCCCGAACTGGCTGATAAAAGAGTAAAAATCTGGTCAATTCTTGAAACTCATGATAATCTGCTATGGATTGGAACTGATGGTGAAGGAGTTTTCAGGACGATCATGAAACCCAAACCTTTTTTCCAGATTAGCCGGGGTGAAGCATCAGAAAAACAATTAAACCACCAGATTGTAAGGGCAATACATGAAGATGAAAAAGGAAATCTTTGGGTAGGAACACGTGGAAACGGTTTAAACTTCATTCCATCTGAATCCGGTCATACAGAGTTCTTCACTACAGACAACGGACTCTCAAATAATGCAGTATTGGCCTTAAAAAAAGACAAGGCAGGAAATTTCTGGATTGGTCATGACGGAGTCGGAATCGATTTGATTGATGGTTCTACCGGGAAATTTTTTCACTTCCCTGATGATCTTATTGGTGGGGAACATCTGGAGTTTGGTTCAGTATATGACATATGCATAGATGCTTTTGGACAAGTTTGGCTTGGTACCAGTGGGTTTGGAGTAATTGGCCTCAATGTAGTGAAAGAAAATGATCAATTCAGGCTGATCGATTATATACACATAAGAGGCGACGGAATGGAAGATCAATTAAAAAGCAATATTATTTATTCCATTAAAGAAGAAAAACCCAACATTTTATGGTTCGCTACCCGCGGAGCAGGAATTTACAGGTTTAACTCTCTCACACTTCAACTGGAAAATTTCAATTTGCCAGGCTCCGGCCAGCCAGGCCTTATAAATAACGATGTATTAAGCATGCACATGGGGAGTCACGGTTATTTATGGGTAGGAACCAGCGGTGGACTCAATAAAATCAATATCAACTTTTCCCCATATGAATTTTCATATTTTACAACAGAAAACGGTCTTCCTAATAATACAATTCATGCTATTTTGCAGGATCCAGATGAAAATATTTGGGTAAGTACTAATAAAGGACTAAGTAAGCTTGATACAGAAAATGGTAGTTTTCTTAATTTTAATAGTGCTGATGGATTGCAAAGTAACGAATATACTGATGGGTCGGCTTTTCATAGTAAAACCAGTGGAAAATTTTATTTTGGAGGAATTAACGGGATTGACTGGTTTTATCCTGACAGTATAAGCATCTCAGAACAAATGCCTGTATTAATCTTAAATGGTCTGAGATTATTTAATACTGAAATTTTGCCGGGCGATTCAACCGGCATACTAAAGAAAAATATCAATGAACTGGAGAGAATATCATTGAAACATAATCAAAACTTTTTTACTATTGAATTTACTACAATCAATTTCATAAATCCTGACAAAAGCCTTTTTGAATATAAACTTGAAAATTTTAACACTGACTGGGTGCAGGCAGGAAATCAGCGTGAAGCCAACTTTACTAATGTACCATTTGGTAAATACAAACTATTGATAAGAGCAACCAATGAAGACGGAGTATGGTCAGATGAGATAAAATCCCTGCAGATTATTATCAATCCGCCTTTCTGGAAAACCTGGCCTGCATACCTGATATATTTTCTTTTAATAATATTGGTACTCTATTCTATATATAAATATCAGGTCAGACGGCTTAAGCTTAAACAGGAGCGTGTTCTTGAAAAGATTAAGCAGGATAAGGAAAAAGAAATTAATCAATATAAACTGCAGTTTTTTACAAATCTGGCCCATGAATTTGGTACACCTCTGACGCTTATCTTCGCTTCAGCAGCAAGTTTAATGAATCAAAAAGCAACACGTGAAGAATCATCAAAACTTATCAAAACTATTTACCAGAATTCACGTCGTATGCAACGACTTGTTCAGGAGTTGCTTGAATACCGGAAAATTGATACCGGCCGTGAAAGATTGAAACCTGGAAAAACCGAACTGGTAAGTATTCTCAATAATATCGTAGAAATTTTCTCCCACTTTGCCCGTGAAAACGAGCTGGAGATCAGTTTTGAACCGGATATCGATGAATTATGGATTATTACCGACAGTAGCAAGTTGGAAAAAATTATTTTGAATTTACTATCAAACGCTGTAAAATATACACCTCCAGGTGGCAATATTACTGTAAGACTTGAAACCGTAAAAGATGAAATAATAATTATTGTAAATGATACCGGAATAGGCATTCCTGAGTCATCGATTCCCCATATTTTCGATAGTTTTTATCAATATGGTCAAACCCAACACAAAGGCAAAACTTCTTTTAAGGGTATAGGGATCGGGCTTGCATACACAAAAAGTCTTGTAGAACTTTTGGGTGGGAAAATTTCTGTTAAAAGCCGCCCCGAAACAGGCAGTTTATTCAAGGTAAGCCTGCCCTTTACTTCAACTTTTGACGAAAAAAACTATAATCATTCTTCAGGCATATTAAGCAGTTCAAGTATAATTGAGAATCTTACTGAAGAGCTCATTCCCCATAATGACCCACAAAAGAACTTATCAAAGGTTAAACCTGTATTGTGGACTACTCCCAAAAAATACAGGGTATTGGTTGCTGAGGATGATCCGGAACTGGCCAATCTGCTTTTCAGATTGCTGGCAGAACAATATGATGTTAGTTTGGCTAAAAATGGTAATCAGGCAATTGATATCATTCAAAACAATCGCATTGACCTGTTGGTTAGTGATATAGTAATGCCGGGAATGGATGGTCTCAGCCTTTGCAAAAAAATAAAAACTGAAATAGCAACCAGTCATATTCCAGTGATATTACTTACAGCAAAAGCAGAGATTGAAAACCGTATAGAAGGACTTGAAATGGGTGCCGACTCTTATATTCCAAAACCTTTTCATCCAAAACACCTTTTTGTGCGTATTGAAAAACTCCTGAAAACAAGAGAGCAGATGTCAGAGTTTTTTAAAACAAACTTCGGAACACCAACATATGATCTGCAACAAAATTATTCATTACGCGATAGAGAACTTCTGGAGAAATGTGTTAATTATATAGAGAAAAACTATGGAGAAGAAAATCTTGATGCGGAAAACCTGGCATCATACCTTGCTTTAAGCAAGGCTCAGCTTTACAGGAAAATAAAAGCACTTACAGGATTAACACCACATGGCTTGATAAAAAATTTCAGATTGAAAAAGGCCCGCCAAATGATTGCTGAAGGAAAATATTCAGTTACAGAAATTATTTATATGACCGGATTTAACAATCGTACCTACTTCTATCGATCATATAAAGAAATGTTTGGTGAAACACCTGGCGATTTGGGCAAAAACATTTAATTATTCATTGAATTCATGAACTGCCGGAAAATCATTCACATTGATATGGACGCCTTTTATGCATCGGTTGAGCAAAGAGATAATCCGGATTTGAAAGGTAAGCCTGTTGCTGTGGGCGGTGGAAGTGAAAGAGGCGTTGTTGCAGCAGCAAGTTATGAAGCACGAAAATTTGGCGTACACTCGGCAATGCCAGGAATACAAGCTCGAAAAAAATGCCCTGAAATAGTTTTTGTAAAGCCACGATTTGAACGCTACCAAGAGATCTCTAAACGCATACGGGATATTTTTTTTGAATATACACCTTTGGTCGAGCCATTGTCTCTAGA
>CAYXIT010000009.1:12543-22741 GCA_964465275.1 uncultured Bacteroidales bacterium | reverse complement strand
CTGACCAGATAAGAAATATTTTTCATGAATATACTGATCTTGTTGAACCCCTTTCACTTGATGAAGCATACCTGGATGTAACAAAACCCAAAAAAGGTAAAAACTCTGCCACCCTTGTTGCCAAAGAAATAAGAGAACGGATTTTCAATCAACTCCACCTTACTGCCTCAGCAGGAATATCTATTAATAAATTTCTGGCAAAAATTGCATCAGATGTTAAAAAACCCAATGGTATGTTTGTTATTCAACCTGATGAAGCAGCAGGTTACATAGAAAACCTGCCTATTGAAAAATTTCATGGCGTAGGAAAGGTTACTGCACAAAAATTTAAAAAGCTTGGGATTCATAATGGTTATGACCTAAAAGAAACTCCACTGGAAACAATAATTAAACACTTCGGGAGAAATGGTCTTTTTTTCTACAATATTGCCCGTGGCATTGACAATAGGTTGGTCGAACCTGAGCGTGAAAGAAAATCAGTGGGGGCTGAAAATACCTTTACAAAAAACTTAATTGAGAAGAATGAGCTAAATGAAGCCATGAAAGAAATTTCTGATATTCTTTGCGGACGTCTTGTAAAAGCAGGAGTTTGGGGCAAAGCCATTACTGTGAAAATAAAATATCATGATTTTCAGCAAGTTACCAGAAGTAAAACTTTTGATAATGATGTTAGCTCAAAAGATGCTATTTTTAACATCGCTCGTGATTTACTGCATCAAAACCGAAATATTGTAAAGCCCGTCAGACTTCTTGGGATAAGCATTTCGCAATTGGTTCCGGCAGGTAACATGGCAGGCAAACAACTTAAAATCAGATTTAAAGAAAAAGACATGGAATAACCACTCTTTGATTAAACCCCAGACAAAACATGTATTAATCTTTTCCTTTCTTATTCAAAAAAAAAGGAGCCGGATATAATGTCAGCTCCTTATAATGCTATCAGAAAGATTCAATAAAGAAACGAATAAAACTACTTTACTCTTAATTTCATCGCATCAGAATCAAATTGCCCCTGCAAAAGCATAACTATAATTTTACCTGCCATGTCCTCTGGAAATTCAATAAATAATTGCTCATTGTAACCGGATGAAGGAACATTTCCTGTAAAAATTATACGCCCGTAGATATCAGAAACTGTAAGAACAGCCGATGGATCCTGATTGCTTAACCAAAGGTTCATTCCAAACCTCTGAGTTGTTACTTTCAATATCTCAGTTTTGGAAGTTGAATTCAAAAGATTAACTGCGACAGGAGCAAAGTATTCAAACTTACCGTCATAATCAGTTTGCTTTAAGCGATAATAAGAAATACCCTGGTATGGAAACTCATCGGTATATTCATAATCCAACAGTTGATTACTGTTTCCTGCTCCATCTATATAGGCAAGGATTTCCCAATTGTTTCCGTCAATACTGCGCTCAAGGGTAAAAAAGTCGTTATTGATTTCGGTTGCTGTGGACCAATTAATCTGTATTTTTTTATTAATTCCTTTTACATCAAAAGATAACAGTGAAATGGGTAAGAAACTATCAACTATTGCCACATCTGAACCACTTGGCAGATCATGTTCTCCACCCACATAAATAGTTCCGTTACCATTCAAATTGGTATTATCGCCTATCTCAAAATTACCTGCAACTGCCATCTCACCATTAATTGTGAAATCAGCATTATTTTTTGCAGAAAAATTACCCCCAACTATTAATGTACCTCCAGGATGAATTGTCACAATAAAATTATTCATTACAATAAAATCGCCGGTAATCTCAAGGTATCCGTAAACATGTAAATTTACATTGTTTTTGGGACTGAAATCTCCGTTTAAAATAACATCATGATTTGAATTGATAATGATTGTAGTATTTTGAGGATTAGTAGGAGGTGAATTGCCTATCCAGGTATTATTGTTACTCCAGTTACCTGATGATTGAGTATCATGGTTGGCAACTACCAGCATACTGCTTAAAATAATAGCAATTGTAAAACTGAAATATTTGTAAGTGTTTTTCATATCTTTATATCCTTAACTGTTGATCTTGATTATTTATTTTTGAGATATTAAAGCGTATTTCATTATTGTTATTTTTTCGTATTACTCTATCGTTTTAATACCTATACAAATATAGGTATTAATACTTATATTTTGATAAGTATTAATGCATTTTTTGAGTTATTTTTTAAAAGTTTCTATAAACCTTATCCGGTAAGAGATGCAAAGACAAAAAAATTACTAACAATTATTTTTGTATGCATATTTATACATTTTATCATACTTATTATATACCCTATCTATGATTTACCCCAAATACTTTGAAGAAAAAACAGGTTTTAATCAAATAAGAAAAATGATTAATGATGCTTGTATAAGTAGCCTTGGGAGGGGGTTTGGAGAAAAAATGCGCTTTTCCGATAATTTCAGTATGGTAAAAAGGCTACTGGACCAAACGGAAGAATTCAGGCAAATCATACTTACAGGAAAAAACTATCCGGCATCCAATTATTATAACCCTTTCCGGGTTTTTGAACGAATAAAACTGGAAGGTACATTTGCTGAACCTGATGAATTGGGCGAAATAAGAGCATCTTTGGCTACTATAGACGAGATGATAAGGTTTATGCAAATAAAGAAAGTAGAAGATCAACCAGAGTTTCCGGCTTTGGTTATACTAACTGAAAACATTTATATTGACCCTTTGATAGTCAAAGAAACTGAAAGAATAATTGACGAAAAAAACCAGGTAAGAAACAACGCATCAACCAAACTTGCTGAAATAAGAAGAAAAAGAACGGATAAAGAAAATCAGGCCACACGCAGGATCAATCAACTCTTCTCTTATGCTAAAAAAGAGGGATGGGTTACCGATGATTCTGAGCTTGCTTTACGAAACGGAAGACTGGTAATACCGGTTAGCTCAGCATATAAGCGAAAATTAAAAGGATTTGTTCATGACCAGTCGGCAACCGGACAAACAGCATTTCTTGAACCCGAAGAAGTTTTTGAAATTAACAATGAAATCAGGCAACTAGAACTTGACGAAAGGCAGGAAATAATCAGAATACTAATTGAATTTGCAGATTTTTTACGACCTTACCTGCCTGCATTAAAGGAAGCTTATCACTTTTTGGGGAAAGTTGATTTTATAAGAGCAAAGGCACTTGCAGCCATCGATATGGATGCTCAGAAACCCAATCTGGTGAACAAACCACTTATTAAGTGGATAAAAGCAAAACACCCTTTACTATGGTTATCATATAAAAAACAAAAAAAACATGTTGAACCTTTGAATATTGAATTGAATGAAGAAAACAGAATCATTGTAATTTCAGGCCCCAATGCAGGGGGTAAATCAGTGTGCCTGAAAACAACCGGTTTGCTGCAATATATGCTACAGTGCGGGTTATTAGTACCCATGATTGATTATTCAGATGCGGGTATATTCAAAAATATATTTATTGATATAGGCGATGAACAATCTCTGGAGAATGATTTGAGTACATACAGCTCGCATCTGGCTAACATGAAAGTATTTCTTGAAAAAAATGACAGCAAAAGTCTTTTTCTTATTGATGAATTTGGTGCAGGAACAGAACCACGAATTGGGGGATCAATTGCCGAAGCGATACTGAAACAACTTGCGGCCAAAAAAGCTTTTGGTGTAATAACAACGCATTATGCAAATTTAAAGGTAATGGCTGGAAAAACACCAGGCATTGTAAACGGATCTATGCTCTTTGACACTCATCTAATGCGGCCATTGTTTCGGTTGAAAACAGGTACTCCGGGAAGTAGCTTTGCCTTTGAAATTGCCAGTAATATGGGGTTACCTGAAAAAATATTACAAGAAGCTGAAAAGATTGCAGGTGAAGAACATGTTGATTTTGACAGGCAACTCCAGGATCTTGAACTCAGGAAACTTGAAATAGAAGAAAAAGAAAAACAACTCAAAACTGGTGATACTTTCCTGTCGGAGATGATTGAAAAATACCAAAAACTAAGTAATGATCTTGAACAAAACAAAAATGAAATATTGATAGAAGCCCGCAGAGAAGCAAAAAAGATTCTTGCTGATTCCAATCGAATGCTCGAAAAAACCATACGTGAGATCAGGGAGTCTCAGGCCAATAAAGAAAAAACGAAAAAACTAAGGGAAGAACTTTATGAATTTATCCAACAACAAGTTACTGATGAATCTGAACCCAAAACCGGGATTAAAAGACAAAAGAAAAAACAAAAAATTGACTTTTTTGAAAGTAAAATTCAAATTGAAGAAGGACCTGTTAAAGAAGGTGACTTTGTTAGAATAAAAGGACAAACCAGTATTGGAGAGGTTTTGAAAAAAGATCAGAAAAATGCAACGATAGCTTTCGGCAGTATGATAATGAAAACACCTTTACAAAAACTGGAGCGATTAAACAAAAATCAGGTCCGCAAACTGGAAAATAAAACAAAAGTAAAGTATGATTTTGATATTAATGAAAAAGCCAGTGAATTTAATCCCAATCTGGACGTTAGGGGTAATAAAGCAGATGAAGCGCTTATGAGAGCACGTAGATTCGTTGATGATGCGATTTTACTGGGGGTAAAAAATCTGAAGATTGTTCATGGCACAGGAGATGGAATTCTTCGCGAGGTATTACGAGATTACCTGCAAACACTGCCTGAAGTAAATAGGTTACGTGACGAACATCCAGATAGAGGAGGTGCAGGCTCTACGATCATTGAACTTGGAAATTTAAAGAAATAAAAAAAACGGCCGCATATGATTTTTCGCGACCGTTAAACCATTCCATCTTATAAACATTTACTCTATATTTCCATCAAAATTACTGATGTATTCATCCAGATTAGGTTGATCCATGAAAATATTTTCATTGAAAAAAACCAGTATTGGCTCAAAAGCTTTGGGATCTCTGTAACCGGGTATAGCTGTAATCAAATTCAACTGTTCATCAAAAAAAGCTACTGAAGGATAGCTCATGCGACCCTGCAATAAGGCGCGGGCAAAATTATGAGAGGATCTTCTGCCTCCTGGGTTTTCATTAACATACTCAACCCCCCTGAAGACTATAGGCTCATCCTGCTCAGCATTTAATTTTACTGCATAAAAATTTTCGTTAATATAATCAATGATATACGGATGGGAAAACGTGTTGGCTTCCATTCGTTTACACCAACCACACCAATCAGTATAAATATCTACAAATATTTTTTTTGGATTTTCCTGTATCAGTTTCTCCGCTTCTTCAATGCTAATCCAGTTTATTTGTGATTCTCCATTATTATTACTGGCAGAAGCTAATGTATTAAAAACTAGAATTGTAAAAAATAAAAAAATAGTTTTGATCATAG
Source organism: uncultured Bacteroidales bacterium (assembly GCA_964465275.1). Taxonomy (GTDB): domain Bacteria; phylum Bacteroidota; class Bacteroidia; order Bacteroidales; family UBA7960; genus SKVR01. The sequence goes on along the minus strand of CAYXIT010000009.1, from coordinate 17,391 downwards.
TAAATTAATTTATAATTATTATAAAATCCTTGCAAAAATAATGCTAAACGAAAGTATAAAAAAGATAACATTCAAAATAAAAAAATGTTGCTTTCTTTTTTTAAAAATATACAAATACTTATAGAGTTATATTTATACATATTTTCATATAACAAAGTATTGGTTTCTGATCCACATAAAATATTTAAATTCGCATCTGTTTTCAGAAGATAGAACCAGTGTATTTTTTTAAAAAAAAGAAAGAAGAAAACTTATCACCCGGAAGAATAATCTGGCGGAAGTTTCGTCGAAACTTCACAGCTATTACTGCCCTGTCATTGATAACAACCAGTGTTGTTATCGCTGTCTTAGGCTACTTAATTACACCTGACTCTACTCCTTTTGCCAATGATCAGAATCTTGAACTATCTGCTAAAAGACCCGGCAGTAAAGCACAATTCCTTAAAGTCAGGAAAAACATTCAAACTCCGGCGAAAAGCATTTTACATATCATGCTATTTGGATCGCAACCCGTTTATGAAACTATCCCTATTGATAATTACCTGATTGAAGACTCTATTGTTAAGATAAGACAATACACCGGTTATGAAGATTTCATAGGAATGGAACGTGAATTTCATATAGCAGATGTTTTATTTCCGATTGATTCAATTAAAACACGAAATGACAGTCTTTTTGTTTTTTTTCGAAATAACCCGGTTGAAACCATTTCGATAAAGGATGCAAGGAACAAATTAAAAAATGAACATATTTACACCCAAAAATACTGGTTGGGTACTGACAGATATGGGCGCGACCTGTTAAGTCAGATCATTATAGGAGCAAGAGTTTCTCTATCAGTGGGTTTTATAGCTATTTCCATAGCACTATTGCTGGGGATCTTATTGGGTAGTCTGGCCGGTTTCTTCAGAGGGGCAACCGATAATTTCATCGTATGGCTTATAAATGTAGTTTGGTCAATACCCACTCTTTTATTGGTTATTGCAATTACTTTTGCATTGGGGAAAGGATTCTGGCAGGTGTTTATTGCTGTTGGGCTCACTATGTGGGTAGATGTTGCACGTGTAGTAAGAGGACAAATAATCAGTATACGTGAGAATGAATATATTGAAGCTGCAAGAGCTCTGGGATTACCTGATTTTAATATTATTACCAAACATATTCTACCAAATATTACTGGTCCGGTTGTTGTAATCTCAGCAGCCAATTTTGCATCAGCCATACTTATTGAGGCTGGCTTGAGTTTCCTGGGCATTGGCGTACAACCCCCTATGCCATCATGGGGTACAATGATAAGGGAGAATTATGGGTATATTATCCTTGATAAAGCTTATCTGGCTATTGTTCCGGGTATCTGCATTATGTTACTGGTAATGGCTTTTATGTTGATAGGAAATGGATTGCGCGATGCTATTGATAAGAGCCCCGCAAATTATTAATCAGTTTTTACTTTTTAGGGAAAGTAACTGTTACATGTAAGCCGCCATTATTTTCAATACTCCATGTGCCGTGAAGTTGCTCTTCAGCAATTATTTTCACCAGATGAAAGCCCATTGAAGAAATATTTGCAATATCCAGACTACCTTTTATTCCCGAACCGTTATCAATTACCTGGAGTATATAATCACTTTCTGATTCAGAGAAATAAATATCAACCTGTTTTTTACCGCTAACCTTCATATTGCCATCTTTAGGGCTGAAAGCATGCTTCAATGCATTGGTAAGGAGCTCATTAACAATCAATCCACATGGTACGGCAATATCAATATTCACATAATCATTTCGTACCTGAATATGATTTGTTACTTTAACACTTTTGTTATAGATGCTTATAAGATTTGTAGAAATTTTACTCAGATAATCATTAAAATTGATATCGGCAAGATTATGGGATTTGTATAGCTCTTCGTGCACGTATGACATAGCAGATATTCTTTGTTCGAGATCGCTGAAAGCCTCCTTTTCTTGTTTACCTGACATTTCGTGGTTTTGTAATCTTATCAGCGAAATAATTACTTGCATGTTATTTTTAACACGATGGTGAATTTCTTTAATGAGTGTTTCCTTTTCACGTAAATCAGAGAGAATATGAGCCTCTATTGTTTTTCTCTCTGTAATGTTCTCAATCATAAGGCTCACGGACTGCACGCTTTGGTCACTATCATCAAATACCGGATTACAGAAGAACTTAAAATAATTCAGTTCCTGTGTCAAAGAAAAAACTTCTTTCTCAATTTGTTCTGAATGTCCCTTGAGTGCTTCCGACACCACACCGTTGATAAGCTCGATCACAATAGCATTAGGTGAAGTAAAAAAGGAATCACCCGACTCCAGTTCAAGCTTAAGAAATTCTTTTGCCCATTGTTTTGCTAAGTTATTAAATGCTATTACATTAAGCTCATTATCAAACAAAATCATTGCATGGGCGTGTGTTTTAAGGATGGCTTTCAGATCGTTGTCTGTTTTTCTGATTACAGATCGCGCCTCTTGTTCTTTTTTAAGTAAAGTAATTTTATTTCTTTGCCTTAAAAATAAAACAGAAAAAAAACCCACCAGCAAGGCCAAAATTAAAAAAAGAGCCAAGATAAAAACCAACGATTCTGACTGCCTGGCTTTTAATTGGTTAAGCTGATTTTCCTGCTCAAGGATTTCGATTTGTTGTTGCTTCTCCCTGGCCTGAAACCCTATTTCAAGTTCGTTTATTTGTCTGGCTTTTTGTTCATCAAGGATTTCCTGGTCAACTTTGTAATGTCTTCTGGCATATCTGTATGCATCTTCAAAGTTTCCGGCTGCAGAATAAATTTCGGCTAGTTGATCGAGCGCAGGACTTACAACAAAATTCAAATTATATTCTTCTGCAACTTCAAGACCTCTTTTAGTGGATTCTATTGCCTGATTGAAATTGTTATCCAGAAACTCAACTTTTCCTATATTTATTAAGGTAAGAGCAATAATTCTTTGCTCACCAATTTGTTGAGCAAGCTCATATGATTTCTTGTAATAGAAGTTCGCCTTTTCGAAATCCTCCAGTTCAATATAAAGTGTTCCCAGGTTATTGTAGCTTTCAACCATCTCACCCTTATATTTGTGCTCTTCTCTGATCTGGAGACTTCGTTCAAGATATTCCAGTGCCTTATCAAAATCATACAAATTCTGGTAGGTCAATCCAATATTACCAAGAGTTGCTGCAACTCTATGTGACATTTGTAATTCACTAAATGCATCATAAGCTTTTTTATACAGTCTTAGGGCTTCATCCCAGTTCTGGAGCTGAAAGTAAATTCCCCCGATATTGTTGTAAGACTGGGCCATACCCTCAACATCATGTATAGCAGTATAAATTGACAGGGCTTCCTGGAAATACTTTAGAGCTTCTATAAGATTCGCCTGACGCGCTTCAATAATACCCATACTGCTAAAAACAACGGCAATACTTAAAGAGTCATTGAGATTCGTGTAAATATCAAGAGCCTTCTGATAATGCTCACGGGCGATGGAAAAAAGGCCCATCCTACTGTAAACAACTCCGGTATTATTAGATAACTTGGCTATCTTGATATCAACTTCGTTTTGGAATGGAGCAGTATAGAGATTTCTCACCCGATTAAGAATATCACCGGCAGTTGAGTAATGTTCCAGTGATTCTTCATAATTACCTAGCTGTGAATGCACTATTCCTGAATATCTTCTGCTCTTTGCACGCAATATTTCAACCTGGGGAAGGATATTTTTATTTCTGTTGTTATTAACAATCTCAGTGCCTAAATCAAAAGCCTGTTGATAGTATTCAAGAGCCTTAACAGGTTCAGAAAACTCATATTTATCACCAGTATTAATAAGTTTTTCAATTTGCTGTAAAGGATCATCAGAATTTTCAACCGCATCATTGGCCCATGAATAGATTGATGAATAAAAAAACAGAAAGGCAAAAAACAGAAACGAAACGGTAAAAGTACGCTTTGACATTACAGTTGTTTTGTTAAAAATTGCTTTACTAAAGTAAACATCCGGCAAATATAGCCAAATAGAGTTTTATCATAAAAAAAATAATCCAAAAATAAACCGGATGAGCAATAATTACCTTTTAAAACAACAGGAATAAAATTACAATTGTGGAAAGAAGGGGGTATTTTGTGTAAAAAGATGAGAAAAAAACTCTGAAATTTTATGCAAGAAAAATTACTTATCAGTTGCCTTTATATAAAACATGAGTATTGTATTAAGTTCTCTTACATTTTTTTCAGATTCAACCAGTTTATCATTAAGAATTTCTATTTTTTCTTTAGCTTTCAGGAGCTTATGCTGGGAAGTATCTCCAATACGAGTGATTTTGACAGTATCTTTAAGTAATGACTGGTAGTCATTAACCAGCTTTTTAAAAGCTACCATTAACTCATCCCTTGAAGCAGTATTCTTTTCCAGAATTTTCTGAAATTCTTCAAGTCTCTGATATTCCTTTTTGAACATATCCTGAACACCATCAGTCTTTTTTTCGCCTTTCATAGCAGTGCGGATCAGAGTTACTAAATTTTATTGACCGGTATCAGTTTATAGTCTACGTCAATTTCCATAAAAAGTTTCTCTCCGCTGTCAAGACTATCTTCATCATCCTCACTATAGTGCCAGTTAACAGTAATCTTTTTACCTTTTTTGTGGTTGCTTTCCAGGATTTCAAGAAGGTTCATAAAACACTTTGAAGTACTGGTATTAAAATAGTAGATAAAAAAGTTTACAGTTAAGGCATTATTGCCATCCTGTTCAAAATATTTTTCAACCCAGTCATATACGGGTTGATAAAATTCATTTGCATTCTCCGGATAACTGGATCCGTAAAACTTTATTTCACCT
>CAYXIT010000009.1:5833-12533 GCA_964465275.1 uncultured Bacteroidales bacterium | reverse complement strand
CAATAGCTATATTTTTCATATATACAATTATTCGGTTATTATTTTAGATCGCAAATAGAAATAATAATGTTCTTCGCCGGCAGATTCAAAATCAAAAACAACAGGATTCCCTGATCTTCTTACAATATCAATAAACCCAAGCCCCGCACCTTTGCTTTCAGTTTCTGCAATTTTTCTTCGTCTTTTCAGATAAAATTCCTTGATATCATCCTTATTAAGTGAATTAATAAGGTTACATTTTTTTTCAAGATACCTGTGTTGTTTTTCTGAAATCAGATTTACAGACACTAATTCATATCCTTCTGAAGTATTAAACACTAAAATTGTACCCTTGCCGAAAGATTTTCCGTTACAATCAACCTGCTCATTACTATAATGCAGGATATTTTGGGCCATCTCAATATAAATTGCAAAAATCTTATTAACAATGCTTAGTGAATGGGCCAGATGAAGTTCACTTCTCAATACATCTCCCAGGCCAACAATTGCATCCTGCGAAATAACTCCGCTAAAGGCTAAAATTGCATTTCCCCTAATATCATTTATAAAACCAGATTGCAGCAGTTCATCAACGGATTTCTGCATCAGAAGCTTATTTATGGTCGAACTCAGAATGATTTTTTAAACATGAATAAGGCAAAAATAGGTTTTTCTTTTAATAAGTCATTAAGTAAAACACTATTTTTTTATTAACCAATCAAATTCAGTCCTTTTTTCCCAATAAAGGAACAAATCTGAAATGGCCAAATTCTTCTTTTTCAAATTCACTTTCAGATATTTTCTTTAATCGTAACATAACCTGGCTCCCTCCTTTTCCAACCGGTATAACCATGTAACCATCTACTTTTAACTGTTTGAGCAGATCTTCAGGTATCTCAGGTGCGCCGGCGGTTACAAGTATTTTATCAAATGGTGCAAAGGTTGGCAATCCTTTATAGCCATCACCATAAAATAATTTTGGGTTATAACCCAGTTTGTTTAAAAGTGCCTTGCTTTTTTTATGTAACTCACGATGTCGTTCAATACTAAAAACTTTAGCACCCATTTCAAATAATACACAAGCCTGATAACCACTTCCGGTGCCAATTTCAAGAATCTTCTCTCCCTGATTAACCTCAAGTAACTCAGTTTGAAATGCAACAGTGTAAGGCTGACTTATAGTTTGGCCTAATCCAATTGGAAACGGTTTATCCTGATAAGCAATTTCAGTAAAGGAAGAGTCAAGAAAAAGGTGCCTGGGAATTTTTCCGATTGCATTCAACACACGTTCATCTCTAATTCCTTTTGATTTAACTGTTTCTACCAATTTCCTTCGTAATCCCTGGTGGCGGTATGTGTCTGTCATAAAGGTTCTCTATTATTACTTAAACTCCGGTAAATCAAATAATAATTTCTAAATATATGCTATAGACTTATTTTAATTGTTTAAAATCTCTTATCGCCATAAAAACAATGTACTCCTAAAATTAAAAATTATACTTTTGCATAACATATTTAAATTTTCAAATTAAAAATAATAGCTATATCAGAAAAATTTGGATATAATTCAGGCTATCAAAACATTTTCAGAGTATTGGACATAAAATTGAAAAATTATAATTGTCTAAAAGATTTTCAGCACAAACAAATTTAGTTATTAATTAAGAAAAAAAATAAAAAGTGAACAGGATTGGTGTAATTGGTGCAGGGCATCTGGGTAAAATTCATATTAAATGCATTCTTGAATCAGATAAATTAAAACTGGCCGGATTTTTCGATAACAATCAAAAAAATGCCGAACAGGTAGAGAAGAATTTCGGAATAAAGAGATTCAATTCGGCAGAAGAATTGATTAATGAATGTGAAATTATTGATATCGTTACACCTACACTTTCTCATTATAACTGTGCAACCAGTGCTTTAAAAAAATTCAGGCATGTATTTATTGAAAAACCACTGACAACAACTATTGATGAAGCCCGTGGATTAATAAATCTTTCAAAAGAAGCAGGTGTAAAAGTTCAGGTGGGCCATGTGGAACGATTTAATCCCGCTTTTCTGGCAGCCCTCCCCTACATCAAACAACCTATGTTTATTGAATCGCACCGGCTGGGTCAGTTTAATCCCAGGGGAACTGATGTACCTGTAATATTAGACCTCATGATTCATGACATTGATATTATTCTCAGTATTGTAAAATCACAGGTAAAAAGAATTCATGCAAGTGGGGTATCTGTAGTATCGGAAACACCTGATATTGCTAATGCAAGGATTGAATTTAACAATGGATGTGTGGCAAACTTAACTGCAAGCAGAATTTCAATGAAAAATATGCGAAAAACGAGGTTTTTCCAAAGAGATAGTTATATTGCCGTTGATTTTCTCAATAAAGAAGCAGAAATCATCAGAATGAACGATGCAGGAGAAAATCCGGACCCATTTGCAATGATATTGGATCTGGGAAATAACAAGAAACCAAAAGAAATAAAAGTAGAAAAACCTGATATTCGACCAACAAATGCCATTAAAACAGAACTTGAAACTTTTTATGACTCTATCGTGAATGATACCGATCCACTGGTAACAATTGAAGATGGATATAATTCACTTGATCTGGCTTACCGTATTATGGAAAAAATAGATCGTTAATCTCACCAATTTTATATCACTGCATTAGTCATATTTCCAGCTAAAACAACTGGTCTTAAAATATTTTATTGCAACAAAAAAAAAGTTTAAAAAATAGCAATGTTAAAATACTTTAATTGATTTTTCTCCGTTGTATAAAATATTACTCTCCCCGGAATATGTATTGGCCCAAGTCGCGAACGTTAGTTACTTTAAAAGGATCAAGAACAAAACCAATTTAGCGTGAATCAAAAGCTACAAAGATTACAGGTTATTAAATATGTTATAGCTGACTTTTTCTCGGCATTTTTTGCCTGGTTTCTGTTTATAGTTTACCGACAAAATAATATAAATGGCAAATTAAGCGCTATTACCAATGAAATATTTATTGACCAGAATCTGCTTCTCGGAATAATAATAATTCCAGTTTTCTGGCTTCTTTTATATGCTTTGAGTGGAAGTTACAAAAAGGTAATGCGTCGTTCAAGGCTCAATGAATTTGGTCAAACACTCTTCATAACTTTTATTGGAGTATTAATCATATTTTTTGTGGTTTTGCTGGGCGATGAAGTAAAAACCAACGCCGACTACTACCGGTCATTTGGCGTGTTATTTATTTTTCACCTTTCCTTTACATCCATATTTCGTTTCATTTTATCATCCATTACAACCCATAAGATCCATAATCGTATTATAGGTTTTAACACATTGATTGTAGGGAGTCAGAAAAAAGCTTTGAATATTTATAAGGAAATGGAGAACCAGAAAAAATCTTCAGGCAATAAATTTATTGGTTTTGTAAATGTTAACCTTTATGATAATTATGTTATTGAAGAATACCTCCCCCGGCTTGGATGGTTTAAAGATCTGAAATCAATTATTGATGAACATGAAGTTGAAGATGTAATCATTGCACTGGAAGCCAGAGAACACAAAAACATAGGAAAAATATTAGCCGAATTATATCAAACAAACGCACTAATCAAAATCATACCCGAGATGCACGATATTTTCCTGGGTTCGGTGAAAATGACATCTATTTTTGACGCACCCCTAATTCAGATTCAGCAGGGATTGATGCCAACATGGCAACAATACATTAAAAGGTTTATTGATGTAAGTGTTTCTGTATTTGCCCTGGTAGCGCTTTCGCCAGTATATCTTTTTACTGCTATAGGTGTAAAACTCTCAAGTAAAGGACCTGTTTTTTATTCACACGAGCGAATTGGAATAAATGGTCGCCCGTTTAAAATGCATAAGTTCAGGTCAATGTTTATGGATGCCGAAAGGAACGGCCCTCAATTAAGCTGTAAAAATGACCCGAGAATTACACCTTTTGGCTTGTTTATGAGAAAAGTCAGATTGGATGAAATACCGCAATTTTATAATGTACTGATCGGCAATATGTCTTTGGTTGGTCCAAGGCCCGAAAGGAAATATTATATTGATCTGATTGTACAGAAAGCCCCACACTATAAATTACTTCAAAAAATTAAACCGGGAATTACCTCATGGGGACAGGTTAAGTACGGTTATGCTGAAAATGTGCCTGAAATGATTGAAAGGCTTAAATATGACCTGCTTTACCTCGAAAATATGTCGCTTGCGGTTGACTTTAAAATCCTTATTCATACCATACTCATCATAATCCAGGGAAGGGGGAAATAAAAAAGATCTTCACGTGCAGGGAAAAAGCAGGTTACCTTTGATATTATTAAAGTGGTTACTGAAATTATATGGCGCCTATCTCTATTAATTGCACAATTTCTTCGATCATCTGATCTTCACCGTAAGGGTCGTATTCTGTTTTAAGATTATAGCCGAAAAGTTTCCCGAAAGATTGCCAGAAAATAGCAGTAAACGCCCCTCTGAAATCTTTCAACACATCATAGGAAGTATGCTTTGTTTCTCTGTCAATCAACTTTATAAGAATATGCCCCTGACTTATTGTTAAGCGTCTTAATTCACCTTCAAATTCGTCTCTGATTTCACGTTCAATATTTTTTGCAGCATTTTTCCTTTGAGCTTCTGTTTCATAATTCATGAGCTCTTCACTGTATTCTTCAAATTTAATACCTGCAAGGCGGGCATATGGGTAAACCCGTTTGATATTTCTTACAAGACGTTTATATTTATGCTCTTCCCATCGGTTTTTGAATACCCTTGGGGCAAAATACCTGAAGGTTGGAAGTTCAATAAAGGGTATTGTATCACCTTCGTAAACAACAGCACGGGTGGTTATTCCCTGGTTAGATTGAGCAAATGAACCGGTCTCAGATAATATTACTGCTACAAAAACTAATATGAATGCTGTAAAATATTTCATATCGCTTAAAAGAGACATTATAGTTACGTAACGTAATTATAATTATTAAATTATAACTTAAATTACCAAACGTTATGCCAAAAAAAAGCACCTGCATTTACAGATGCTTAATTTACAAAATTCTGATTTGAAAAACAAATATTATCAGGCAACCTTGAGCCTGCCAAGATTATTCAATTTCAATTGATTTTGTGCATATTCAAGAGAAATATAAATCTCATTCTTTTTTTCATCTGATGGGGCATTGAACATTGCCTCCATCATTATAAGTTCGCATATAGAGCGTAGTCCCCTGGCTCCAAGTTTAAACTCAATCGCTTTATCAACAATAAAATCATAAACCTCATCATCAATTCTGAGATGAATGTTATCCATTTCGAATAATTTAATATATTGTTTTACCAGGGCATTTCTGGGCTCGGTAAGAATTCTTCTCAGGGCACTTTTGTCAAGAGGTCTGAGAAATGACAGAACGGGTAATCTTCCCACCAGTTCGGGAATAAGCCCATAACTTTTCAAATCCTGAGGTGCAATATACTGAAGCATATTATCCTTATCTATTGCCTGCTGTTCTTTCCCCACATTATAACCTATTGCATTTGCCTGTAACCTCGATGCAATCTTTTTTTCAATTCCGTCAAAAGCACCGCCACAAATAAACAAAATATTTTGTGTATTAATTTGTACCATTTTTTGTTCGGGATGCTTGCGCCCTCCTTGTGGAGGTACACTTACAGTTGCACCTTCCAGAATTTTTAACAAGGCCTGCTGAACACCTTCGCCTGATACATCGCGTGTAATTGATGGATTATCACTTTTACGGGCAATCTTATCAACTTCATCAATAAAGACAATACCTTTTTCTGCAGCTGCAACATCATAATCAGCCACCTGCAAAAGTCTAGACAATATGCTTTCTACATCTTCACCAACATACCCTGCTTCTGTTAGTACTGTTGCATCTGCAATACAAAAAGGAACATGCAGCATCTTGGCTATTGTACGCGCCATCAGTGTTTTACCGGTTCCTGTTTCTCCTACCAGAACGATATTTGATTTTTCAATCTCAACATCCTGATCTCCTGATGGATTATTGCTCTTCGACGTTTCTGCAATCCTTTTATAATGATTATAAACGGCTACCGATAATACTTTTTTTGCTTCGTCCTGACCAATAACATATTGATCAAGATGAACCTTAATTTCAGCAGGTTTTAATAATTTGAATGAAGGAATCTTATTTTTTTGTTTGAGCTTCTGCTCTTCAGCAACAATAATTTGAGCCTGCTCAATACAACGATCACAAATATGGGCGTTGATGCCGGAAATTAGCATATCAACACTTTTGCCATCACGGCCGCAAAATGAGCATTTCCTGTTATCTTTCGACATGGTTACTGTTTATGTGTATATTTTTGAACCAAAATCACAGGCTTTTACTTCTGTGCTTTTTTGGCTGCGCCGAGCACTTCGTCAATCATTCCATAATCAAGAGCTTCCTTGGCTGTCATCCAGTAATCACGGTCAGAATCTTTATATATTTTTTCATAATCCTGCTTTGAATGAGAAGCAATAATCTCATAAAGCTCTTTTTTAAGTTTCAGAATCTCACGGGCAGTAATTTCAATGTCACTTGCCTGTCCTTCAGCACCGCCCATTGGCTGATGTATTAAAATTCGCGAATGTTTAAGTGCAGTGCGCTTACCTTCTGTTCCTGCACATAACAATACTGCACCCATTGATGCTGCAATGCCTGTACAGATAGTA
>CAYXIT010000009.1:1172-5795 GCA_964465275.1 uncultured Bacteroidales bacterium | reverse complement strand
GCAATATATTGCATGGTATCATAAATACCTAATCCTGCATATACCGAACCACCTGGAGTATTTAAATAAATCTGGATATCTTTCCGCGAATCAACAGATTCAAGAAAGAGTAACTGAGCCTGAATAATATTTGCTACATAATCATTAATAGGAACCCCCAAAAATATTATACGGTCCATCATCAAACGGCTGAATACATCCATAGTGGCCACATTAAGCTGCCTCTCTTCAATAATGGTAGGGCTGATATAATTCCCGTAAACCGATGTATAATTGTGTAAAGTAGCACTACTAATCCCCATGTGCCGGGTAGCATATTTTTTAAACTCATCTTTAGGTATCATAAAGCTATTGATTTATTTGGGTTGGTTTTGATTTTTATATTTTTCAGTCATTTCATTAACGAACTCATCAAAGTTAACCTCTTTTTCTTTTAGTGTAAGTTTGTCTTTGAGTAGCTCCATCACCTTCACATCAAATAACTGATCGTACACTTTTTTAAGCTCATCCTGGTTTGATGCAATTCTTTTTACAAAATCATTCAGAGTTTCTTCATCAGGATCAGGCTGGCCATATTGTGCCATTTGCTGACGCATAAAATTCTTCAGATGCTCCGATACTTCCTCATGACTTACTTCTATTTTATACTCTTTTATAAAATGGTTTTCGATCAATTGCCATTTGAAAGAATCTGCAAATGAAACAAACTCATTTTCCACTTGTTCAGGCGTTATTTCTTTATTGTCTTTGTTGGTTTCAATTAACCATCTTTTCAGAAAATCTTCGGGAAGTTCAATACCAGCCTTTTCAACAAGGGTTTTAATGGCTTCATTCTTAAAATGCTTGTCAGCATCTGCCTGATATTGCTTGCTTAACTGCTCAGCAATGAAACTCCTGAACTCAGCTTCATCTTTTATTTCTTTTTCCGGTGCAACTTTTTTGAAGAGTTCTTCATTAAGTTCAGCAGGTTCAATTCTTGAAACACGTTGTACAGTAAATTTATAATTTTTACCATACTGATCTAACTCTTCTTTTTTGATGCCCAGAGTTGTGGCCATCTCAGTTTCATTTTCCAAAGCTTTTACCAGGTCAATAACCAGCGAATCGCCTGCTTTCAGACCGGTAAGTTTCTCTTTGGTATCATCATCTTTCAGATACTGAATGTATAAATTTGATTCATTTTTTAAACCATCTTCAATAATATTGTTTTCACCATCAACTTCTTCGAACTTTCCAAAAAGCACATCATCTTTTTCTGATACTTCCGGGCTTGTCATTGATCCATACCTTTTTCTGAGATCATCAATAGTATCATCTACAATGCTGTCCTTAACCTTAATCTTATAATATTCCACTTCAATGTCGTCAGACAGGCTCAGGTTTATTTCAGGTGACAAACCAATCTGGTAATGAAACTCAAATTCAGTCTGGTTATCCCAATCTATTTCTTTTGCCTGATCATGATCGGGTAAGGGGTTACCAAGTATATTGATTTCTTTTTCTTTGATATAATCATAAACCGAATCAACGAGAACTTTATTCACTTCTTCAGCAAGAACACTTTTTCCATAAAGTTTCTTCACCATTCCCATAGGTACCTTTCCGGGTCTGAAACCAGGCATTTGAGCTTTTTTCTGCAGATCTTTAAGGGCTTTATCAACTTTTTCCTTATAGTCTTCGGGCTGAAGTTGTACTTTAAGTGTTGCTGTAAGGTCACCTGTATTTTCCTGAACAATATTCATAAATGATAACTTTTTATCGTGTTTCCAAACATCTCAAAAAAACAGGAAACACATCGGGGTTTCTAATGAATTAAAATATAACAACAAGACATGTAATAAAAAATACCCCGTGAGATGGAACATGATAATTTATCTTACGGGGCAATGATTCATACACTCTTTTTGTGCGGATGAAGGGACTCGAACCCCCACGCCTTTCGGCACCAGATCCTAAGTCTGGCGCGGCTACCAATTACGCCACATCCGCATTTTTTTGGAGTGCAAATATACAATAAATTATCGTTGTATCAATCACAATATATCAAATATTTTCAGAAGAAAATCAAAAGTTGGGTTGAAAACAGATCAGATAAGTTTGGATTAAAACAATTTGGCTATAATTGCTCGCAGGGAAGAGAAAATGTAAATACTGATCCTTCACCTGGTTTGCTTTCAAAGAAAATTTCCCCTCCCTGTTTCTCAACAAATTCTTTGCACAATAAAAGCCCAAGTCCACTACCCTTTTCATCCATAGTACCATAGGTAGAATGTAAGGAGTCTGTTCGAAAGATTTTCTTTTTATTTTCTTCTGGTATACCAACACCATTATCTTTTACCGAAATATAAGCCTTGTGGTTTTTCACGTAGCTGCTCAGATCAATTTCACCTCCCTGGTCAGTATATTTTAATGCATTTGATAATAAATTTCTGATAACCGTATCGGTCATATTTCTGTCGGCCCAAACAGCAAGATCATCATCAACCGAATCAATCAGTTTTATATTTTTATCCCGGGCATTATTTTGCACCAGGTTAACATTTTCCTTGATTATTTCATGCAGAGCAATATACTCGGGACGGTATTTTATTTTTCCGGTTTGAGTTCTTGACCATTGTAACAGGTTCTCCAGCAGGTTGTCAATTTTAAGTACTGATTTGTCGAGTTCAAGAGCAAGTTCACTTAATTCATTTTTGGTCATATTCAGGATATCCCTTTTTAAAATTCTTGAGAAGCTTACAATTGAAGCAAAAGGATTCCTGAGATCATGTGAAATGATTGAAAAGAACTTATCTTTTGTAGCATTAATTTCCATGAGATTTTTTTCAGATTCCTTCAGTTTTTTATTGGAGAGATTAAGCTTATGATTTAACTCTTCATACATTTTTTTTTGCTCCATAAGTGAATGATTCAACTCCACTAGTTGTGCATTTGATTCTGAAATCTCCGCCTTCTGCTTTTCAAGCAAAATATTTGAATTTCTGAGAATAAGGAACCGGTTATACAATAAAAACAACGATACCAGTACCATAATTACTCCCACAATGAGAAAGTTTCGCAACAATCTGTCTCTCTGATAACTAAGTAGATTTATTTGTTCATTTTTACGTAAAAGCTGAATTTCGCTCTCTTTCTGCTCACGGTCATACATTAACTGCAACTCATAAATTTTACGTCTGCTTTCTTCATTAAATATACTATCTCTGATTTCAATATATTCCTGCTGAAAACGATAAGCATTCTTATAATCACCAGATGATGCAAGAATACCGGAAATATTCCCATAATTCTCCATCACCAGACGATTTGAGCCAATGTTCTGAGCTAACCTCAGACTTTGGTTAAAATAATTTCTTGCACTTACATCATCTCCAACCTGTTGATAGAGCTTTCCAAGTGAATTATATGTTTTTGACAGTCCACTTTTATCATCTACCTCTTCAAAAAGTTGTAAAGCTTCCTGCAGGTATTTTTCTGCTTCATCATGATCTTTAAGCAAATAATACAAATAACCCAGATTCCCGGATGTACTGGCTATTTCTCTCTTATCGGAAAGTTTTCTTCTTATTTCAAGAGCTTTATAATAGAATTCTCTGGCTTTCTCCAATTCATTTTTTCCCTGGTAAACCTGGGCAAGACTATTAAATGAGAATGCCATACCCTTTTCGTCATTTTCAGATTGTTTCAGGTCAAGAGATTCCAAATGATACCTCTCAGCTATATCATAATCTCTCTGGTGGCTGTAAACCCTGCCTATATTATTAAGAACCGCAGCCATGCCTTGCTTATCATCAATCTCCTCATAAATCTTTAAGGCTTTAAAATAATTTTCCAGGGCTCTGTCATAGTGACTCTGGCTGGAGAAAATAATTCCAAGATTGGTATTTGATCTGGCAATCCCTTTATGGTCCTGTATGTCTTCGTAAATACTATTGGCTTCCAGGTGATAATCAAGTGCCATACTAAAATTGCCCATTTGCCAGTATATAACTCCTATATAAGAGAGTGCATAAGCAATTTTGGCTGGTCTGTTTAATTTTTCAGCGATCTTTAATGCATCATTGGCATATTCCAGGGCCTGAGTTGGTTCAGATGATTTCAGTTCCCATGATAATCTATGGTAGGCTTCAAAAATTAAAGAGTCAGGTGAATCTTCTGATTCTATTATTTTCCTAAGGCTGTCATGTTTCAAAGTATTCCCTGATATATTACTCTGGGAAGCAAACATCAACATAATTGCAGAAAACAAAAACCTGAAGAAATATTCAGAAAATATCATGAAATATCAGTATACAATCTTGTTGAAATAAAAACAAAAGATATCGGATGATAAATTAATTAAAACAAAAGTAATAATTAATATTGATTAATAATATAATTATTATTACCAAAAGGTGTTTTTATGCCGATAAGTTAAATACAACAAATCTGCTCAATTCTTATTAATACTGATTATAAATTAGCTTTCTTTTTAGCATTTATTTGTTTGGTTGTTTCATTCAATATATATTTGAGTACTGTTTTTCCTGTTTAAACTAATTTTGCCTGGTGAGTTTTATTAAAATATGCATCTATGAATTTTTTGCGAAAAATTATTCATTTTATAAAACCTCCTTTAAACTG
>CAYXIT010000009.1:0-1162 GCA_964465275.1 uncultured Bacteroidales bacterium | reverse complement strand
GAAAACAGGTAGATTTCTCCAACCATTTTCCATCTTCACCTTTATTGTCGCCATTGCTGTTTTCGGCTATCTCATACAGACATCCAAGGCGCTCTCATACCTCTCCACTGACCCGTCCGCCTGCATTAACTGTCATGTAATGTATCCACATTATGCGTCATGGACCAAAGGAAGCCACGGGCATGTGGCAAGTTGTGTTGACTGCCATGTCCCCCAGGACAATTTTATCAGAAAATATTATTTCAAAGCATCTGACGGATTGCGGCATGCTACCTACTTTACGATGCGTTGGGAACCCCAGGTTATTAAAATCAAAGATGCGGGTGTAAATGTAGTCCAGGAAAATTGTATAAGGTGCCATATTGATCTTGTTGATATGACTCAACTGGTAACTGTTACCGGTTCATTGACCAGAGAAAATGAAGGCAAACTTTGCTGGGATTGCCACCGGGAAACACCACACGGAACAGTAAGAAGTCTTTCAGCTGCACCACATGCTCTGGTTGAAAGATTGCCATCTGCAATGCCGGAATGGCTTCAGATGTTCATTGGAAACTCAGATCAACCAGTAACCCAGGAAATTGAATAAATTACGTTTAGAAATACAATACATTTTCAAATCCATTTTCTATGAAGACACTAAGAGAACTTACTGAGAAAAAACCCTGGATAAACTGGGTGCTGTTTTTCGCTACCGTGATTATTGTATTCTTCATTGGTTTACTTGCATCATCTATCGTAGAGCGCCGAAGCGAAGCACAACTCTATTTCCAGATGGTTAATCCTATTCCGGAATGGGAACCCGATAATGCAGTTTGGGGTGAAAACTTTCCGCGACAGTATGAAAGTTATCTGAATACTTCGGACACATCCTTCAGGAGCAAATATGTAGGTTCAGCGCAGATTGATTATCTTGAGAGATATCCTGAGCTTGTAGTAATGTGGGCCGGTTATCCCTTTTCACGGGATTATAATCAGGGACGGGGGCACTATTATGCTGTTACTGATATACGCAATACTCTCCGCACTACCGGACCTATGGCGGGTACCTGCTGGACCTGCAAAAGCACTGATGTTCCAAGAGTAATGAATGAAATAGGAGTGGCTGAATTTTATGCAAGTACATTTATGGAATTGGGTCCTGAGATACAAAATCATATCG
>CAYXIT010000008.1:46218-59891 GCA_964465275.1 uncultured Bacteroidales bacterium | reverse complement strand
TGTCATTAGGATATTTAAATCCTTTATCAAATTGCGACTGAAAATTTAGGATTGCCGTGTAGCTGATTTGCTCATTAATGCTCCTACCCAGTTTTGAAAAAACATCAATTTTATCAATGTTTTTTCTTAACGGATTATCAGCTAATTTGATAATCCCATAATTTAAATCAACATAATTTTCCCAACTATAGCGGTTTTTACTGTAATTGGCATCAAAACGCGCCTGGGTTGTTGATGCAAATGAATTCTCGCCACCAGCTGCCCAATTGGTAAATGTAACCTGATTTAATGCTTGCTGGAAAAAACCTGTAAGTTTCCAATGCTTTTCCACCTTTGTTGTGTCCTGGGCAAACATAGCAAAATTGGAAAACAAAAATAGTAATCCAAAAAGTAATATTTTTCTTTTCATAAGATCTTGTTTTTATTAGTGTAATGAAATAATGTATAGAACTTAAAATAATAATATCCGGAAAGTTGATAATTCGTCAAAGTGTTTATTAAATGGCAAAAGAATAAAAATTTGTTTTAGTTCAGAAAATAGTAAACAATCTTCAAAAACAATATTAAAACCTATATGTTTAATATGTTATAAATATTTTTCCAGACAAAAGTAGTCACTTTTTTTTTTCATTTAATAGACAAAATATTTCTGTTTCATTTTACTTCTCATTAAACTTCAACTTATGCAGGCAATATATTTCACACAAGCAGGTAAAAATTGCACAATACATGAAACTGATGTACCTGAACCAGGCCCCGGTGATGTTCTTATTCAGTTAAAAGCAGCAGCACTTAATCGGCGCGACTACTGGATCAAACAAGGTATATACGCAGGAGCAAAGTTTCCCTGTATTCCGGGTTCAGATGGATCGGGAATAGTGGTAGAAACCGGAAAGAATGTAAACAAGGACTGGTTAAACAAATCTGTAATAATTAATCCCGGCCTTAAATGGGGAGATAATCCAGATCATCATGGTTCTGATTTTCATATTCTTGGTTTACCAACACAAGGTACTCTTGCTCAGTTTGTAGCAGTACCCGAAGAAAGTTTATGGGAGAAACCGGATACATGGAGTTTTGAAAAAGCAGCAGCATTACCCCTTGCCGGTTTAACAGCATATCGGGCTATTTTCACGAGGGGCAAACTAAAAAAAAATGAAAAAGGATTACTGGCGCCGGTGGAGGTGTAGCTGTTTTTCTTACACAGTTTGCTGCAGCAAAAGGAGCTAAAGTTTTTGTGAGTAGCAGTTCGGAAAAGAAAATAAAAAAAGCAGTCGCACTCGGAGCAAAAGCAGGAGTTTATTATAATATAGAAGGTTGGGAAAAAGATTTAGAAAAGATAGCAGAAGGAAAATTTGACCTTATCATAGACAGTGCTGCAGGAAAAAACTTTGAAAAATTTCCTGGCCTTTTGAATGTTGGGGGCAGAATAGTTATTTTTGGAGGTACAGCCGGTAAAATCCCGGAAATGACAGCAGCCAAAATTTTCTGGAATCAAGCATCAATTCTTGGTACTACAATGGGCAGCCCGAAAGACTTTAAAAACATGCTTGATTTTGTTAAAAACAATGATATTGAGCCGGTTATTGATAAAATATTTCCCATGGTAGATGCAGAACTGGCATTCAGGCAAATGGAAAATCATGAACAATTCGGAAAAATCGTAATAAAAATTTCAGACCCATTTTAACTCTCAAAAAAAGGAAATATGAGTACAAAAATATTTGTAGTTACAGGCGGTAGCTCAGGGATTGGTCTGGCAGTTATTAAAAAACTCATTGCAGATGAATCTAATCAGGTAATATCATTCTCGCGCAGTAAAGATAAGATTAAAAGAGCTCTGGATGAGATTAAAGATAAACCAGAAAATCTGGAGTTTTACGAGGGGGATGTTTGCTCTGATGATGATTGCAAACGATTTGCAGAATCTATCAGTAATAAATATGGTAAAATTGATGGCCTTGTAAATTCTGCCGGTGTTTTAACACAAGGTGGCATTCAAAATATTAGTTATGACCATTGGAAATTCAATCTGGATGTAAATCTTAACGGTGTGTATCTTCTTACTCAAAATCTGCTTGATTTGCTTAAGACTTCCAAAAATGCAAGCATTGTAAATATTTCTTCTATTGCATCAATGCGTCCGGGTCGAAGCATTGCTTATTCAGTTAGTAAGGCAGGACTTGATATGCTTACAGAATTTCTTGCAGGTGAACTGGCTCCTTTTAACATCAGGGTAAATGCTGTAAATCCGGGCTTTGTGCGTACAAATATTCACTATGACAATAATATTGTTGAAAGCAAAGATGAGTATGAACAAATGGTTTCTGACGTTGTAAAGAGAAACCCTTTGAATAGAGAAGGAAAACCTGAAGAGATAGCTGATTTGATTGTTTTTCTGTTGGGGAATAAATCATCATGGATTACAGGTTCAGTTTATAAAATTGATGGTGGTACTTTAATTGAAAATGACTTTCTGCCAGGATTTAAAAATTTATAATTTTTAAACATTTTTTTAAATTATAATTCTTTCAATAATATATATTTAAATTGAATGTAATTTCTGTTCAATTTATGTAAACATCAGGTTAATAGTAAGTATAAATCAATACAGCTAAAAATACCTGATATTAATTTGCGGCAAACCCTTAGTTAAATTTTAGTAAATAAACGAATTGACTGAAGGCTATAACTAAACTATATTTGATTAATAATAGTTCTTTAAGGATTTGGGTGTATTAAATATCGACATATAAAGCAAGCAACTTGCCTGAAATTGGTTGGCAGTTTAAGATTTTGAGTCAGATTTCAGATTGAAAGATATCATGGAAGATGTGAAAAAGATAGATTGTAGATACTCAAAGTGATTATCTGCCGGAGAGTTGACAGAAAATCAAATGTTGTCGGATACATATTGAAAAAGAAGATGTCAAATTCTCTCTGAATGGGGAGGTATCAGAGTTTTTCTCAATGAAAGGCAAGTTGCTCTTTTTTTTACTTTGAAAGATTTGTTTGGTTAAATATCATAATAAAATTGGGTTTCTGTCTTACAGAAATTCATGTTTTTGGTTTTATTGTTTTACAGTGTTAGTGGTGTGAGGGTTGTCTT
Source organism: uncultured Bacteroidales bacterium (assembly GCA_964465275.1). Classification (GTDB taxonomy): domain Bacteria; phylum Bacteroidota; class Bacteroidia; order Bacteroidales; family UBA7960; genus SKVR01. The sequence goes on along the minus strand of CAYXIT010000008.1, from coordinate 56,782 downwards.
TGTGAAAAGGCAACCCTTTTTATTTAAATTGCAATTGCCTGATTCTTTAAAGCAAAGCTAACCAGAGCCGCAGTATTCTTAAGACCCGATTTTGATAACATATTATTTCTATGTCCGCCCACTGTACGAGGACTGATTTCCAGCATTTCTGCAATCTCAGTATTTGAGTATCCCTGGCTAACCAGTTGAAGTACCTCCAGTTCTCTCTTTGTAAAACTATCCAGAATATTTCTTTCTGTGCTTTTCTGACGGGCATTAAATACCTGACGGGTAACCATTACAAGTATTTCATCGCTGAAATAACCTTTATCGTTAGCAATATTATCTATTGCTTTTTTCAATTCATCTTTTCCAATATTTTTCAGCAGATACCCCATGGCTCCAGCCTGAAGCATTTCTTCAACATACTCAGCTTCTCCAAACATGCTTAGAGCAAGTATTTTTAAATCAGGAAACATTTCCAAAGCCTTCCGGGTTGTTTCTACGCCATTCATACCGGGCATTTTTATATCCATAAACACCAGATCAGGATTAAGCCCAGGTAATATTTCAATAAATTCTTCACCTGAAGATGCTTCAGCAATAACATTGGCAGAAGGAATTTCTTCCATCAAATCGCGCAATCCATTCCTGAAAATAAAATGATCATCAACAATTATAATTTTATAAGCCATAACAAAATATATTTTCGGATTACAATTCCTAAGAAAAGAGAATGAATTATTTAAGAAATGTATAATAACCAATTAACAACTAACTTTTCAAAATTAGGTTTATAATAAAACTAAAACATCCGTAATACATGTAATTTTGTCCGGGTGATTTTTTTAACCAGCCTGATTTAGTCAGCCAGCTTTTTAAGTGGCAAAAAGATCTTTACAAATATTCCCATTCCTTCTGCTGAATGAATTGAGATATTTCCATTCAGCGAATTGATACGATTTTGCATATTGCTTAGTCCCATTTTCCCAGAGTTATTATGAGTAAGCTTTACAAAATCAAATCCTTTACCATCGTCAGAATAACTAATTGAAAGAATATGATCCCGGATATCCAAAACAATTTCAACTACTTCACAGCCAGAGTGCTTCAATGAATTATTAATTAACTCACAAACTACCCTGAATATAGCGAGAGATGTTTCCTCATCAAGATCATCAACAAGAGACTTTATACGCAGATTAACTTTAAACTTTCCTATCGCATTAATTTTTGAGACATGTGATTCCAAAGCTTTTTGTAATCCAAAATCATTTAAAATACCCGGTGTCAGATTATTGGATATACTCCTGGTTTGGGTAATGGCATCATCGACAAGACTACGACAATAAGTAAGGGTTCTGACTTGCCTGTGATCAAGATTTTTATTGAGGTTTTCCTGTTGGAGATACATTTTTAAACCTGATAGTAACGGACCAATGCCATCATGCAATTCTTCAGCAAGTCTTTTTCTCTCACGCTCTTCAGTTGATATAGTATTTTTATATATACTTTTCTCGAATGTCTTTTGTATGGTTATATCGCGCGCTATTCCAAATACTTCTGAAATTGAATTTTCAGAACTGTAATTAATAAACCCCTTGACCTGTAAGCTTTTTAATTTTCCTGAACTATCCGATACTTTTGTTTCGAAAGAAAACGATTTTTTACATTCTTTAACCAGATTCTCAAATTGTCGGTAAACAGATCTTCTTTCCTTTGGTATAAAGAAACTCAGAGCAAGTTTATCTTCAAGCTTAATATTATCAAATCCTAAAATTTTTGCAGCAGCTTTATTAATTTTACGTATTTTCCCATTTCGATCAAGACTAAAAACTATATCAGGAACATTATCAAATAGCTCCCTGTAACGTAATTCACTTTCCTGCAAGAGTTTCTGCGTCCGGCGTATATCATCAATATCGATACAGTTTCCCATATAACCGGAAAACCTGCCTTTATAATCATACAATGGCACCAGAAAATCTTTCACCCAGCGATATGTACCACTATTATGAATCATCCGGTATTCCTGAACAAAAGGCTTTTTCAAATCAAACTTCCTGTAATAATCAAATAATACTCTCTTTTTATCTTCAGGATGGATGGCATTATGCCAACCATCTCCCTTATCCTGCTCCAGAGTTCTTCCGGTAAAGTTCTGCAGGGTCTTATTCAAGTAGTCAATTTGTTTATTTTTATCAGCCCGCCATATAAGAGTGGGGAAGTTATCAAATACCGTAAGGTAATAATCAAGAAGTTTTTTTTGTTTGTGTTCGATTTTTACAAGTGAAGAAATATCACGGGAAACTACGGTTACACTTTCTACTTCGTTTTCATTATTGAAATTCGGGGATAATCTTGCCTGGTAATATAATATTGAACCAAAAGCATCAAGTTCGTATCTGATTTCTGTACCTGTTTTATCTGAAATGATCCGTTTTATGGCATCACAAAATAGTTTTTCCACATCTTCGGGGAACCCTGCTTCAGAGAGCTGAATTTTAGGCCTGAAAGAACTGTTCAGATTGGCAAAACCAGGGTCTGAATCTTTATCAGGAAACTCATAAAACCTGCCACTCCTGTCAAGTAAGAACACATTATCATCAATGGATTCCATAATACTTCGAAATACATCATGTTTTTTGCGGCGTTCTTCATTATCATCCAATATAGGATAAAAGGGCATCAGCACACCTGTGAATCCGTGATCATCCTGGTAACAAATATGTAAAGAGATGTTGCTTTGCGATCCGTCAGAATTTTGCCATGTAAAACTAAAACCTTCTGATGATCTGCTTTTTTTACTTCTGAGACCTACTGAAATAACTTTCCTTGCCAGCCCAGGCTTCAAAAATGATAAAATATTTTTACCCTGAATATTATCCGGATTAATACCCACCAGAGCATACAAGTTGTTTGAAATAGATAAAACTAACCCATTATCATCACAACGGATACAAACCACATTACCAAAATCATTTCCTTCCATTCCTGTATTGGCTTTCATGATTATTGCCGTTTTTAAAGTTGGGTTAATTTTTGAACCGACTCTTTTTTCAGGGGCTTATTTAAGAACTGTATAACAAATCTGTTTGCCATAGCTTTTTTATGATCTTCAGTATCAACAGAAGATGAAAGCATAACAATTTTGGTTTTTTTGTGCACAATATCAGGTAGTTCTTCAAAGAGCTCCAGGAATCCAAAACCATCCATTTCGGGCATTCTGATATCCAGAAATATCAGGTCAGGGATCTGTTCAGTATTATTCTGTGCAACATCATGCAAATATCTGATAGCAGACTCAGCAGACTTTTTGATAGCAATACTTTTGCTAACACCAGTATTTTCAACAACTTTGCGGTTAACAAGATTATCAATGTCGCTATCATCTATTAGCAAAATCTTTTCCAGAATCATAGCAGAAATTTTTTAAGCCCTTAACATTCAATACTCTATTACTGTAGTTTTTTTATTTAACCAGAAGATCATCAGAAGTTTTCAGCATCTACCGAATTCATAAGAAATAATTTAGGTTCCTTTTGAGAAAAATTCGGCAATTCAATAATAAAAGTGGTTCCTGTATCAAGCTCTGACTGAATCTTGATTTTACCATTGAGTTTTTCAATGATTTCTTTTACAATGTACAAACCTATTCCGCTGCCTGTGCTCTTATCCGTAGCCCTGTAAAACATTTCGTATACTTTTGGGATATGCTTTTCGTGAATTCCTGAGCCATTATCGCTTATGGATATAACCGCATTTACCGATGAAGTTTTTACCTGTATTTTTACCCAGGGTTCATCCTGTTCAAAGTTGTGATACCTGATACAATTAGAAATAAAATTATTGAACATGATCTCAATCCTCTTCTTGTCTGATAGAAATGATACTCCGTTTTTAACATCAATATCAAAACGTATCTTATCAAAATGCTCCATATACGCATGATTTTCGATAGCGTTTTCAATAAAACCCTTAAAATCAATATTTTCATAAACAATATCAGATCTTGAGTTTCTGGAGTAATCTATTATATCATGAATAATTTTATCAAGCTTTGAAATGGTTTCGGTGATCATGTTCAGATAATACTCCCTTTCACCCGAATTTTGCTCAGTTTCAAGCAAATTAACCAATCCAAGTATTGACATAAGAGGAGAGCGCAATTCATGGGATGTACTGTAAACAAACCTATCCAGTTCTTCATTGGTTTTTTGAAGTTGTTTGTTTCTTTCGCGAAGTGTATTTTCAACAGCTTTGGTTTCGGTAATATCACTTAGTACAGCAACGAAATGATTTTCTGAGCTTATGGAATTTTTTACCGGCGCCATGTAGAGCAATCGCCAATATTTTTGTTTACAGCCATTACTGCATTCAATTTCACCTTTGAAACTTTTTCTGTTCTCCAGGGCAGAAATAATATTCCTGCTTGTTTCGGTGTTTAACGGACAACCAATTACACTGATAAAATTTTTCCCTATAGAATTCTTTTCTGATATACCGGTAATATTTGAAACTTCCTTATTGGCATAAATAACCGGGTAGTTTTCACCATCATCCTGAACAATAAGAATACCTTCCAGTGCTGACTCTATGGCACTTTTCTGAAGCTTAAGGGTTTCTTCAGCCTTTCTGCGCTCTGTAATATCATAGCATGTGCCAATGAAACCGGCGAATTTACCCTCCAGATTATACATGGGCCGGCCTGCATTGATAACCCATCGATACTCGCCTGTTTTATGTTTAAGCCTGTGTTCGAGCTGGAAAGATTCTTTTTTTGAGTATGCTTGTAACAAAGTAGATAAAAACACCCCCACATCAGCCATATGAAGCTTTTCTACCCAGTCTGTCTGAAGTTCTGTATTTACATCATTACCGGTAAACTCAAGCCAGGTTTTATTAAAATAATCTGCTCTTTTTGATGTGTTTGTTTTCCAGATCATACTCGGAAAATCACTTAATAGAGTAAGATAAAAATCCCTGGCCCTCTTCAGCGTTTCTTCTGTCCTTTTTTGCCTGGTAATATCGCGACATAATACCGTAACCCCTTCAGCCACTCCCAATGAATTTTTCCGGGGTGAAATCCGGGCACTATACCACAATTGCGATCCAAATGCTTCTAATACATAATCAATCTGTTCTGATTTATCTTCCTCAATAACGCGTTCGATGGTTTGAAGATATTTCTTTGCTACATCAAGTGGAAAGCCTACATCATAAATATTTTTTCCAACAAACACATCACTGCTTAAGGCAAGATTTGCCTGATCTGACGGCTGATAATATTCAATAAAATCGCCATCTTTGTTTAGCGTAAAAAAAAGATCGTCGATTGATTCAAGTGTGCTGCGCAACATCTCATGTTGTTCATGAAATAACTGATCGGCTTTCTCCTTTTCGGTTATGTCATGAATGTTGAAATAAATAAGCTGTTTGTTACCTACCTTTATCTGGTTTACAAAATACTCAAGCTCAAGAGTCTCATTATTTTTCCTGTATTTTAGCTTAAAATATGAATTTTCCTGTGCAACTATTTTTTTGATTTCTTCATCCAGATTTTCATGTTCATCAGGATGAAGCTTATCCAGGCTGCTGCCGATCAATTCTTCAGATTTAAGTTTATAGATCTTTGCAGCACTATTATTGGAATCAATAATTTTAAAAGTTTCAGGATCAAGTACAATTTTGGGCTGCAGGCTGTTGAGGAATAGACTTCTGTAAAACTCTTCATCAATATATGATCTCTTTCTTTTTTCAACCTGCTTTAGTGAATGCTGAAAAGTTAGCTTAAGCATACCTTTATTAACAGGCATGTGCAAAAGGGTTACGTTAGGTGGTAGATCTATTACTGCAGCCTCATCTGCATCTTTTTCGCTCAATAAAAGCAGAATCGACGGAAGCTGCTTCAAATGAACAGCACTCCCATTTTGGTAAAAATGACCAAAACTCTGAAAATCCATTAGCCACGGCTTGCTTTCTGATCTGATATGTTCACTGAAACCGTTTTCAGAAAGTTTGTTTTTGTCAATAACCGAAATCTGATCTTTGTTTTCGATTAAAAACTTTTTTACTTCAGGGCAAATGTTTTTTTCATGGGCAGTCAGGTAAAATTTTGTCGATTTGCTGTCGGATATCATTTATCGATTATAATGTTGAGTGTTATTTTTCTTTTGTATGTAAACCGCACTCCTTGGTCTCCGGATTCTCCCACCACCATCTTCCGCTTCTGATGTCTTCCCCTTGCATCACAGCCCTTGTGCAAGGCTGACAGCCAATACTCGGATAACCTTTATCATGGAGCGTGTTGTAAGGTATTTTATGTTCGGTAATGAAATCACGGGTTTGTTTTTCAGTCCAGTAAAGTAAAGGGTTGACTTTTATCAGGCTGTTACTTTCATCCCATTCAATAATTTGCAGGTCTTTGCGTGTGGGTGACTGTTCTTTCCGTAAACCGGTAATCCATGCATCCATACCCTTAAGTGCTCTTTTCAAAGGTTTAATTTTCCTTATTCCACAGCAATGTTTTCTGTTTTCAATGCTTTGATAAAAAAGATTTATTCCTTTGGTGTTGACCATTTCTTCAACTTCACCTGCATCGGGGAAATATATTTTTATTGGAAGATTATATCTTGCCTGGGTTTTATCTATTAACTCATAGGTTTCGTAAAACATTCTGCCGGTATCCAATGTAAATATTTCTACCGGGATTTTATGAGCAGCCAAAATATGCGTAATCACCTGATCCTCCAATCCCATACTGGATGCAAATTTGATCTTACCATCAAACTCACGGGATACAAATTGTAAAATCTCCAGTGTTGATTTATCTTTTATTCTTTCATTTAGTTGAGCTGCAGCATTAATATCCATAATAATTGTTTTATTAAGAAAAAAACCATTAAAATCAAATATCTTTCAATGAAAATGTTTCTTTTGCCCTTATCCCTTTCGGTGTATTTTCAAGTGAACAGCATTCATTTTCATAGTCATGTTCAAAAAACAGTATATAATTCTCTTTTACAGCACGATTTAAAAATTCTTCCTTCTCTTCCATAGATTTAACCGGATCAATATCATAACTGGGTACGTAAGCCAGGGGTATGTTGAAAACCGATGAGATAAAATCAGCCATAAAAACCAGTTTTTTATCCTTATAGTCAAACACGGGAATAATCTGACCACGGGTATGCCCGTGTTTTATTTCCAGATCAATTCCTTTACAGAAAGATGTGTTTTCATGGATAAATTCAAGCCGGCCTTCTTCATAAAGAGGCTTAAAATTCTCAGGAAAATAAGAAGCTTTCTCTCTTGGGTTGGGATCGTTGGCGGTATCCCATTGTGTCTTTGAGCAGTAATATGTGGCATTGGGAAACACAGCCACCGGATTTGATCCATCGTTATCCCACTTTACAGCTCCGCCAACATGATCAAAATGCAGATGAGTAAGAATTACATCTGTAATATCATCTGTTGTGTATCCGGCATTTTCAATGGCCTTTGCAAGTCCGATACGATCAAAAGGATGAAAATAACTGTAGTACTTTTCACTCTGTTTATTACCAAGTCCGGTATCAATAAGTATTCGTCTGTCACCGGTATCTGCCAGCAAACACCTTGACGACAAATTTACCATATTATTCTCGTCGCTTTTTACATGCTTCGACCATATGCTTTTGGGGACCACACCAAAACATGCCCCTCCGTCCATTTTAAAATTTTCAGGTGTAATAGAAAACAACTTCATAAGATCCAGTTAATTACACTTTTTTTAAGAATCCAACAAATCTTAAATTATATAAAAAAGAATAGTCAGACAGTTTATTTAATGGTCATCAACTGCTCAATTCTTTTCTTAAATATAGCAAAAATACTAAAAATGGGAGGTGAAAAACTCCGTGAGTCTTGGTATTTGGCTAAGTGTTTAGCATCAGACGGCTAATCAGTTTCATATTTCTTTTCCAAATCTTATAACTTTACACCTTGCAATAAAAAATTTAAAGAAATAATTGCTGTTTAATTAGAAATGTAAATACACCCAACTTTATTATAACAGAGACTAAAAACTTACCATGAAAATTCACTTTATTGCTATTGGAGGAAGTGCGATGCATAACCTGGCCATAGCATTACACAAAAAGGGCTATGAAGTTACCGGTTCTGATGATGAAATCTTTGAACCTTCAAGGGGCCGCTTACAAGCATATAATCTTTTGCCACCAGAAACAGGATGGAATAGTAACAAGATAACATCTGAACTTGATGCGATTATCCTTGGTATGCATGCTAAAGGAGACAATCCTGAACTTCTCAAAGCGAAAGAATTGAAGCTGGATATTTACTCATACCCCGAGTTTTTATACCAGCAATCGCGCAATAAAAACCGCATCGTTATAGGTGGAAGTCATGGAAAGACTACCATAACTTCAATGATAATTCATGTTCTGCAGTATCATAACATCGATACTGATTACATGGTAGGAGCTCAGCTTGATGGTTTCGAAGTTATGGTAAAATTAAGCGATGATGCACCGCATATCATACTCGAAGGAGATGAGTACCTTAGCTCTCCCATTGACAAGCGGCCCAAATTTCATCTGTACAAACCCAATATTGCTTTAATAAGCGGAATTGCGTGGGATCATATAAACGTGTTTCCTACATTTGAAAACTACCTTGATCAGTTCAGAATTTTCATTCAGAAAATTGAAGATTACGGTAAACTGGTTTATTGCAAAGAGGATCAAACAGTTAAAAAACTTTGCAAAGAAACTGCCAGAGAAAACATCTGCAAATTACCCTATGGTTTGCCTGAATACGAAATCCGAAATGGCATTACTTACATTAAAATATATGACAATCTTTTCCCGGTAAGGGTATTTGGTGAACACAATTTATTGAACATATCAGGAGCAATGACTGTATGTAAGCAACTGGGGATAACCGATGACATGTTTCTTAAAGCAATAGGAACGTTTAAAGGGGCAAGCAACCGCTTACAAATGCTTGCAAAATGTGCAAATGTTGTCGTTTTCAAGGATTTTGCGCATGCTCCGTCAAAGCTAAGAGCCACCATACAAGCTGTAAAATCGCAATTCCCCGAAAAAAAATTAATAGCATTTATTGAACTTCATACATACAGTAGTTTAAATAAAAACTTTTTAGCAGAATATAAGGGCACCATGGATGCCGCTGATGTGGCATATGTGTTTTACAATCCTGCTGCGCTTAAATTGAAAAGATTACCAGAAATAAGCCATGAAATGATCCTTGAAGCTTTTAATAAAAAAAATCTGAAGGTTTACAGCGATTCTGCAGAACTTAAAACGGATATTTTAAAACAAAAACAAAACAACGCTGTATTTTTATTCATGAGTAGCGCCAATTTTGGAAATATTGATATTCAGTCAATAGCAAAAGAATTAACCGAGTTTTAAGCCAATAGCTGTACATTATGACCCAAATAAACCCCGATTTAGAAGAAAGCTGGAAAGAAGTACTTTCTGATGAATTCCAAAAGCCCTACTTTCCTGTGCTTAAAAATTTCCTTATTGAAGAGAAGAAAAAATTCAGAGTTTATCCTCCGGGCAACCGCATTTTTGCTGCACTGAATCATACTCCATTTCATAAAGTAAAAGTGGTAATTCTCGGTCAGGATCCCTATCATGGCCCGGGACAGGCTCATGGCCTTTGTTTTTCTGTTCCCAAAGGGGTTCAGATACCTCCATCTTTGCGAAATATATTTACTGAGCTTAAGAATGACCTGAACATACCTTTACCAAAACATGGCAATCTTGAAAAATGGGCAGACCAGGGAGTTTTACTTCTGAATGCTACTCTCACTGTTAGAGCAAATCAGGCCGGATCGCACCAAAATAAAGGCTGGGAAATTTTTACTGACAGTATTATAAAAATTCTTTCATTGCAAAGAGAGAAAATTGTATTTCTGCTTTGGGGAAATTATGCTAATCAGAAATCTGCTTTTATTAATTCCAACAAACATCTTATCCTTAAAACGGTGCATCCATCACCTTTATCAGCCTCCCGGGGTTTTTTTGGCTGCGGTCATTTTTCAAAAACCAATGATTATCTGAAATATAATAATATAACGCCCATTGACTGGGATTTAAATTCCATCTGAGCCTATGCGCCAACTCCTGCCGGAAAAACTTATTGGTTCTTTGTTAACCTGGTTGCTTATTGTTTTTGTTGCAACAGGGCAGGAAAATATTACAAAAACTAAGAAGGCAGATTATGATACTTTAATAATACCGGCTCAACAACATAGCGATGCAACATTAGCGGAGTTCGCAGATGAAAAACTGCAGGAACTCTATTCAAAAGGATACCTTAATGCACATCTTAAAAATATTGTTAAGGATAGTATGAGTTACATCATTAAGCTTAACAAAGGTCAGAAATTTTATTACGCCCCTGAAACAAATAAAGATACATTGATTATCAAAAGATTAAATATTGAAAACTTTTTTAATGGTCAACCGGTAAACTTTAATGATTTTAATAATCTTACTTCTGAAATTCTGAATTATTTAAGTAACACAGGATATCCGTTTGCCCGCCTTCA
>CAYXIT010000008.1:41369-46208 GCA_964465275.1 uncultured Bacteroidales bacterium | reverse complement strand
ACAATATTAAAATCACCGACAGCATTATTAAAGTAGAATTATTGCTTGATAGCATGGAATATATTGTTTTTGATAATTTGAGTATTACCGGTGATGTGCAGATAAACCCGGTTTTTCTTGAAAACCTTTTGGGCATAACACCTGGTCAGGCTTTTAGTGAAGACCTTGTAAATGAAGTCCCGGCCAGGATCAACGATCTTACATTTACAGAGCTGAACGCACCTGTGCAACTAACTTTTTCACCAGGTAAAGCAAGGCTGATAGTACCAATGAATAAAATAAGGGCAAACAGGTTTGACGGTATAATAGGTCTGTCAAGCACAACTGAACAGGAATCTTCCTTAAGTATAACCGGACTTCTGAACCTGTCCCTGGCAAATACCTTTGGCATGGGAGAGCAATTAAATCTTTCATGGCGGGCACTGGGCCAGGGTACCCAGGTTCTTGATCTGGCAGCACATTACCCCTATCCTTTTAAACTTCCCATAACCATGGGCATTGATTTTTCATTACACAGGCAGGATACTTCATGGTTACAAATGAGAGCTCAGCCTATTGCGGGTATCAATACTTCATCGGGCTTTAACTGGAGAGTTTTTATGCTTTACAACAGTACAAACCTGATCAGTACAAAACAATATGAAAATGTAACAGATCTGCCGTCAAATATTGACTTCAGAAGCAGAGTGTACGGTATCAGACTTGAAAAAAGAACAGCAGGATTTAACCGGGCGCTTATTCAACCTGGCTATAATTTAAATCTTTCAATTGCTGCCGGAAGCAGGGAAATTTTAAAAAATACAGCTCTGCCGGATATTGTATATGAGAATCGGGAATTAAAAAGTCTGCAGCTTAACTTCGAAATTTTGAATGAATTAAGATTCAGTATTTCAGATAGAAGTACTTTTACTCTTACCAATCGCGGAGCCTGGATCAACGGGCAACAAATACCTGCAAACCAGCTTTTTCGGCTTGGGGGATTTCAAAGTCTTAAAGGATTTGACGAATATTCTATGCTGGCTTCAGCCTATATTATTGCAAATGCAGAGTACAGGTTTTTCACAGGTCAGTTCAGTTTTTTCAGCCTTTTTGTAAATGGTGGCTGGTACGAACAGAAAACCTTAGGGCAATATTCTAATGACTTGCCGTTGGGCATAGGCGCAGGATTAAACTTAGAAACGCAAGCAGGAATCCTGGCTCTGTATTTCGCAATAGGGAGACAAAACCAAATACCTTTTGAACTTAGAAATGCAAAAATTCACATAGGTTATGTTAGTACTTTTTAATATGAATGAAACCATAATTGTATGGATAATATAGAAATAAAATATTCTTTTTATCTGGAAAAATAAAACGATCAAACACATAGTGTATCTTTGTAAGCCAGATAATTATTTGAATAGTAAAACAGCATATTGGGTATGAAAAAAAGAAAAACCGGTCTGTTAATCCTGTTTTCATTGATAATTCTTTCCTGCACACCGTTAAAAAGACCTGTAAATGTAAATTTTGCACACTTATACAATGCTGATTTAAGCCTGCTGCAACCTGCTTATTCTGTTTTTCATCACCACAATGACAGCACACAGCTGTATATTTATATTAATCCTGAAGAATTACTTTATACACGTCAGGCCAATGAAGATCATTTTACTTCACGCTTCACTGTAAGTCATTATTTGTTTAGCAGTATAAGCAGCCGTAATCTTATTGACAGTATTGATACCCTTTCTGTTGATCAACCTTTCTTAATTGAAAGGAAAACCACTCTTTTCACCCCACAGGGTGAACGAACCAGCCTGTTTATTGATTTTGAAGATGTTAATCGCCGGAGCCATCACCAGGATGTAATAACAATTGACAAATCTCATCCTTACACATCTCAGTTCTTTGTAATGCAAAGAACTGAAGATGAAGAATATTTTGCTCCCTTTTTCATGCTTTTGCAATCAGGCATCAATATCAGGTACGGAAAAGAACTGGATTTTAACATGACAGTCAATACATACCCGGTACGTAATAAAATTCCATCGCCTCCCTTTGTCATGAATGAAGAACCATATATTATTCCCGAATTAGCTGCTGATACTACTTTCAATATTCAATTCAATAAGGGACAATCAGGAATTACAGCAGTAAAGACCGGTTTGTATCATTTTTTTGATCCGGATAATATTAATCATGGATTTGTTGCCTATGCTTTTAATGATGTTTTTCCTGAAGTTTCAGGTACTGAAGAAATGATAAGAGCACTAAGATATATTTCATCATCTGATGAATACACTGATCTTTTTTCTTTGAATGACCCTCAACTTGCATCAGATCGTTTCTGGAACCGTAGTGCAGGAAACCCTGAAAGGGCATCTGAACTGAAAAGCCGCTATTATAACAGGGTAACCAATGCAAATATACTGTTCAGCTCTTTTGTGCCGGGCTGGCAAACTGACAGGGGAATGATTTATATTGTTTTTGGACCTCCCCATTCGGTATACAAAAATGACAATTCTGAAATATGGCATTACACCGAGGGCATGAATGTACCATCTGCCAGATTTGTATTTCAGCAAATTGATAATAAATATTCAGGAAACCATTACGTATTACAGAGAGATCTTGCATACCGCAGCACCTGGAACCATGCAGTGAGTATCTGGAGAAGATAAATTAATTCATAAATAAAACATAAAAACCCAGTTATTTTGGAAAACTACATTTTTGGAATCAGACCTGTTTCTGAAGCACTTGAAGAAGGGAAAGAACCTGAAAAAATATTGATTCAGAAAGGGCTTACCGGCAGTAATTTTCAAAAGCTTTTTCAAATGATTCGCGAAAGAGACATTCCATTCCAGATGGTACCGGCAGAAAAGCTGAACCGCATTACCCGGAAAAACCATCAGGGAGTCATTGCTCAAATTGCAATTATCAGTTATCATAAGCTTCATATGCTCATCCCTGAAATTTATGAAAAGGGAGAAACTCCGTTACTGGTGGTGCTTGATAAAATTACAGATGTTCGTAATCTTGGAGCAATAGCCCGAACAGCCGAATTTGCAGGAGCACACGCTCTCGTTATTTCAGAGAAAGGAAGTGCCCCTGTTAATGCCGATGCTATAAAAACTTCAGCAGGCGCTTTATCGCGAATTCCTGTTTGTCGTGAAAGAGAGATACTGGAAAGCCTGACCTTTTTAAAGGAAAGTGGCATTACGATTTCGGCTTGTACAGAAAAAGCATCTGAAACCATTTATGAAACTCCGCTAACCGGGCCTCTTGCATTAATCATGGGCTCAGAAGATAGGGGTATTTCCAAAGCCTGTTTGAGTATGGCCGATCATATCATGGCAATTCCACAAAAAGGAAAAACAGCTTCGTTGAATGTATCGGTTGCTACAGGTATTGCATTGTTTGAAGTGATAAGGCAAAGAGAATTTAATCGATAATTGAGTAAATAATTTTATTCTGTTTTTATGGAGGTTGGTATTTTTATTCCGTGTTTCATTGATCAGGTTTATCCCCATACTGGTATGAATATGGTAAAAGTCCTGGAAAAAGCAGGCGTCAGAGTACATTACAATTCTGATCAAACCTGTTGCGGACAAATGGCTTTTAACGGAGGTTACTGGGATGAAGCAAAATGTGTGGCAGAAAAATTTATACGTGATTTTATGCATTATAAGCAGGTTGTAGGTCCCTCAGCATCCTGTATTGGTATGGTAAGAAATTACTATCCGGGAATGTTTGATAATTCAGCACTGCACAATGAAAACCGGCAACTACGCCGAAGAATCTTTGAACTTACTGATTACCTTGTAAATATATTAAAAGTAGAAGATGTGGGAGCTTCATTCTCCGCAAAGGCTACCATTCATGATTCCTGCGCAGCTTTAAGAGAATATGGCTTAAAAGATGAAGCCCGCAAACTGTTATCAAAGGTCAGGGGGCTTGAAATAATTGAAATGGAAGATACCGATGTATGTTGTGGGTTTGGCGGTACATTTTCAGTAAAACATGAAGCCATTGCCACTGCTATGGCTGAGCAAAAAGTTGAAAATGCCTTGAAAACCGGTGCTGAATATATTATTTCAACTGAAGCATCATGCCTTATGCATCTGGAAGGTTATATTACACGAAATAATTTACCTATTAAAGTAATGCATATAGCTGATGTTCTGGCTAAAGAAGAATAATCCATTCTAAACAAAAATCACATATATCTGCTTACAAATGAATTTCTCAATTTTAAAAACAGGATTACCAAGTATTATTTTATCCCTGTTTCTGCTTGTTTTGCCATTTTATAATGCATCGGCACAAACTGAAGTTGACGAACGCGCTGTTATAAGCTTTGACAAAGGGCTTGGTTTTTTTGATCCGGATTCACTTTTCGGATTGAATATACGTTTTCGTATGCAAAACCGCGTAGGAATGACCACCATTAGCAATACCAACCTTGCCCCTGATAATTTTGAAGCTAATGTAAGACGGCTTCGTCTGCGTTTCGATGGGTTTATCGGAAACACCAACCTGACATATTATCTTCAGTTATCTTTCTCTAGAGGTGACCAGGATTGGGATAATACACACTTCCCGGGCATTGTTCGTGATGCTATGATCTTTTATACATTCTCACCTAATTTTTATATGGGTTTTGGGCAAGGTAAGCTACCCGGAAACCGACAAAGGGTTACATCCAGCGGATCACAACAATTTGCTGATCGGTCTGCAGTTAATTCGATATTCAATATTGACAGAGATTTTGGAGTAATGGGTTATTATATTGCAGACAATGACGGCTTTACTTATCGTATTAAAACCGCGATCAGTTCAGGGGAAGGACGAAAC
>CAYXIT010000008.1:31781-41359 GCA_964465275.1 uncultured Bacteroidales bacterium | reverse complement strand
CCGGGTCTGGCTTATACGGCAAGGCTTGAAGTTCTTCCATTAGGAGAATTTACTAAAGACGGTGATTTTCTGGAAGGAGATCTTTTCAGAGAGTCCACTCCTAAAATTTCAATAGGCGCTACTGCATCTTTTAATCATAAAGCAAGAAGACTAGCCGGGCAGAGAGGTTCCTACATGCCCGATGACCAGGATATAACTTCCTATTTCATAGATTTTTTAGCAAAATATAACGGCTGGGCCTTTTCATCAGAATTCGCTACCAGAGATATCCAAAGCCAAAAAATATTTATGGTTGATGATGAATTACTTTATTCTTATACAGGCTGGGGAATAAACAACCAGTTAAGTTATGTTTTTCCATCAAAACTTGAATTGGCCTTAAGGCATACTTATATTTCCCCCGATCATTTCATCAAATGGTTTGAGAATAAGCAGGGCATCTATACAATCGGTTTATCAAAATATTTACCCGATCATAAAAACAAAGTACAATTAAATATTTCCTACAACAGTAACCCTGGAACAAATTTCGCAACAGGTAAACCTGAATTCTGGAATATTATGTTCCAGATAGAAACAGGAATTTAGAGTATTTGAAAAAAGTAATAGCTTTATCTGGTTGATTTCAAATACCTGTACAATTCACTATCTGTAGTAAGTATAATGCTGGTTTCTGAATCAAATGAATTTTCAAGTGCTTCAAGAGATCTGAGAAACGAATAAAGTTCGCGTGATGCATTGTTCCTGTTATAAGCAGCAGCATAAATAGCTGTCGCCCTTGCATCGGCTCTACCTCTGATAATTTCTGCTTCCCTTATTGCTTCTGATTGTATCTGTGCAAGATCTCTTTCTTTATCTCCCTGTATCCGAAGAGCTTCTCCCTGTCCTTCCGACCTGAACTGGTCGGCAATCCGGTTTCGTTCACTTATCATACGATCATACACATTCTGGCGCACTTCATCAACGTAGTTCATGCGTTTAAACCTGAAGTCAAGTATTCTTATGCCGAGATCAGATGTTCTTTCATTTGCCCTTTCAAGAATTTGCTCTTCGATTTTTTCGCGGCCAACTGAAATTTCTTCCAGTTCTTCCATCTCTTCAAGAAAGTCCTCATAAATCTCGGGTTCACGGTTTGAAGACCGGACAAGATCTATCAGCTCATGACTGGCCACTGCGTTTCGGGTTTCACCATCCAGAATATCATCAAGCCTCGACTGGCCCGAACGCTCATCTCTTAGCCTGATAAAAAACTGCAAGGGATCAACTATTTGCCAGCGGGCATAAGTATCAACAAAAATAAATTTCTTATCCTGGGTTGGCACCTGATTCGGATCGCCATCCCATTTCAGATATCGTTTATCGAAATACTGTGTTTTTTGAATAAACGGAACTTTAAAGTTCAATCCCGGTTCGGTACGCGGTCCTCCCACCGGTTTACCAAATTGCGTAACGATAGCCTGCTGGGTTTCATTCAAAACAAAAATACTGCTGAATGCTAAAATGGCAATTATTGCCACACCTATAATGAATAAAATATCTCTGAGTTTCATTTTTAACTTTTTATATCCTTAGCAAGAATTTTAAAATAAACTCTTTTTATTAAGGGGTTTGTATATTTTCTTTTCCGATATTGAGCAGGGGTAAAACATTTGTACCTTTTTCATCCACGATAATCTTATTACCCAGTTTTGGGAGAATACGTTCCATGGTTTCAAGGTAAAGTCTGCGCCTGGTTACCTCCGGTGCTCTGATATATTCATCAAAGATTGATGTAAATCTTTCAGCTTCACCAGTCGCCCTGTTTACTCTGTTTAATGCATAAGCTTCTGCCAGTTGAATGGTCTCCAGAGCTTCACCTCTGGCGCGCGGGATTACTCGATTATATTCCGATTCTGCCTGGTTAATTAACGTTTCTTTTTCCTGCTGAGCCTGGTTTACGGCATTAAAGGATGGTTTAACAGGTTCAGGAGGATTAACGTCCTGCAGTACAACCTGATCTATTCGAATTCCGTTTTCATATTCATCGCACATTTGCTGCAATAAAACTTCAACGGTTGAAGCAACTTCCTGACGACCCACCGTGAGCACTTCATTAACCGTGCGGTCGCCAACAATTTTTCTCATGGCAGCTTCCGACATATCGCTCAAAGCATCTTCAGCATTTCTAACACGAAATAAATATTTGAAAGAATCCGTAATACGGTATTGTATTACCCACTCCACATCAGCCAGATTTAAATCACCGGTAAGCATAAGCGACTCCTGACTAAAATCACCTGTTGCATAGCGGGTGCGGGTATCCGCCTGAGCAGTTCGAAAACCAAACTCCTGTTTCAATTGCCTTTGTACAGGTATTTTATACATTTTCTCAATCCCTACCGGCAAAATGAAGTTCAATCCGGGCTTCAGAGTTCTGTTAAACTTTCCGAACATTAATACAACCCCTTCTTCTTCGGGTCCTACTGTTTTAATTGAGGTAAATGCAATAATTATAACAGCCAGAATCAGAATTACTTTTTTTAGATTTTTCCGGATAAGACCTGAATAATACTGCACCTGTTCTTCGGGTGTTTTCATATGAATTAATTATTTTAATAGAATTGAATTTATCAATGGCAAGTTAAGACAAAAATCGGGATTGGCAAAGAAGTGTTATGTAAAAATGATTATTTTTGGTTTATGATTATAGGAATAGATATTGGAGGAAGCACCACAAAAATAGTGGGCATAAAAAATAACCGTTTGCTCGATCCCCTTTCTGTTGAAGCCAGCGACCCGGTTGCATCAGCTTCAGGTGCATTAGGGAAATTTTTAAGCATCAATAATATACCCATTTCCGGGGTCGAACTCATAAGAATGACAGGAGTAGGTGCAAGCTTTATATTAAAAGATTTGCTGGGGATACCTGTTTATAAGGTACAAGAATTCAGAGCAGTGGGATATGGCGGACTATACCTTTCAGGACTCGAAAAAGCCATTATCGTTAGCATGGGAACAGGAACTGCACTTGTTAAGGCGAATGGTGATTGTATTTCACATATTGGAGGAACCGGTGTTGGGGGTGGTACCATTATGGGACTATCCAAAGCCATGCTTAATCTATCAGATTTCGATAATATTATAAATCTTGCAGAATCGGGTGATCTTAGCCTGGTTGATCTGAGCATCAGTGATATATCAAGAGGCGATATTGGCAACCTGCCTCCTACCCTTACCGCATCTAACTTCGGGAAGATGGACGATAAAGCCGGTAAAAATGACTTGCTGAAAGCAATCCTGAATATGGTATTTCAAACGATAGGAATGATGGCTGTAATGGCTGCAAAAATTGAAAAAGATTCGGAAATTGTGGTCAGTGGTAATTTGAGTAATGTGCCACAGGCCGCAAGAACTTTCAGGGAGTTATCGAAGCTTTATGGTGTTAAGTTTCATATTCCTAAACATGCAAGATATTGCACTGCAATTGGGGCAGCCATAAGTTATAATGCAAAAACCCGAAATCCAAAAACTCAATAGTATCATACACTATAATTAACGAAACTGGAGAATGGAAAATATTGTTATCCGCGATTACCGGGCGGCAGATTATCCTGCCATTACCGACCTGTGGCTCAAAACAGGTCTTGGAGGTGCCCATAGGGGTGATAATCAAAAAATTATCGAGAAAAGTATAAAAATGGGTGGGAAACTGCTGGTAGCTGAAAGTGACGATGGGAGAATCCTGGCCACTTCGTGGATGACATTTGACGGCCGTAGAATTCATTTACACCATTTTGGGGTAATGCCTTCGTTTCAAAAAAGAGGTATTGGACGAAAACTTGCTATAGAATCAATAAACTTTGCAAAAAAGAAAGGCTTCCAGATGAAACTTGAAGTACATAAAACCAATAATGAAGCTATTCAACTCTACTCCAAACTTGGATTTTCATACCTGGGTGATTATCTTGTTTATATTATCAGACATTACGAGAACTGATTTCCATACAACCAAAGTAAAAATATAACCCTTCATCAGCTTCTTACCTTACCTGGATGCTAATATATTTTTAGCATGCACTTAAATTGTTAAATATCAGTTTCTTACATTTTAAATCAAAAAAATATTGCATTTTTTTTAAAAAAAACTTGCACAATTCAAATTACTATATTAGATTTGCAGTGTATTAGTTTAGTATTACATTAGTAACTTAATAAACGCAAAAATTATGGTAAAAATTGAAAAGCTGGATTTTGGCTACAAAAAAAACCAGCAATTATTCAGGGAACTCAACCTGGAGCTTCAATCAGGAAACATTTACGGATTGTTTGGCATGAATGGAGCCGGCAAAACCACTTTATTGAAGCTTATGTCAGGTTTACTTTTCCCAAAAAGCGGACAATGCCTTATGTTTGAAAAAGATGTAAGCAGCAGGTTGCCCGAAATCCTGGCCAACATTTATGTAATACCTGAGGAATTTGTACTTCCACCGGTTAGTATAAAATCGTTCGTTGAGATGAATGCACCATTTTATCCCAGGTTTGATTATACCTTGTTGGATAAATACCTGAAAGAATTCGAAATTTCAAATGACAAAAAGCTTACAGCCTATTCTTATGGCCAGAAGAAAAAGTTTCTTATCGCTTTCGGGCTGGCAACGCAAACCAATGTTTTGTTAATGGATGAGCCTACCAATGGTTTGGATATTCCATCCAAGAGTCAGTTTCGCAGAATAATGGCGGCTGCTTCAACCGAAGAACAATGTATTATTATTTCCACTCACCAGGTAAGAGACCTTGCCAGTATCATTGACCACGTTATTATTCTTGACAACGGTACAATCATCTTTAAGCACAGCCTTATGGATATATCTACAAGGCTTACTTTCGGAAAAATTAAAGATGATAGCGGAGAGGGTATTCTTTATGCCGAGGAGGTGCTTGGTGGAAAAGCTGCTATCAGAAAAAATACCGGGCAAGATACAGCTGTTGATCTTGAACTCCTATTTAATGGAGTAATAAAAAATTCAGAAATTATGAACGAAGCAATAAAATCATAAAACCATGGACAAAATAAATCAATTTTCAATACAGCGATTATTCCTGCTAATGAAAAGGCATTCCATTATTAACCTGAAAACCTGGTTGGTTGGTCTTGGTGCAATTAGCGGTGTTCTTATTGTTATTTCGCTGTTGCAGAGTTACAGCAGCGGATTATTTAACCTTTCAGCACTTTCAACAACAGGGGTTACATTTATCTTCATAGCCGGTTATCTGATAACTTCTATGGCATACAATGAAATTCATACACCGGCAAGGGGGCAGTTCTATCTCATGTTACCGGCAAATACCATTGAAAAGTTGTTATCAAACTGGCTGATCACTTCATTTTTATACATCGTTATTGCCAATGTATTCTTAACAGTAATTCTAGCTTTGGCGAGTCTTCTTTCATCCTTTTTATTCAATACAGGGATCGAAATTTATAATCCATTTACCAATGACGGAATTAAAATCATGGGAATTTATGTAGTTACCCAAAGTGTCTTCTTCCTGGGAGCCCTGTATTTCAGAAAAAACAATCTTTTGAAAACATTATTAAGCATTTTTGTAATCCAGGGAGTTTTTAGCATAATTATGGTTTTTGCAGGGTGGCTTATACTGGGAGAATATAATCAGCTGAATGAAGAAAACATTCCTGCTGATACTATGCATTTCTTTACAGTGAATATTCCTGAAATTGCCAGAACTATTTTCTGGGTGGTTACTGCTCCTTTTTTCCTTATAGTGAGTTATTTTAAATTAAAAGAAAGGGAGGTTTGATATGGAATTTTTAGAAAATCAACCCATTTATATGCAAATTGCAGACAATTTCTGCGAGAATATATTGCTCCAGAACTGGAAAGCCAATGAAAGGATTCCTTCTGTCAGAGATATTGCAGTTACTATGGAAGTAAACCCTAACACGGCCATGAGAGCCTTCGTTTATCTGCAGGAAAAAGATATCATATACAACAAAAGAGGTATTGGTTATTTCGTTACAGAAGAAGGTTATCAAAAAGCACTTGAATTGAAAAGAGCTGAATTCATTGAAAGAGATCTTCCTGTTTTAATGAAAACAATGAAACTGCTTGACATCAGTTGTAAAGAAATGGAAGAAATTTATGACCAGAATCAATAGTTTTTGGAATTTTCACCTTAAATCAACAAAGAAATGAAAAAGAGCAATTTAATATTATTAACCGCATTCATAATCATTATTCTTACACTGGTAATAGTGATGATATTTATCAGATCAGACATTAAAAAAGGATTTCATTTAGGCAATGGGGATATTACAGAAAAGTATATTGATGTTGAAGATTTTGACAAGATCAAAGTACGGGGCAATTATAAGGTTTTGTTTACACAGGACAGTATAATTGAATTAAAAGTAATTACCGACTCAAACCTTCATGAATATATCAGGACAGAAATAAAGAGAGGCGAATTGATAATTGAGTCATTAGAACCCGTAATGTCAAATGAAGATATCCTTGTTGAGCTCAGCAATGCCAGTATTAGCAGTATTGAAGTATCAGGTTCAGCCAGGTTTCAAACCACCGATAAACTTTTTCTCACCAAACTGAGAATAGTTGCCAATGCCGGAGCCCGTATAGAAATTGAAGGCTTTTTTGAACACTTATCTGCCATACAAAATGCAGGTTCCAGAATTTTCCTGAAAGGAGAAAGCGAAGTGATCGAACTTGAATCGAATGCCGGAGGCAGTATTGACGCATTTGAAATGGAAAGTGGTTCAGCTAATGCAGTTGCCACAGCAGGAGCCAGCATTGATGTAAATACAAAAGAACTGAATGCATCTGCAAGTGCAGGCGGCTCGGTAACATACACAGGCAATCCTGTTATTGTAGGTATTAATACCAGTGCAGGGGGCAGAATAGGATCAAGAAACTGATCGGTTTTACTATTTTGAAAAACGGGCCGGATTAATACTTTGATTCGGCCCGTTTTTTTGTATTTTTGCAAGCACTTTTCAGAAATCATAGTAACAGAAAGAAAAACATATCTGATTTTGAGTATTTACAAACATTTATTTTTTGACCTCGACAGAACCTTATGGGATTTTGACACCAACAACAAGGAAACATTTCTGGAAATGTGCACCCATTTTAAGCTCCAGGAAAAAGGGATTGATGATGCCAATCTGTTTTACAATATTTATCAGAAAATCAATATTGCACTTTGGGAAGCTTACAAAAGCGGGAAAATTACAAAGGAAAGACTTAATTTCAGCAGGTTTAACCATAGTTTATCGATCTGCAACATTTCTGATAATGAACTGGCATCAGATATGGCAGCCCATTATATTCAGAAGAGCCCTTTAAAAACAAACCTTTATCCCGGAACGATAGAAGTACTTGATAAGCTCCTTCCAAAATACGATATGCATATAGTTACAAATGGTTTTGAGGAAGTACAGTTTACCAAGATAGAAAACAGCGGGTTGAAAAAGTACTTTAAAAATATCATTACATCAGAGATGGCCGGTTTCAGAAAACCCGACAAACGTTTTTTTGATTATGCACTTAACAAAACCAAGGCCAGACCCAATGAAAGCATTCTGATTGGTGATGATCCGGATGCAGATATTTTAGGGGCTCATCAGATAGGAATGGATCAGATCTGGGTAAAGCACAAGCCGGTAAAACCGGAAACCCAAAAGCCAACTTATGCTGTAAATAGTCTGAAAGAAATACTTGATATTTTGTAATGATCAGCTCTTGCCCAGAATAGCAAGAATACTCTCACTACCACGAACCATATCGCCTAATTTAACATTTACTTCAGCATCAACCGGCAAAAGAACATCTAAACGTGAACCAAATTTAATAAATCCCATTTCACTGCCCTGATGTACATTTTCGCCTTCAGTACTATAGGTAACAATTCGCCGGGCAAGAGCCCCGGCAATTTGCCGAACCAATATTTCTCCGTGTTTATGGTGTTTAATAACAACTGTTGCACGTTCATTATTAGTAGATGATTTGGGATGCCAGGCTACCAGGTATTTTCCGGGATGGTACTTATAATAGGATATGCTTCCACTTGATGGATACCAGTTAACATGTACATTAACAGGCGACATAAAAATGGATAGCTGCAGCCTTTCTTCATGAAGGTATTCATCTTCAAAGGTTTTTTCAATTGCTACAATCTTTCCATCTGCAGGGCTAATAATGTGATTATCATCTACCCGAGTTATCCTTGCAGGAGATCGAAAAAACTGAAGTATTATGAAAAAGAACAATCCTAATACTAAATAAGCGATATAATGCCATTGGGTTTGATCAGGCCATACTGCATTAATAACAACAACAAGACCAGCAATAAACAATAAGGTCATAAAAAGGCTGGTATATCCTTCTCTGTGTATTTTCATCTATTGAAATAACAATTAAAAAACTATATAAATCAACTTTAATTATATCACTATAAACCCGAATTTGCAGCCTTGGTTCAGGAAATCAATAAAAGATAAACGAACACAAAGGGAGTAGCCATAATAAATCCATCAAAGCGATCGAGAATTCCGCCATGTCCCGGTAAAATAGTTCCACTATCCTTTGTATTGATACTTCTCTTTAACATGGATTCAAACAAATCGCCATAAGTGCTTAACACTACCACTAACCCTCCAATAATGAACCAGTTAAGCACACTTATCTCCTCGAAATACATCCCCAATATCCAGGCAGTAATCAAACATAGTACTCCCCCACCCGATGTTCCCTCCCAGGTTTTTTTGGGTGATATCCTTTCAAACAAACGATGCTTTCCCATTGCAGTACCAACAATATATGCACCAGACTCATTAACCCAGATAAGGAAGAAAAAACCTAAAACAATCGATGGATTGTAAACATCAGTTTTAAGAGCCGGATTTGGAAAATAATTCAGTAAAGCAAACGGCACAGCAACATACAGCAGTCCAAAGAAAGTAAAAGCCACATTGGTAAAGGGGTTAGGTATATTACGATAAAGTTCAACTAAAAAAACCAGAAAAACCAGTAAAAAATTTACTAATAGTATTTCAACCGGGGCAATATGTAATGCAACGGAGGCATTCGAAATAAATAGGAATGCTCCTGCAATAGTGCCCAGTGTTTTATTGGGATTTATATCAACTTTTTCAAGTAATGAATAAAATTCCCATAGCCCTAATATGGTTATTATCAAAAATAAGCCGGTAAAAAAATACTTGCTTAAAACAACTGAAAAGATAATGAGAATAACAATAAAAACACCGGTTATTGTCCTTTTTACCAGATTACTCAAAGTTGTTCCCTTTCTATAATTTTTCTTGCCCTGAGCACATCATCAGGTTCAACATAAAGTTCTATTTCTCCAAACAAATAAGCTGAGTCTTTTTTGCTCAATGAGAAACATTTTATATCGTTATCTTCCAGAACTGCTTTGGTTAGTTCAGCTTTAAATTCGTATTGCGTAGTGTAAACAACCTGCAGCTTCTCTTTCATATATCCACAAAGATGGAATAATTTTATTTATCAATAAAAAAAACATTTAGTTCTTCGGGCCCATGC
>CAYXIT010000008.1:11958-31771 GCA_964465275.1 uncultured Bacteroidales bacterium | reverse complement strand
TACTATAAGAATATGTAGCTCACGAGGTCCGTGGCACCCTATCGTAAGAACCCTTTCAATATCAGCTGTTCTGCTGGGTCCGGTTATCAAACTTATCATTGAGGGTAATCCTGTTTCAGTATATTTTTTCGTGAGTTCAGCAAATGCATCTTTTATATCAAACACAAGCTGATGGCGGTAAGCCAAAACAATATGAACGGGTGGGTAAATAAATCCTTTTCTTCCGCTTGCAAGTTTGCTGCTTACCATAATACTTCCCAGCCGGGCTATTAAAAATTCACAGCTTGTAATTCCTGCCTGGCAATCCTTAAACTCATCCCTTGCATTAAAACAAAAAATACCGTTATCATTAAGAATTTTTTGTATATCAGGTTCATAGCAATGAAAAGAATCGAAACTTCGGGCATCCAGAAACGACTTCAAATTTATTGCAAACTCTTCCTCATCGCCATTAAAAACAAAATTACCATTTACCTTAGACAAGGCTTCTGCAAAAGCAATTTCAGGAATATCCGATTCGGGAGCACCATATACATCATGGATTTTTTCTTCATTTGGATAAGGAGGGTCCATTGGATTTACCAATGCATCTCTTACAGCTTTTAATACTTTTTCACGGGAAGTACTTTCTTCCATCGTCCATTGAATTTAATGATTTTACTTATTGTTTGGCAGATGGTTTTTCATCCTTAATATCAGCAAGGTTAACACTTTTATCAGGTTCTGCTGCAGGTTCGGGAGCTTTTTTCGTTTTTTCTTCTTTTCCTGAAGTTTTCTTATTCTCTTCCTTTTCATCTTCTTTGGCCTTCTCCGGATAAGTTTCATGCTCCTGATCGGGGAATGGCCGTTTGCCAAAAATACCTTCAAGGTCTTCCCTGAAAATAACTTCTTTTTCTAAAAGTAAATGGGCCAGTTTTTCAAGCTTATCTTTGTTCTCCAAAAGAATATTCTTTGCGCGCTGGTAGGCTGATTCTACCAGAATACTCACTTCTTTATCAATAATTTCGGCAGTTTTTTCAGAATAAGGTTTTGTAAATGAATATTCACTTTGCCCGCTTGAATCATAATAACTGATATTACCAACTTTCTTATTCAATCCAAAATAAGTTATCATTGCATAAGCCTGTTTGGTAACTTTCTCAAGATCATTAAGAGCTCCTGTTGATACTCTGTTAAAAATAATATCTTCGGCAGCCCGACCGCCCAGTGCAGATGTTATTTCATCAAATAATTGTTCATATGTTGTTATCTGCCTTTCTTCGGGCAGATACCAGGCGGCACCCAAAGCTTTGCCACGTGGCACTATGGTAACTTTTACCAATGGGTGCGCATGCTCAAGCAGCCAGCTCGTTGATGCATGCCCGGATTCATGAAAAGCAATAACTTTTTTCTCATGCGGAGAGATTATTTTATTCCTTTTTTCAAGGCCTCCAATAATACGATCCACTGCATCCAGGAAATCCTGCCTTTCAATGATTTTCTTGTTTCTGCGTGCCGCTATCAGTGCTGCTTCATTACACACATTGGCAATATCGGCACCTGAGAAACCGGGTGTTTGCCTGGCCATAAATTCAGCTTTCACATCTTCCGAAAGTTTAAGAGGTTTCATGTGAACTTTAAAAATAGCCTTTCGCTCTTCCAGATCGGGCATTTCAACCTGTATCTGCCTGTCGAAACGGCCGGCACGGAGTAGTGCGCGGTCAAGGATATCGGCACGGTTGGTAGCAGCGAGAATAATTACACCTACATTTGTTCCAAATCCATCCATCTCGGTCAATAACTGGTTAAGCGTATTTTCTCTTTCATCATTGGCTCCGGTCATCGGGTTTTTGCCTCTTGCACGGCCAATGGCATCTATTTCATCAATAAAAATTATACATGGGGCCTTTTCCTTTGCTTGTTTAAACAGGTCCCTTACTCTTGATGCTCCCACACCCACAAACATTTCTACAAAATCAGATCCGCTTAATGAGAAAAAAGGCACCTGTGCTTCGCCTGCAACAGCTTTGGCAAGCAGTGTTTTACCAGTACCGGGAGGCCCTACAAGGAGGGCTCCTTTAGGTATCTGACCTCCTAGATTGGTATATTTTTGAGGATTTTTCAGGAAATCTACTATTTCCATCAATTCAATTTTAGCCTCATCCAGGCCAGCAACGTGGTTAAAGTTGATGTTCACCCTGGTGTCTTTATCATAAACCTGCGCTTTCGATTTACCAATATTAAAAATCTGACCGCCTCCTGCACCACCTGCCATACGACGCATGATAAAAATCCAGAAAACAATAAGCAAGCCTATGGGCAAGAGCCAGCTCAGTATGTCGGTTCCCCAGTCTTTTCGTTGTTCATAGAATATAGGGACTCTCTGATCGGAAGCTACATCCTGCTGAGAATCACGCACCAGTTGTTCGAAATTTTCAACTGAACCAATTTTAAAGGTATAATGTGGTCCTTCAGTAATTCCGCGTTCAGTGATGTCATCATAGTTACCAATACGATCTTCGCGAATAAATACTTCTACCAGCTCGCGGTTTACAACAATAATCTTGTCAACGTCACCTGATCCCAATAGCCGGGTTTCAAACTGTTGTTGTGAAATTTCAATAGCACTTCCACCCCAGTTATAAAACTGAAGCGCAATAAACAAAACTGCAAGGATACCATATATCCAGTAAAAATTAAAAGGAGGCTTTCCCTTTCCCTGGCTGTTATTCTGGTCCTTTTTATTATTTGCAGGCTTACCATTAGGTTTTCCGGTATCCTGGGTATTTTTATTTTCTTCTTTATTCATCGGAGGTATTTTCTGTATTTAATAATATCAATCTTAAAACAAAACTTCGTAATTCTTTCAATCTTCAATCATTAATGCAGGAGCATCAGCCCAAAGATCTTCAAGTTTATAATATTCTCTTACGTTTTGTTGAAATACGTGCACAACAACATCGAGATAATCAAGCAGTATCCACTCAGCATTAATAAATCCTTCTTTTCGGCTTGGTTTCAGCCCAATATGTTTATTAACCTGTTCTTCAACGGATTCAGCAATAGCATGAACGTGAGTATTGCTTGTACCGTGACAAACAACAAAATAATCACATACTGTACTGTTGATTTTGGCCAGATTCAGACAAGTAATATTGAGACCCTTTTTTTCCTGAATACCCTTGACAATCTCTTCTTTTAAAACTTCAGTTACTTCAAGTGTTTTTTCACTAACCATGCATTATATTTAATTTTACCTGTTTTTTTTATCTCTTTTTAAATATAACAACTACTTATTGTTTTTGCTCAATAAACAGGCTGTTTATAAACTGCAAAAGTAAGTATTTTTAACGAATATGTTGCTGTTTAAAATGCCTGTAGCTATTGCTTTACAGTTTTTTATATGTATTGCAAAATAGTTTTTGCAATATTAAACTTTACTATGCCATAATCAAACGATATTAATGTCATTATGTTCTGTTTAATATCAGAATAATTAAATTTTGCTTAAAAAATATATACAGGTAATTTTAACTTCGATAAAAATCTGATTCAATGTATCTTTTTGATAATATTTTAAGATTTCCACGCCTCGAATCAACAAATAAAAAAGCAAAGGAACTTGTAGTGTCTGATAACTTGCGGGAAGGCAGCATTGTTGTCTGTGATGAACAGTATGCCGGACGAGGGTATAGCAGCAACTCATGGGAAAGTCAACCTGGTAAAAATATTACAGCTACCTGGATACTGAACCCTTCATTTTTACCTATTGATAAACAATTTTTCTTAACCAAAGTATTATCACTGGCAGTTAAAGAAACTGTAAACATTTTTTATAACGGACCAGAAAGCGTAACCATAAAATGGCCGAATGACATATATGTGGCAGATAAAAAAATTGCAGGCATTCTGGTTGAAAATAATATTGCCGGTAACACTATTAAAGAATGCTTTGCAGGTATTGGACTTAACATAAATCAGGAAACTTTTTCTTCCGATGCACCCAATCCGGTTTCCCTGAAAATACTAACCGGAAATGAATATGATATTAATAAATGCTTAGAAGTTCTATCAGAACAAATTGTGCATTTTTACAATATACTCAAATCAGGAGAAAGCCATATGTTAGATAATCCATACAGCAGAAACCTATACAGGATATTTGAAGAAGCCGGGTTTGAGAGTGTCGGCAAGACTTTTAAGGGGAAAATTCAGGGAACCGATCCTTACGGCAGGTTAATAATTATGATAAATCAAGGAGAAATAAAATCATTTGATTTCAAGGAGGTAGCATTTATTATTTGATTTATCAGTCGAAATATTCTTTCAATTTACGGGCAAGCATATCAACAAAATTTTGCAAAGGTCGCGATGCTACTGCTTTAATGAAAGGATTCAGATCTGCATTGAAAACGATTTCAACCTTACTTTGATCTTCTCCATTTTCAAAAAGGAAACAATCAAGAGTATAGTCCAGTGGATTTTTACCTTCCGCAACAATATGAATATTTTTATTGGGGTTTTTTGCAGCTATTCGCATAGATAAGTCTGCCATTCCTTCTATAGTGAAGGAACAGCTATCTTTATCAGCCTTCCAGTTTTTTATTTGCTCAGGCATCAGATGTTCAAAATTTGTAAAATCACTCAAAAAATCAAATACTTTACCTGATGGTGCATTTATATCAACTCTGTCACTTACAAATTCTGTCATTACAATACATATAATTAATAAATATTTATTTAAAATTCCGCCCCCATTCTGTGGGATTTTCCCGCCACATTTCCAGGGTCTTTTTATTACTATGATGCAGAAAGCCTTCATTTATGGCTTGTTTCAGAAGTGTATCATAGTTGGTAAGAGTGTTTAGATTGCATTTGGCCAGTTTCATATTATCATCTGACTGTTCCAATCCATAAGTAAAAATAGCTATCATGCCTAATACATTGCTTTTTGCATTTAACAAAGCATCTACAGCGGCAAGACTACTTTTTCCCGTTGATACAAGATCTTCAATAACCACAACTTTTTTCCCTACGGGGGATACTCCTTCAATCTGATTGCCCAAACCATGCTCTTTTCCTTTACTGCGAACATAAACAAATGGTAAACCCAACTCTTCTGCCACAAGAACACCATGGGCAATGGCTCCGGTTGCTACACCGGCAAGAACTTCTGCATCAGGGTAAAGTTGTTTCACTCGCGCAGCAAGTGATTTTTTTATGAATGCACGCACATCAGGAAAAGACAGTATACGGCGGTTATCGCAATAAATGGGTGACTTTAATCCCGATGCCCAGGTAAAAGGTTCATGTGCATTAAGCCTAACTGCTTCTATCTTTAGAAGGTAAGATGCGACTTTTTCTGCGGTTGATTCCTGATTTTTCACTTTGATCTGAATTATTGGTTAAGCGGCCGCAAACCTACATATTTTTTTTTGATTTCAGATCATCACTCAACAAAATCAAACCAATTCAATAGTCTATCATCAATATAAATCACTAAATCACTAATGGTTTTCGAAAAATACATTCTTAAATAGAATTAACTTTGTATTTCATACATAAGAATACTATAACACCTCTATCATGGGAAATATTTACATCGGAAATAAAAAAATTACAGCCTCAACCAGAGAAGATTTACCTGATACACGAAGCATAAGGTTTGATGATCTGAAAAAAGATGGCCTTGAGAACCGGATAAAAAATATTGAAACAATAAATGAAAGAATAATAAAGATAACAGGCACTGATAATACAATCCTTAAAAAGTATTTTTCTGAACATTTGAATTATCTGGAAGCTGCCGGCGGACTGGTGCAAAACCCCCGAAAACAGATCCTGTTCATTTTCCGCCATGAGAAATGGGACTTGCCTAAGGGAAAGCCCGAAGGAGATGAGAATCTTGAACAGACAGCTATACGCGAAGTTGAAGAAGAATGTGGGATTTCCGGGCTGAGCATTATAAAACCCTTACCTTCAACCTGGCATATTTATCAATTGAAGAATCATGAATATGCAATAAAAAGAAGCTACTGGTACCATATGTCTTCAGAAAACTGGAAAAACATTAAGGTGCAGATAGAAGAAGATATAACCGAAGCCAGGTGGCTCGATATCCCGGTATCAGAAAAAATACTCGATAATGCTTTTCTTTCTGTAAAAGAACTGGTATATGAATTTCAGCAAAGCCTGATCTAGAACTTCCTTTATTTATTGCAAAATGCGGTTAATCCTTTCAATCAAATCATCGCTGGGTTTCATGGCCGGGTAGTCTACAATACGGCCCTGTTCATCAATGATTACATAAACAGGTAGAGCCCGAACATCGTAGTCATCCAGAATACGAAAATCATGGTTAAAATGGAAATTATACCACGGATAGTCATTGCCTTGCACAAATGCCCTGAAAACAGATTGATCTCTTTCAACGGAAATATTTATAAATACGACCTCATCGTGGTTATCAAACTGTTTATAAATTTCATTCAAAGCAACAAATTCAACTAAGCAACTTTCGCACCATGAAGCCCAAAAACCCATATAAATAATCTTGCCTTTAAAATCACCAGGTATTTGTTTTGCATTACCGTTAATATCATACACAACAATACCTGGGGCAGGAAAACCATGGGTAAGTTTGTTTTTCTTAAAAAGAATATTCTCAGCAATAATCCGATGTTCCGGAAACTTACTGTTTTTACTAACATACCTAAGAATGCTCTCAACATTTTGCTTAATATAGACAGGGTTCGAGTGCATATCCTGAAGAGCCTTAATCATAACCAACTCACGTAAAGGTTCATTTCTCAGCAATGTATCTTTTCCGAGAGAATCCATCAGGGCATTGTAGCTATTCAGCCGGTTAACCGTATGTGTCAGATCCGAAACCTGTATATTTCTGCTACCGGCAAATATATATGTATCAAAAACTGTATTAAAGTAATTCATATATTGCGTATTATGGTATAATACAGGTCTGTTGAGAATATAATTATCCATTTGCGCGCTTAAGCTTTCAAGATTTGCAGTGCGGTAATAGTAAGCAAATTTGTAATGATAATAATCTCTGAACCATTCATGCTCAATCTCATCGTAGATTGAATCGGTAAATAAACGAAAGTCATCAAACAAGCTGCGGTTTCTTCCCTGGTGTATTCGTGAAAAATTTTTAATAAGAAAATCATTAAACAGCTTTTCAAATTCATCAATCAGATCATTCAGGTTGTTCTCCGGTTTAACGACATTAAAATTGAAATACCATGGGTCAAGGTATGGATTCCGGCTGTCATCCAGGTGGGGGAAATTTACAGGTTCAAAATCCAGTGAATAGGTATTTCCGGGTTCAACAAACATCCCCATAAGGGCATGATCAATCCTGAAAAAAACATACTGTGGATTGTGTCTTATAATCTCAATACTGAAACTGGCCGAATCATCAATAACAGCTGAACTGATTTCCTGCTCACGGAAAGAAATCAGGTCGCCATATTCCATTAACCGGATTGTCAGTCCTTCTGCTCCCGGGAAATAACCATTAATTTTTATGCGGGAATTTTCGCTAAACAATAAACCGGTTTGAAAAAGCAGAAGTAATGTCAGGATTTTCTTCATCAATAATATGAACTGCTATTAATTTTAGGGGAAAACGAAATACTGTAAAAAATATTTTTAAGACAGATGTGTCAGGTTCGTCATTCTTTACAGTCAACTCCGTCGGGAACAAACGGTGACGGGTCTCCACCATGTCGGATTATATCTCTTACAATCGATGAATTAAGGGCTGTGAGCTCCGGAGTTGTAAGCAAAAAAACAGTCTCTATCGATGGGTACAATTTTTTATTTACCTGGCCTATACTGCGTTCAAATTCAAAATCGGCAGAAGTTCGTAAGCCCCTTAAGATATAATTTATGCCGTTGGCTTTGCAGTACTCAACTGTAAGACCTGAGTAAACATCAACTGAAACGGTGGTATCATTCTCAAATACTATCTCCAGCCATTGTTTTCGCTTTTCCACAGAAAAAAAGCCCGACTTCTCAGCATTTACTCCAATGGCAACAATTATCTTATCGAATAAAGGGATGGCTCTTCTGATTATTGACTCATGCCCTTTTGTAATCGGATCAAACGACCCTGGAAAAACAGCTATACGTTTCATAAAAGTTCCCTTTACTAAAAATCAAAAATTTTTCATCCATTCAAATGTTCTGTAATGCTCTTCATTCATGCCAAGTTTACGATAAACCAACTGAGCATCCTTATTGTTCTTATCAACATAAAGCCGGATCCCCATAATTGAATCATCTTTTATAACGGTTTGCTTTATATGATTATACATTGTTCTGAATACACCGCTTCCTCTGAATTCCGGCTTTACATAAACCGAATGGAGCCATATTACATTACCGTTTCGCCAATCGCTCCATTCATAAAGAATCAGTATAGATGCAATTATCTTTTTATCTGATTCTCCAACAAGATAATAACCCTTCTTATTTTGATCAAATATATGCGTAACACCTTTTGTGACTGTTTTTCTGTTTAAATGAAGATCTTCAGTCTCGGCGGCCATTTTAATTTGAAAATCAACAATTTGTAAAATATCAATGGGTTCAGCCCTGCGGATATTAATCATTTTCCTGTATATTTTTAAAAAAGCTGAAATTCACCTTGCCATAATGCCGGGATTCAAAAAAACGAGGGTGATCACTAAATTTTAAACTATCGTTATGCTCAACTACGAGCCACCCGTCCGGCAACAGAATATCAGCATCAAACACCCTGTCAGGAATGATTTTAAGTCGTTCCATATTGTATGGTGGATCAGCAAATATAATATCAAAAGAAATTTTACAGATCTTAAGGAACTGAAATACATCTGCCCTTACTGTCTTTATTGTGTTAAAATCAAGTTTCCCGGAAGTCTGTTTTATAAACTGTGTACAATGATTGTTAATATCAACGGCCACAATTTGTTTGGCCCCCCTGGATGCGAATTCAAATGAAATATTTCCTGTACCGGCAAAAAGATCAAGTACATCAATATCTTCAAAATCAAAATGATTATTAAAAATGTTGAACAATGCTTCCTTGGCTATATCCGTTGTAGGCCTTACAGGAAGCTTTGCCGGGGCAATTATTTGTCTTCTTTGGTTTTTCCCGCCAATTATCCGCATGCATTAAGGCTTAAAAGATTGTAAAAGTAATGATGTGGTATATCATCAAAAGCAACACTGTATTTATAAAGATCATTTCGGGGACCAAAATTGAAAGATTTAAAATACAGTTTTATCTTTTTATACAAATCACTTTCTATGCTGATCTCTCCATAAAGCATAAGATCAAGCTTCTCTGCATCTAATCCCAGTTGTTCCAATACAAAGAACAGGTAATAAAAAAGATCGTCCCAGGTCTGATAACGGTAAGAATTATAAAAAACAAGGTTTTCTTTTTCGAAAAAGAGAATCTGGAACTGACCTTTTTGCACATGAAGCAGGAGTTGCGGATTAAAGTGTCCATACCGAACCATGTAAAGCAGATTTTCTATCAGACTTGTAGAAATATGCCGTATGCGACAGGCAGGAAAAAGAAAATTTATTTTATGTAATAATTGTTTCGGTATTGGATAAATTCCAAAGGCAGATAAATTATTAAGTTTATCTACCTGGATCTCCGATTCATCCTGCTGGTAAGTATTCAGGTTTAAATATTTACTTTTTTGGGAATAAGAAAACAATTCTGAAGGAACCAGTGTAACGTCAGGAGTATTTAAGGCAAGGCTTATTCTTTGGTAAGATGCAGTTAGCATGTGCTTTTCTCTCACCAATTCATCCATCACCGGAGAAAGATCATTCAATTCTTTTATGTCCTCAAACGCATAAGATTCAAGAGCGAAATAAATAAACTTTTTAGCATCGAGCACACAATAAGAAAATCCATCGAGCGAAAGCTCGATGGATAAGATTTTTTTTTCGGGATCATTTTGTTCATGAATCCCTGTATCATGAATATTGTGGAGTTCTTTAACAATGTTTTGCATTATGCAATTTTTTGTTACTCCCAGTTTCCATCTGTGGAAGCTTCAAACATTGAGCCAACGCGCAGTCCGTCTTCAATAATTCTTTGTCCTGTATAATAAACTTTCCAGCGGTCAATGTCCCCAAGATAATCAGATGGATGAGTACTGGCTTCAAAAACCGGCAATTCCGTTAATCCACGTTCGATTTTTCCGGCATCCATTTCAAATCTCTTACCACCAGTGAAAGGGACATAAGGAAGTGAATCAACAGGATAACGTGCTCTTATGAGAAGACTATCACTAGCCATAACCCAAATGGTATCACGTTGCACGATACCTAACCTGACGGCTTCAGTTTCAGTAATTGAATCGGGTACACTACCAATAGCGCGTATTACAGGCAATGAATCCTGTTTTACAAAAGCTACCAATGAATCAAGATCACTGTTAAATGCACCATACCTTGAACGGTGAGCGATCTGTACCTGCCTGATATCTTTCAGTCTTTGAATGACCATAGCCTCACGGCGTTCAACTTCCTCATTGAAACGCACAGGCTCCATTATACTATCATAAATAAAATACACCAATACCAGGATAACAATGGCTAAACCAATCTGAATAATTGTCTTCATTCCAATATGTTTATTTAGTGAACTGATTAAAACCCTTTTTCTTAATTAGCAAACATAATAAAAAGCAGGGTTACATTACTATGTAATTAAAATAAAATTAGCTTTACAGAAAAACAAAATTTACGGATTCTGGCACAAATAACAGGAAATGGACTTATTTGCCACCTTGTAATCTCTTCCTGATTTTGCACAGTGCAAATATTCAATTTTTTTTTCAAAACCACTAATTATTTCTTAAAAACATTTTCAAAAAATATATGATTATATAATTTCCGGATTCTTTAGTTGAAAGCTCTGTCAAGGTGATGCGTTCTCCGGGTCAATTTCAGATCTTGTAACACTGATGATTTTACCCTTAAGGTGAAATTATAGCTTTGCCTGAATCCGAATGGAATCCAGTTTATTGTAAATTCCCAGCAATGTAAATCACGATAAATATCAACAGACGTATAAGTAATTTTATTTTCGTCGAAGTTATATCCACTTGTAAAACCTATTCTCCAGTTGGGTGTCAGACTTATATCGCCTGAGAAGTTAAGGTTTTGCAGATATGTTCTGTCGGTTTGCAATATTTCTCTGTTTAATCTTGCATTGTATGAAAAATTATATGAAAAACGCAAAGACCAGGGCACAGAATAATCTATTACGCCCTGTGGAATTGGTTCCGGTTCGGGGGCAACATCTTCCTGTTCATCACCATTCATTCCGTTATCCTGAAAACCCGGCATACCCTGATCCATCGAACCAGGACGGCCTCCGGACCCTTCTCTTCCGCTGCTGCCTGAAGATTTTTTTGAGCTTAAGTTATAATTAAAACTCAGGCTCCATTGTGTGTTGGTGCGTTGTAACAACTTTCCCTCTTCTTCCCATAAATATTTATTTATGGCCCTGCCCTGGTCATTAACAGCATAAGGTGAAAATGAGCCGCTGTAGGTAACATCAAACTGACCAAACAACCTGGTTCGGCCGCTAACCCTGATATCACTCATATTCAATGAATCGGCAGCAAGATTGTAACTACCTGAAATTGACAGGTTATCAATAAGTGCAATTTTTCGTTCACCTGACACAGTATCTTTTTGACTCCTGACTTTCATTTCAAGATTGTTGCCCAATGAAAGGCTGATGGAACCTGATCTTCCTGCGGCAGGAAATCCATAACGTGCTCCTTCAAAATGTGAATAACGAACGGGTTCATCGCGATTTGGATCATCATAATAACCATAATAACCCCAGAAAGGATCAGCAAAATCAGGCCGGTAAGAAAAACTTAAGCTTGGTGTAATAACATGACGTAAAGCAGTAACAGGTCCCCGGTTAAACTGCATCAGACCATAAACTTTTGTATTCAAAGATGTTGAATAGTTAAAATCACGAACGGCATAAAATCCTCCCAAAGTGTCTGTAATAACAGTTCCCGGGATGTTTCCATCCGGCTCGGTGAAACCATCTGTCGGGTCAGCTTCCCAGCGTCTTTCAATCTTCTGGAAATACCACTTTTCATTATAAATTAAAGAGTTACTCAGGTTAAAGTGTCCCAGGACTCTGAAACTATGACTCAGAGGGATTGTATGTTGTACACCATTTTTCATATTATCAAACATGGTTGCTGTAAACATCTCCGCTTCAGGAACAGTGATCTGGTTACTTGCATTCATGTTGTAATTCATGGTAATTTCTTCGTACCACCTGAGTTTACCTGTAGGTTCACGACGCCGGAAAGGGTAAAACCGCGATACACTGAATGCTATTTCGGGCAAACTAAGGTCAACTGTTTCGGTAAGAGTATTTTGACTGTGGCGGGCATTTACAGAAAGATTATATCTTCCCGCCCAATTTGCCGAGTAACTGATGTTTGAAGAAAAAGTATTGGACAGATAATCGGAAGTTGTAGTAGGATTAAAACGATTAAAAGAACTGCTTCCAGCATTTACGTTAGCTCTGAAAACACTATTAGGTCGTGCTTTGGGGTCCTGGCTATGGCTCCATTGAACTCTGAAGTCTCTGCTTTTTTCGTACCCCGGAAGGCCCTCCTCTCCGAGGATATTTATTGCATAACTAAGGTTAAGGCTTCCGCTGAACTTGTATCTTTTCCGGTAATTGGAGCCCAATCTTGTGGCCCAGCTGCCACGTGAATAAATATCACCTCTGATGGACAAATCAAGATAATCATTAATTCCCCAGTAGAAACCACCATTTTCCAGGTAAAACCCCCTGTTTCTTGCTTCACCATATGATGGCATAAGAATCCCTGATGCCTGACCCCGTGTATTGGGGAAAAATCCGAAAGGCAGAATCAGAGGGGTTCTTACCCCTTCAATGGTTAACCGTGGAGCACTGGTAATAATTTTATCATTGGGAATCACCTTGGCACGATTAAATGAAATATGAAAATGCGGATCGGGGTTATCACAGGTAGTGTATTTACCATCACTTACATGAATTACCTGGCTTTCCATCATTTTCACAACATCTCCATGCATAAACCCTTCAGCTTCTTCCGTTATTACCTGAACAGTTCGTCCCTTGCGTGTTTCAAAATTATAACGGAGTTCTAATGATTCAAAACTCTGGTCTCCTTCTTCAAAAACCGGATTCCCCTGCAACTGGCCAAGTGAATCGGGCAGCCCGCTTGCAAAAAGTTCCTTCTTTCGAAAATCGATCATTATATAGTCTGCGGTAAGATGAATATTGCCATAAGTCATATCGGCGTCACCAAAAAGATACACAATCTGGTTTTTGATATCAAATGGGATGGAGTCTTTGGCTGAATATTCAACGCGGGTATCAAGAATAAAACCCGAACCGGTTTGTCTTTCAGATTCCGGATTCAAAGTATCTGCTATACTTTCAGCAGTAATGGTATCATTCTGCAGATCATTACCGGAAGGGGGTTGCAGGATTTCCGGTATCGTATCGGGAAATACTCTTATTGTGTCATTTGCTTCGGGTAGAACTATAGTATCAGAATAAATTTTGTAGTCAAAGGAATAATCAAATACACCCACGCTGTTTGCCTCACTAAAAAAAGAAAGTTTAAGACAACAGAAAATTATGACAAAAAACTTAAAAACTAAGTTTGTACGCAATTCTTTTTAGTATTATTTTTGCACAATATGTGAGCTGGCCGAACGTATTACACTAGTAAGAAAAAACAGCGCAAAACTATAAAAAAACAGTCAATTAATAAGTGAAACGACAGATTATAATTTTTGGTATACTTTCACTGCTGTTTGTTTTAAGCCAAACAGCCTTTGCCGACAGGCAAGGTTATGTACGTACGGTTGTTATTGATCCGGGCCATGGTGGCAAGGATCCCGGGGCTGTTGGTGCAAAATCACAGGAGAAAGATATTGTGCTGGCCATAGCTCTGAAACTGGGGGGGTATATTGAAAGTAATTTTGACGATGTAGAAATAATATATACCAGGACAACCGACGAATTTATCGGACTCAATCGCCGTGCTCAGATTGCCAATGAAAACAAAGCAGACCTCTTCATTTCAATTCATTGCAACTCTGCTGCAAACAGGAGAGCATACGGTTCAGAAACTTTTGTAATGGGTTTGCATCGGAGCCAGGAAAATCTTGAAGTAGCCAAAAAGGAAAATGCTGCTATTTTATATGAGGAAGATTACCTTGAAACCTATAGTGGTTATGACCCAAATTCTCCTGAAGCCAATATTATTTTCAGTATGTATCAGAACATATATTTAAACCAAAGTCTTACTATGGCTTCGTTAATTCAGGATCAGTTTCGCGACCGGGCCGGTCGCCATGATCGCGGAGTTAAGCAGGCAGGCTTTCTGGTACTGTATAATGTAACCATGCCAGGTATATTGGTTGAAGCAGGATTTTTAAGTAATGCGCAGGAAGAAAAGTATCTTATGTCGGAAATGGGTCAGGCACATATTGCCTCTGCTGTTTTCAGGGCTTTCAGAGACTATAAAAATTACCAGGACCAGATTGTAGCCCAACAAAGCAAAGGAAATGGCAGCGTAAGTTCACAGGTTGCTATAGCGGAGTCAGGCTCTGTTACACCCGGCGGAAGACAGTCTGTAGAGATAACCGAATCGCAACCTGAAGGACCGGTAATAAGCTTCAGGGTTCAGTTTGCATCCACATCAGAGGTAAAATCAGCAGATGATCCGGTTTTTCAAGGACTCGACGGAGTAAGCTTTTACTATCACGAGGGTCTTTACAAATATACCTTAGGTAATGAAAATAATATAGAAACTGCCGGCAAAATACAACAAAAACTACGTACAAACGGTTTTGAAGATGCCTTTATAGTTGCTTTTAAGGACAACGATCGAATACCTTTACATGAGGCTATAAGATATGTGGAGCAAAAGGCTCAAAACCCCTAATAAAATTTTATTTTGAAAATAACCCGTGAATTTAAAATAGGTCTCCTGGCTGTTGCAGCCATCTTTCTTTTTGTCTGGGGGTTGAATTTCCTCAAAGGAAAAGATATATTTTCCAGCCAAATTACTTTTTATGCAGTTTATGATGATGTAACCGGACTTATTGAGTCCAACCCTGTTTCGCTGAATGGTGTAAACATCGGGCAGGTAGATCGCATACGCTTTATGCCCGACGGTTCAGGCAGAATACTCGTTGAAAATATCATCAGTAAAGATGTCGTAATTCCTGATAATTCAACTTCTGTTTTAACAGGAATGAGTCTTACCGGCACCCGCGAAATCATAATTAAACTGGGCGATTCTCCTGAACAGATTTCCAATGGTGACACCCTTGCATCAGCCCAGCAGAGTTCACTTCAGGATGAAGTGAGTGAACTTGTTGCTCCTATAAAGCAAAGAGCCGATGAACTTTTCATGCAGGTTGATTCTGTTATGATTGTTTTCCAGAGTATATTTAATGCCCAAACCCGCAAAAATATTACAGCCAGCTTTGAAAGTATTCAGAATACTCTTTACAACCTTGAGCAAACCACAGAAACACTTGATGAAACTATAGATAAAGAATCATCAAGGCTGGCGGCAATTCTTTACAATGCTGAATCAATTTCCTGGAACCTGAAGGAAAATAATGAACTGATCACCAATATTATTCAAAACCTTTCAGGAATCACCGACAGTATTGCAGCAGCAAACCTTCAGCAAACACTGGCAAATACAGAAGAAAGCCTTTCAAGTTTAAATCAGATTCTTGACAGGATCAACAAAGGTGAAGGATCAATGGGTCTGCTTGTTAACGATGAGGAACTTTACAACAACATGGAAAATTCTTCAAAACAACTGGAGTTATTGCTGGAAGATATTCGCCGTAACCCCGGAAGTTACATCAATATTTCCGTTTTTGGCGGCAGAAAGTAGTTTTTCTTTTTTGGAAAAACTGATTTTACTGAAAGCCTGAAATTTACTCAATATTTTCAGTATCATAAAAAATTCTCCTATGAAGAGTAAATATCTTATCCCTTTTACATTATTTGCAATAATCATATTATTTTCTTTTTACTCACCGGAGCAAAAAAGCCACAGAAACTTAAAAAAAGCACTTGATGAATTTGCTTCAGATAAAGCCATGCAAACTGCATCCTGGGGATTTATAGCCACACAGGCTGAAACCGGGAATGAGATCATTTCTGTGAATCCCAACCTTGCACTGATCCCTGCATCCACTCAAAAAGTAGTTACTACCCTTACATCGCTCTCATTGCTGGGACCTGATCATCGTTTTGAAACTTTGTTGCAGTACGACGGATCAGTAAGCAACAATGAACTGGCTGGGAATATCTATATTTACGGAACAGGTGATCCCACCCTGGGATCATCACAACTTCATGACAGTCTGGCATTAAACAATGTGTTTGCCAAATGGCTGGAAGACATAAAGAAAGCCGGTATTGGAAAAATTAAAGGACATATTATTGCCGATGGGTCGTATTTTGACGATCATATGATCCCCCCCAAATGGATGTGGGAGGATATTGGAAATTATTATGGTGCGGGAGCGCATGCTCTTTCTGTTTATGAGAATATGTATACAGTATATTTTCAACCCGGCCGCACTGAAGGTGAGCCTGCACAGGTTATTCGCACCGAACCGGTAATACCTGGTATGGAATTCATTAACGATGTAACAACAGGTCCGCGTGGTTCGGGCGACAAGGTTTATATTTATGGTGTTCCAAGGCAGAATACACGCTGGTTAACAGGTACGGTACCCCTTGGTCAGAATAATTTTCCGGTAAGAGGTTCTATGCCTGATCCCGGTTATTTTCTTGCTCACGCTTTCAAAAATTTCTTACTTGAGAATGACATATCCATTGATGGAGAAATTTATACCCACCAGACTTTTAAGAAAAAAACGAGTTTTGCTGCACGTAACATGCTAAGCCGCTGGAAGTCACCGCCTGTTATTTCCATAGCAGAAAGAACCAATTTGTCAAGTGTAAATACCTACGCAGAGAACCTGCTGAAGGCTTTGGGTAAAATTTATGAAGATGAAGGCTCATACATAAAAGGAGCAGAAGTAATTATAAGATTCTGGGAAGAAAACGGTATTGACATTCAGGGACTAAGAATACATGATGGAAGTGGTTTGTCACCATACAACAGCATTACGGTAAAACAACTGAATGATATGCTCATATATGCTGCAGGTAATCAGGGTCTATTTGACGGATTAACCAAGGGTTTTCCTGTGGCCGCAAAATCAGGTTCCTTAAGCCGGTTGTTTAACGGAACACGTTCCCAGGGAATTCTAATGGCTAAAAGTGGTTTTCTCGGAAATGTAAGAGCATATAGTGGATATACCCGAAGCAGAAATGGAGATTTGATTGCATTTACTTTTATCGTTAACAATTATGCCGGACCCAAT
The DNA here is from genome assembly GCA_964465275.1 of uncultured Bacteroidales bacterium. Taxonomy (GTDB): domain Bacteria; phylum Bacteroidota; class Bacteroidia; order Bacteroidales; family UBA7960; genus SKVR01. Next base: position 14,290 of record CAYXIT010000008.1, on the reverse strand, counting down.
ATTCAATTGAGAGATAATATGGTGAAGGTGATGGATGGGATAAGTGGCTTATGAGTTGATGATTGATATAGTTAATGGAGTCCGAAGTCCGGAGACGGAAGTCGGAAGCATATTGGGGTGACATCCCTGACAACCCCGCCGGTTTTCCTGATAAAAAACAGCTTACTGCAGCCTGGTAGTTTAAATCAGAATGGATTGGAGGGATGTAATCCCTTGAGTTTTTTAGTCCTTTTTTAACCATATAAGGCATATAAGGGTTTATAAGGCATATAAGTTACGGAAGGCCGGAGTCCGAAGTCGGAAGCTGATTGGGATGACATCCCTTGGGTTTTACAAGAAATAAGGCAAGTGAGAAAGTAGGAAAATAAGAAAGCAAGGAACTAAGTGTTATGGCCACGGGATCTTTCGCTCGTGCCTCGCTCAAGATGACAATAATCATGCATTCAAGGAAACAGAAAGCAGGGGCGGCGCAGCCGCCCCTGCTTTCTCTATTTACCCCCGCCGGCCTTGTCATCCTGAGCGCAGCGAAGGACCTGTTAGCCATAACGCTGCTGACAATTCCATGGAAAGTTGGGGATATAAAGGAAACTCCGGGCACGAACCTGAAGTCGTACCCGGAGATGACTCTTCGTTCGCAGCGGCTCCGCGGTGAAACGAATCTGAGTCGTACCCGGAGAAAATCACATCGTGATTTTTAAAACTGCGTATCTTGCGGCTCTGCGAGAGAAAACCTTGTGGGCCTTTTTTCGTACCAAATACCCCCCAGCCTGCTAATACTTTTGCCTGTCATATTGAGCAAAGCGAAACATCCCGCTGATCTTTCAGATAACAACTGGTTTTCAGAAAAACAAAAAACCCGGCAGTATATCAGGAAATACCTTCAAAACTGCCGGATTGGAGATTTTAAAAAACAATCAGGTATTATTCATTGATGGCTGCGACGCCTGGAAGTACTTTACCCTCCATGTACTCGAGCAAGGCACCACCACCTGTACTCACATAGCTGACCTTTTCAGCCATACCCAACTGGTTGATGGCAGCAACAGAGTCGCCTCCTCCTACCAGTGTAAAAGCACCCTTCTCAGTGGCTTTAACCAATGACTCAGCAATGGCTTTGGTACCTGCAGCAAAATTCGACATTTCAAAAACACCCATAGGACCATTCCACAGAACGGTTTTTGAATTCTCAATCACATCGGTAAGGCCTTTAATACTTTTTTCACCAATATCGAGACCCATCCAACCCTCTTCGATCGAATCAGCCTTCACGGTTTTTTTATTGGCATCATTATCAAATTTATCGGCCACTACTGCATCATCAGGAATATGAAGCTTAACACCCTTTTCTTCAGCTCTTTTAATTATATCTTTAGCAGTCTGCAGATAATCATCTTCCACAAGGCTGTCACCTATGCTTCCACCCTGAGCCTTTATAAAGGTAAACATCATACCGCCGCCAATAATAATATCATCTGCTTTATCCAAAAGGTTATTCAGGATATCAATTTTGGAAGAAACTTTCGCTCCACCTATAATGGCTGTATAGGGCTTTTTGGTATCGTTCAAAACCTTGTCAATACTGGCAAGTTCGCGCTCCATAATATAACCAAACATTTTTTCTTTGGCATATTTCGCAACAATGGTTGTTGATGCATGGGCGCGGTGTGCGGTACCAAATGCATCATTCACATAAGCATCAGCATAAGAAGCCAGTTTTTTGGCGAATTCTTCATCGCCCTTGGTTTCCTCTTTATAAAACCTGAGATTTTCAAGGAGCAATACTTCACCCGGTTTTAATTCAGATGAAAGTTTCTCAGCAGATTCTCCCATGCAATCATCGGCAAATTTTACCGGAGCTCCCACCAGTTTCTCAAGGTGACCTGTCAGATGTCGCAGTGAGAATTTATCTTCAGGACCTTCCTTCGGGCGACCCAGATGCGACATCAGAATTACGGAACCTCCGTCATCCAGAATCTTTTTTATGGTTGGTACTGCCGCACGCATCCTTGTATCATCAGTGATCTCAAAATCCTTATTCAGCGGCACATTAAAATCAACCCTGATAATTGCTTTCTTGTCTTTAAAATTAAATCCGTCAATAGTCTTCATCTTTTCCTTTTTTTCGTTAAGAGTTTATAAATTAAAACTTTATAATTACTGCCAACCATGATGGTCGCAGAATAAAATTATCCGATCCGGATAAGGTATTTTCATGCTGGTAAGCTAATATTTTTGTGCTATTTTTGTCCACACAAATTGAAAAACCGGCCTTGAAATTTGATCACTGAGCCTGTCGAAGTGACAATACCATCGTTTCTACAAGCTCAATGAA
>CAYXIT010000008.1:0-11948 GCA_964465275.1 uncultured Bacteroidales bacterium | reverse complement strand
GGTATCTTCCAACTCCCCCACATGGGCACATATGGTATTGAGACCTAAAGGTTTTTTTGTCATTATTACTACATTTAATTCCGTTTAAAGGTACAAAATTAGCGGAAATTCGTTTTCCGGGAAAATAAAAGTCAAAAGATATTTAAACAAATAGTCAGAAAATTCCAGATCAAATGGATCCATATCCCGACCAGATAACGTCAAAACTACCCCAAACCGGTACTTCGGTATTTGCTATCATGTCGCAGATGGCAAAAGAGCACAATGCCATTAATTTATCTCAGGGATTTCCTGATTTCGCTGTATCACCGGATCTGATCAAGCTGGTGAATAAATATATGCGAAAAGGAAATAACCAATATGCCCCTATGCCCGGTGTAATGGAACTTCGGGAAGCTATTGCAGAAAAAACCGAATTTCTTTACAGTGCAAAATATGACCCCGAAACCGAAATAACAGTTACTGCCGGAGCCACCCAGGCCATATTTACCGCCATTATGTCCCTTATCAGGGAAGATGATGAGGTAATCGTTTTTGAACCGGCTTATGACAGTTATGTGCCGGCCATAAAACTTGCCGGAGGTATTCCGGTATGCATTCCTTTAAAACTTCCAGACTACCGCATTGATTGGAGCGAAGTAAAGAGGGTAATAAATAACCGCACCCGGATGATCATCATCAACAGTCCGCACAATCCTACAGGCAGTATACTAAGTGCTGCTGATATGATTCAACTGGACAAAATAACACGCAACACAGGAATTATCATTTTGAGCGATGAAGTTTACGAACATATCATTTTCGATGGGCGCGATCATCAGAGTGTTTGCCGCTACCCTGCACTGGCTCAGAGGAGTATGGTAATGTGTTCTTTCGGAAAAACATTCCACGCCACCGGCTGGAAAAGTGGGTATTGTGCAGCACCTGCCAACCTGATGAAGGAATTTCGAAAAACCCACCAGTTTGTGGTTTTTTGTGTAAATACTCCTGTGCAATATGCCATAGCTGAATACATTCAGAACAAAGACAACTATACCAACCTGGGAAGCTTTTACCAGGAAAAACGCGATTATTTTGTTGAGCTGATCAAAGGCTCAAAGTTTAAGGTAATACCTGCCAATGGTACTTATTTTCAGGTGCTGGATTACAGTAAAATAAGCGATGAAAATGAGATGGAATTTGCTACCCGGCTTACCAAAGAACACGGGGTGGCATCAGTACCCAATTCCTATTTCTATCAAAAACCTGTAAACAATCAAACATTGAGATTTTGCTTTGCCAAAAGCAATAAAACCCTTGAAAAAGCTGCAGAAATATTATGTCAAATATAAAAGTTACACTCGTTCAATCACCCATCCACTGGGAAGATCCTGCTGCCAACAGGAAAATGTTTGAAGAAAAAATACGCGGGATAACCGAACCCACCGGGATCATTGTATTGCCCGAAGTTTTTACCACCGGTTTTACAATGGAACCGGCCGGCTGCGCAGAACCACACAAAGGAGATACATTTCAGTGGATGAAAAAGCTGGCTGCCGAAAAAAATGCAGTGATAACCGGAAGTATTGCCACCAAGGAAAATGGCAGATTTTACAATCGCCTTATCTGGATGCAACCCGATGGAAAACATTATCAATACGATAAGAAGCACCTGTTTACCTTTGCAGGAGAAACCAGAAACTTCACTCCCGGTAAGGAAAAGGTAATTGTTGAATACAAGGGCTGGAAGTTCCTTTTGCTGATCTGTTACGATCTGCGCTTCCCCGTTTGGAGCAAGAATAACTACAGTACAGAAAAGGGATTCGATTATGATTGTATCATCAATATTGCCAACTGGCCGGCACCACGCAGCCATCCCTGGAGGGTGCTGCTGATGGCACGTGCCATTGAAAATCAGGCTTATGTAATTGGTGTAAACCGCATTGGTACCGACGGTAATGGCATTGAACATTCAGGCGATTCTGCACTTATCAGCCCCCTGGGAGAGAATTTCTCCGGCATTATGCCCAATGAAGACAAAACTGAAACCATTCCTATGCCCCGCTGTCAACTGGATGATTTCAGAAAAAAATTCAGGGTGGCGGATGATTGGGATAGGTTTGAAATTCTATAATCAAAAAAAACAACCCGGATAGTATATTTTCATCCGGGTTGTTTTTTTATTATAAACTCAGGCTTATACCTCCACCGCATCCAGTTCCACCCTCAGATTATCAATAATGAAATTCTGGCGGTCGGGGGTGTTTTTGCCCATGTAGAACTCGAGCATATCTTTAATGATCAGATCTTTCTTGAGAAGGACAGGATCCAGTCGGATATTTGTTCCGATAAAAGCACCAAACTCATCGGGTGAAATTTCACCGAGTCCTTTGAATCGTGTTATTTCCGGCTTGCCTTTGAGCTCCCCAATGGCATCACGTTTTTCCTGTTCAGAATAGCAGTAAATGGTTTTTTGCTTGTTGCGCACTCTGAACAAGGGTGTCTGAAGTATGTACAAGTGCCCGTTTCTTACCAGATCGGGGAAAAACTGCAGGAAGAAAGTGATCAACAGCAGGCGGATATGCATACCATCTACATCAGCATCGGTAGCAATTACAATATTGTTATAACGAAGATCTTCAAGGCTTTCTTCAATATTCAATGCAGCCTGCAGGAGATTGAATTCCTCGTTTTCGTAAACGATCTTTTTGGTAAGACCATAGCAATTCAAGGGTTTCCCCTTCAGACTGAAAACGGCCTGTGTGTTTACATCACGCGCTTTGGTAATGCTTCCTGACGCCGAATCACCCTCCGTGATAAAAAGAGTAGTTTCAAGCCTGCGCTCGTGGTTATCACTATAATGAATACGGCAATCGCGCAGTTTTTTATTATGCAGACTGGCCTTTTTCACTCTCTCTTTTGCCAGCTTCTTTATACTGGCCATATCCTTACGTTCTTTCTCACTTTGCATGATCTTGCGAAGCAAGGCATCAGCCGTATCTGGATTCATGTGCAGATAATTATCAAGTCTGCGCTTGAGAATATCACCAATATAGTTTCTTATGGAAGGACCTTTACCTCCCGGTTCAAGGTTTTGAGAACCCAGTTTGGTTTTGGTCTGTGATTCAAAAACCGGTTCCTGAACTTTTATACTCAACGCTACAATAATACTGGTTTTGATATCATTGGCATCAAAGTCTTTCTTATAAAAGTCTCTGATGGTTTTTGTCAGAGTTTCCCGGAAAGCATTCTGATGTGTACCCCCCTGTGTGGTATGCTGGCCGTTAACGAATGAAAAATACTCCTCGCTGTATTGTGTGGCACTGTGTGTGAAGGCAAACTCCAGGTCATCTTCCTGTAGGTGAATTATAGGATAGCATATGGGAGTATCAATGTTTCTGTTTAACAGGTCAAGCAAACCATTCTCGGCCTGAAGCTTCATGCCGTTGAAATTTATGGTAAGACCCCTGTTCAGAAAAACATAGTTCCAAAGGAGTTTTTCAATATAATCGTCAATATAACGATACTTGCCAAAAACTTCTTCATCGGGTACGAAAGTTACAATAGTTCCTTTACGGCCGGTATTATCTTTCTGCGGGAGATCATCAATAAGTTTTCCTGAATTAAAGATAGCCTTTTTTGATCTTCCTTCGCGAATAGACTGAATTGAGAAATAGCTGGATAATGCATTTACAGCTTTGGTACCTACACCATTTAAACCTACTGATTTCTTAAAAACCTTGCTGTCATATTTAGCCCCGGTGTTGATCCTGGAAACACAATCAACAACTTTTCCCAGAGGAATTCCACGGCCATAATCACGAACGGTTACCTGCTTGTCATCAATACTGATTTCAATGGTTTTCCCGAAACCCATAACAAACTCATCAATAGAGTTATCAATAACCTCTTTAATGAGAACATAAATACCATCATCCGGCGAACTTCCATCGCCAAGTTTACCGATATACATACCGGGACGCATCCTGATATGTTCGTTCCACTCAAGTGTACGTATGCTGTCTTCTGAATAATTTGCGCTCATAAAATGGTGTGAGATTAATCAGGCAAAGATATAACAATCCCATGTTACTACACAGATTGATCATAGTCCTTTATCAACAACCCAAACCCAGAAAATAGCATCCTATAATACTGGTAGGCAAGCACTTACACACATCATTGATTAGCATACTTTTTTTTGTTAAAAAATAAAATCCAATTATTAAAGATGCCCTGTTGTAAGCCTTTTATATTGTAACTTTGTGGTCAGAAATCAAAGGATCTGAAATGTTAAAATAAATGAAATTTCAATTTTTTTTTTGATTTTTAAAAAATTTCTTACTTTTACGTCCACAAACAAACAAAAACAACATGAAGAGAGACCCTGTGAAAGGCGTAAAAGCCTTCACAGGGTTTTTTTTTTGGGCCCCTCCTGTCTTAAAAAATCCTAATAAACATTTCCCTTCTTAAACTTTATTCATCAATCTGCGTCTAATTCTCCGAATTTGCCATTATCAGGCAGTTTGCAAAGTATTTAATCTTCTAATATAAAAAAATAATGACCAAAAGAATTTCATTTGAACGACTATCGATATTTTTAATGTTGATATTAATTTCCGGATTATCAAAGATTTCAGCACAACCCGGCCAGGGTCAACGTGGAGGAGTTGAAGGAGAATTACCCAGAATAGGAAAATTAACCGGTAAGGTTATTGAATCTGAAGAAGGTAATCCACTTATGTATGCCAGCATTGTGCTGAACACGGTAAAAGATTCTACGATGGTTTCGGGGGCAATAACCCGCGAGGACGGAACATTTACCATGGAAGAACTCCCACCCGGAACTTATTTTATTACCATTAACTATGTAGGTTTTCCACCGCAGGATTTCAACAATATAAGGATCACTTTTCGTGAACCTGAGTATGATATGGGAGTAATCGGGATTTCACCATCAGCTCAGGTTTTAAATGAAGTAACCGTTGAGGCAGCTCGTTCTCTTATGGAAACAGGACTTGACCGCAGGGTAATCAATGTGGGCCAGGAGATCACCGCCATCGGAGGTACCGGGCTCGATATCATGCAAAACGTACCGAGTGTTGCAGTAGATTTTGATGGAAACGTAAGCCTGAGAGGCAGTTCAAATGTTACTATTTTGATTGATGGTCGTCCGTCAACACTGACCGGTCTCAGCGGTTCCGAAGCCCTCGAACAGATTCCTGCAGAAATGATCGAACGGGTTGAAGTGATAACAAATCCATCCGCACGTTATAATCCTGAAGGTACATCAGGGATAATAAATGTTGTTCTTAAACAGCAACGCCGCCCGGGATACAACGGTATGGCATCTTTGAACGCCGGCAGTGCAGGCAGATACAATGGTTCAATCAATCTGAATTACAAAGTGAATAAATTGAACTTTTTCACCAACTACAGCGGAAGATTGTCTGACATGGACTTTTTTGGTAACAGTATGCGTGAAACTTTCAATGCAGGTAGCTCAAACTTTATGGATCAGGATATCACAGGCGATATGGGAATGAATTCACATAATATTCAGGCCGGAATAGATTATAATTTCAATCAAAAAAATACACTCACTTTCTCATCGAGTTATAGCAACTGGAACAGGAGTTTTGATAATCTTACGGAATATATGCTTTACTCTGATCTTACCAATCCTAACAGTTTGTTTTTGATGGATAATGAAACCGACATGCTTCATAATTCCTTCACACATCAATTGAATTTCAGGAGAACTTACGATGAAAAACACAGGGAATTAATTGCAGATGTAAGTTTCTCCACCCGCAACATGGACAGAAATGAGAACTTTTTCCAGGAATTTTACGAGCAAAACTGGGCAAACCCAAATGGGCAAATACTCGAGGAACGTTCAAATATGTTTGGTGATAACTGGTCATTTACAACACAGCTGGATTATGTTCATCCTTTAAGTGAAGAAAGTAAATTTGAAACCGGTTACAGGATACAACTGCGTGAAATGGATTCAAATTTCAATTTTGAGAATTTTAATCCGGAAACCGGAGACTGGATCAACAATCCAAATCGCAGTAACCATTTTATATATGATGAGCAGATTTTTGCTGCTTATGGAATGTATGCCACTATGCTTGGGAAATTCAGTATTCAGGCCGGATTACGGGCCGAACAAACTTTTACAACCGCAGATCAGCGCAGCGATGTTGATCCGGCTTACAACAATCAATACCTGAGTTTATTCCCTACAGCTCATATCCGCAGAAATTTTGAAAATAACCAGTCGATGCAGATCAGCTACAGCCGAAGGATTAACAGGCCACACAACAGGAATATCAATCCTTTTCTAAGGTACAACAGCGAATATGATGTTTCTTTTGGCAATCCCGATCTTAGTCCGGAATTCATCACTTCTTATGAAATTGGCTATCAGAAATTCTGGAATACAACTACACTTAACCCCAGTCTGTTTTACCGCTATACCAATGGAATGATAACCCGCTACAGATATGTAGATCAGATAGAAGGAAACGATGTAACCGTATCAACTTATGATAACCTGAACCGCGGCATCAGCTATGGAACCGAACTTATACTTACGCAACGTATATCAAACTGGTGGAACGTTAATACTACCTTAAGCTATTTTCGCAGTATTATTGACGGAGCCCAGATGGCAGAAGAAGCAGATAGTTATTCATGGTCCGGAAGATTCGTCAGCAATATGAACCTGGGCAGCGGATGGAATTTACAGGTAAATGGTTTTTATAGATCCCCGATCATCATGTTGCAAGGTGAAATGGACGCAATGTATTCGGCCAGTGCCGGAGTACGTAAAAATATCTGGGGCAACACGGGTACTATTTCACTTAATATTTCAGACATATTCAATACCATGCGATTCAGTATGTATAACTATGGTGATAATTTTTCCATGGATATGGAACGCTGGCGTACCAGCCGTATGATATCCTTAGGTTTCACCTATCGTATTAATGAATTCGAGCGCCGGAATAATCGCCGTTCACGTGATAATGGAACAGATGACAGTATGGATTTTGATGACTTTGAAATGTAGCCGAATTCTATATAGAAAAATTATAATTGAATAAAATTAAAGCCTGCAATGAAAATGCAGGCTTTAATTTTCTATGAAGGATACTGCAAGTGAATTAGAACTGAATATCAGGGTTTAGGTTTACCGGAAACAGGTTCCTTCTTATTGCTGCCATAACCAAACAGATTTTTATTTTTAATGAATGATGAAACATACTTAGGAACCATATCTTCCCATTCAGGATCATTTGCATTCAATTTTGCCAGTACTTTATAGGAAAAGAAGGGTAGAATTTCTTTCCTGTAATTTTTGATATCGATAATCAGACCGGAATTAAGCAAATGCTGATATAAAAAACGAACATCATCTTCAACCGGCATATTGGAGCTTGTTAATATTTTTTGGGTTTGCTTCTGGCGGCCCGGGTAAAGATAAACTTTCAGGTTTTCCGTGAAAAGCTTCCCAAATGCTTCCAGTATACCTCCTTTCAGATGGATGTAGAATTTTTTCTCAAGAATTTTTTGGAAAGTAAGCGCGCCTATTACCATCCTTATATTTTTTATTTGATATTTCCTGAACCAGTTGGAAATCTTATAAAACTCTTTGAAGTTGGTAATCATTACATTTTGGCCCATTCCGCAAAGGATATCCACCCTGTCAAGAAAATCGCGCTCATCAAATACACCCTCTTCCATAAGGTTTTTCAAAGTCATTTCACATAAAACAATTGTATTTTCCTTATCAAAACCTATCTCCTTTTTAAATAGAGAAAAGCCGGATTTAAGCATATCGAATCCCACGTAAGTTATAGGCCGGAAACTACCCCTGAGCAACATTACATTTTTCTTATAAAGAAGATCTGATGGTGGTTTTACATTTCCATAGCGGTCAAACATAGTAACAGTAGTCATATTATTTTTCACCAGCTGAACTGCAAGCAAGCGGTTATCCACATAATCCAGATCAGGACCATGCATGCTGATCATATCGATTTCTATTCTGTCTTCCAGGTTCGATTCTACCAAAGATTTAAGAAAACTATTTGGATATTGATAATTATAATAGCATGCATAAATCAGGTTTACTCCCAAAATTCCTAATGTCTTTTGTTGAAGCAATGCATCATTTTCAAGAAGTTTTACATGAAGGATCACATCATTGGGTTGGGCATTGGGTTTAAGCTGAAACCTCACTCCTATCCAACCATGGGCTTCATTGGTTTTCTGGTAATTAATGGTTGTTACTGTATCAGCAAATGCAAAAAACCGGGTTTTCTGCCCTCGTTTATCGCCAAGAAGCTTTATCAGGTTATCATATTCAATATCCAGCATCTGCATAAGGCGTGATTCCGATACGTATCTACCTTTAGGGGTTTTTCCGTACATGGTATCACTAAAAATCATGTCATAAGCCGAAATGGTTTTAGCCACTGTGCCGGAAGCCCCACCTGACTGAAAGAAGCACCTTGCAACTTCCTGCCCTCCGCCAATTTCTGCAAAAGAACCGTAGATTGTATCATCCAGATTTACAAATAATGCTTTCCGGTTGGTATCAAACACTTCCCTTTCAATGTTGTTGGTTGTCATGAAACAGCTAATATGTTTTTTTTATTATTTCTCACATCTAAATTAATATTTTCCCCGAAGAACAATAATATAATCAGATGGAAATAATTTAAAAAGTTCAAATACATGGTAAATGCCTAAATAATAATGTGTATGAGTGAATAAATTCTATAAATTTGCAAATAAGTAACAAATAGTATTTTTATTGCCACCGTAAAAGTCATCTAACCAAAAATGCACAATTCATGAAAAAAAAGATACTGGTAACAGGCGGGGCAGGATTTCTGGGTTCACATTTATGTGAAAGGTTGCTGGATGACGGTCACGAGGTTTTTTGCCTGGACAATTTCTTCACCGGTCAGAAAGAAAATATTGTGCATTTGCTTTCCAACCCTTACTTTGAGCTCATCAGGCATGATATTACAACTCCTTTTTACATTGAGGCAGATGAGATATATAACCTGGCCTGCCCGGCATCACCTATTCATTATCAGTTTAACGCTATTAAAACCATAAAAACTTCTGTTATGGGATCGGTGCATATGCTGGGGCTTGCCAAACGAATCAAAGCGAAAATATTGCAGGCATCAACCAGTGAAGTCTATGGTGATCCCCAGGTACATCCTCAAACCGAAGAATACTGGGGTAATGTAAATCCCATAGGCCCCAGAGCGTGTTACGATGAAGGAAAACGATGTGCCGAGGCATTGTTTATGAATTATCATAACCAAAATAACGTAAGAATAAAAATTCTCCGAATATTTAACACTTACGGACCCCGCATGCACCCCAACGATGGAAGAGTAGTTTCTAATTTCATCGTTCAGGCAATAAAAAATAAAAATATCACCATTTATGGCGATGGCAGTCAAAGCCGTAGTTTTTGTTACGTGGATGATTTGATTGACGGAATGATCGGTTTTATGAATACCGGGGATAAAATACTTGGCCCTGTTAATATTGGAAACCCGCAGGAGTTTAAGATTTTAGATCTTGCGAAAAAAATTATTGAGCTCACAAAATCCAGATCAAAAATAGTATTTGAGCCACTTCCTGAAGACGATCCGATGCAAAGACAGCCAGAAATTGGTAAAATTAAGAATCTTACCGGCTGGCAACCGGAAACTCCCCTGGAAGAAGGCCTTAAAAAAACCATTAAATATTTTAACGACACCCTGATATAATTTTCATATTATGAATATACTCATAACAGGTAGCAACGGACAATTGGGTAGTGAATTTCGTGAACTGGAAAAAGAATATAATTCATATAAATTCTTCTACACCGATTTGAATGAACTGGATATCACAAATGCAGAAAAAACGATGCAATTTGTAAAATCCAATAAAATTGAAGCTGCAATAAACTGTGCTGCTTTTACATCAGTTGATGCAGCAGAATCTCAAAAATCAGATGCTGCACTTATCAATGCTACCGGTGCAAAAAATATCGCCACTGCATGTGCCAAGGTCAATGCGCTGCTTATTCATATTTCCACCGATTATGTTTTTGAAGGGAAAAACTTCAAACCTTACACGGAGAATGACACAGCAGGTCCTAAAACCACCTATGGTAAAACAAAACTGGATGGAGAAATTGAAGTGATCTTCAATGCTAAAAGAGCTCTTATATTCCGTACATCCTGGCTTTATTCATCTTACGGGAACAACTTCATGAAAACCATTTTTGAAAAGGCCAAAAAGGAAAAAGAATTAAAGGTAGTTTATGACCAGGTAGGTACGCCTACCTATGCTGGAGACCTGGCCAGAGCCATACTGGAAATCATTCCCAAAGTGCCCCAGAAAATAAGAACTGAAATTTACAATTTCAGTAATGAAGGAGTTGCCAGCTGGTATGATTTTGCCCATGCCATTGTAAAAATTAAGAATCTGGATTGCAAAATTGAACCCGTGCTTTCAAAAGAGTTTCAAACAGAAGCCGTAAGACCCCATTACAGTGTATTAAACAAGGCAAGGGTAAAAAAAGATTTCGGAGTTTCTTTACCCCACTGGCGAGATAGTTTGGAGAAATGCCTGGCGAAAATGTAACCGTGTTACAGTTTATACTCCCAGGCTTCCAGAATGGCAGTAAGCTTATCGTTTTCAATCAAAAAACCATCATGCCCGTAAATACTGTTCAGCAGAACATGCTGTGCATTAGGCAGCATATCAGCCACTGACTTTACTTCTTCAACAGGAAATAATATATCCGTATCAGTACTTATACAAAGTGTTTTGGTATTGACATTTTCAAGCGCTCTTTTAACACCTCCCCTGCCCCTGCCAACATCATGCGAGTCGAAAGCTTTCGATATATAATAGTATGCATGGGCATTGTATCTTTTTGCCAGTTTCTCACCCTGATAACGCTGGTATGTGCATGCTCTGAAGTTTTCCAGCTGTCCGTTCTCCGGATCGGGTTGAGTTATACCGAAAGTATTATAATTCCTGTAGCTTACCATACCAATAGCCCGGGCGGCTTTCAGGCCGTTTGCACCTGCATTTTCTGAATTGGTAAAAAAGGTAGGATCCGCCTCCAGAGCCATACGCTGTGCTTCATTAAAAGCCTTGCACCACGGACTTGTCCTGGCACCCGCCACCAGGAATATAAGCCGGTCAACCAAACCCGGTTGCATGATACTCCACTCAATGCCCTGAAATGCACCCAATGATGCTCCTATAAACAGATCAATTTTCTCAATTGCCAGATGCTTTCGCAGTATTTCATGAGCTTTAACCATATCCCTGATGGTTATAAGAGGAAAATCAAGCATATATGATTTCCCTGTTTCAGGATTGATAGAATGTGCACCCGTGCTACCATAGCATGAACCCAATACATTAGCACAAACCACATTATAACTGTCGGTATCTACGTATTTACCTGAACCCACAATGCCAGGCCACCAATCCAATGGATTTGAATTACCGGTAAGTGCATGACCCACCCAAACCAGCGGACGGTTTTTTTTAAGATCACCAAGAATATGAAAAGCAATATCAATTTCCGGTAATACACCCCCCGACTCAGTATTGAAGGGGGTTTTCACCTTCAGTATTTCATGATAAACATTTTGCATCATTTAAGAATAATTTGAGAAGTTGCAAAATTAGGGTTTTCGGAAAACAAACTTTGTTTTTTTTTATGACCTGTTTTTTCATAATAAAAGGAGTAAAATACTCAGTTCTCCTTAAACTATGTTTTGTTTTGATTTAACAGGAAATAAAAAAAATTGAACCAAAACTAACCTTTTTTTTGTACTTATAATAAACGGGCACTTAATACAACTTATAAAGACAAGAGCTATGATTAGAAATTATAAATACTTTAGGGTTACAGAAAT
>CAYXIT010000007.1:44892-62920 GCA_964465275.1 uncultured Bacteroidales bacterium | reverse complement strand
CAACGGACTGAAAATCCGTGTGTCCCTGGTTCGATTCCGGGTGGTACCACGTTATCAAAAAGACAAAACGCTGCAATCTAAGGGTTGCAGCGTTTTTATTTTCTGCCAAAATCCGCCGGAATTTCTCCCCAGTTTTCGGTATCCCACTTCAATATTTTGTTATTCCAGGTATTGTTTTTCAGCCATTTTTCGGCCCGGTCAATGTAATCGAAAAGTTTTTCATTGGCTGGTTCTTCTTTCAGCGTGGTTTTGGCTTTCTTATTTCTGATCCATGCCAGGGCAGTCATGCTGTCGGTGTATATGGGCAAGGAAATGTTTCGCTGCTTACAAAGAGCCAGGGCATGCACCAGAGCCAGAAATTCACCCACATTGTTGGTTCCTTTGGGCAAGGGGCCCACCCTGAAAATAACAGATTTATCTTTTGTATAGACTCCTTGATATTCCATGTCTTTGGATGCTGAACTGTAGGCTGCATCTACGGAAATACTTTTTAGTAAAGGCCCTCCGCCTGCAGAAGGGTTTGCAGCTGCAGGTTTTTTCGTATTATTTCCCACATGCTTCCAGTAATTCCCACCCAGTGCAGTTTGCGCCAGAGTTTCATTTTCAAATGACTTGTATTTGGCTGCCGGGTATCCTTTTATGGCGCGTTCACAATCTTTCCAGTTATCAAAAACACCGGTTTCGTGCCCTTCCCAAACTGCATAATATTTTTTCTTTTTTGCCACTGTTTTCGGGTTTCTTTTCGAATATCAAAAAACTAAGAATCTTCTCTGAATGAATCCCATCCCTGTGCCCTGATAGTGATCACATTGCCGGAAGTTGAAACCAGATCGGCCTGTGAAGGATTCTCGGTAATATGACCTATAACAGCTATTTCTTCTACATCCTTGATTTTATCGTAGTCTTTCTGGCTGATGGTAAAGAGTAGCTCGTAATCTTCTCCACCGTTCAAAGCGAAAGTTGTGGGGTCAATTTTAAATTCATGCGCCACCGTTGCGGTTTGCACATCTACAGGAATTTTTTCTTCATAAATAACGGCACCCATAGCTGATGATTTACATATATGTAAAATTTCTGATGCCAGGCCATCCGAAATATCGATCATGGATGTGGGCATAATTTCTTTTTTTAGTAAAAGTTCCACAATATCCTTTCTGGGTTCGGGCTTCAACTGCCGCTCAAGAATGTACGCAAACTGGTTCAGATCAGGTTGCGATTGCGGGTTTGCTTTGAACACTTCTTTTTCTCTTTCCAGAACCAGTAATCCGGCATAGGCGCCACCCAGATTTCCGCTTACACAGATCAGATCATTTGCTTTTGCTCCGCTGCGATAGGTGATTTTATTTTTTGCCACTTTGCCCATAGCCGTAACGGAAATAAACAGACCTGCAGCACTGCTGGTAGTATCACCACCCACAAGGTCTACCTTGTATTTTTCACAGGCCAGTTTCATTCCCTCATAGATTTCATCAAGGGCTTCTACGGTATAACGGCTTGATATTGCAATTCCAACAATAACCTGTGTAGCGGTACCATTCATGGCGTAAATATCAGACAGATTTACTGCTATTGATTTATAACCCAGATGCTTCAGCGGAGTGTACATGATATTGAAATGAACATTTTCAACAAGCAGATCTTTGGTAAGCAGGATCAAATTTTCACCGGCATCAATTGCTGCAGTATCATCGCCTATGGCTTTTATAGTTCCGTTATTATATTGTTTAATGTTGCGGGTAAGATGGTCTATTAATCCAAATTCGCCAAGTGAAGTAATAGGTGTTTTATTCATTTGAATGGAGTTTTTGCAGATCAAATTATTTATCTGCACTGTGTTATAGCTTACTTAATAATTTTTGATTGTAATTCGATAGATTCTTTATGGATAAGATCGAGAAGATCTTTCAGAAATTTCTCACTTAATCCTTTTTCGATGCCTTCCTGCATGCGCGATTCAATGATCTGGTTCCATCTTTTTACCTGCAGGATCGTCATTTTACAATCGGCTTTAAGATGCGCTATTTCATATACGATCTGCATCCGTTTCGATATAATATTGATTAACTGGTAATCAAACTCATCAATTCTTTTTCGCAGGATATCCAGTTCCTTACAAGGGTTTTCTTCTGCTGTTGTGGGTATTTTAAGATTGTTTACAAGCAGCGAAAGATCTTCTGGCGTTAATTGTTGTGCGGCATCGGTAAGTGCTTTTTCAGGATTACAGTGTGCTTCGATCATAAGTCCGCTCATGTCGAGCAATAATGCCTGTTGTGCCACATCCTGTATCAGGTTTCTTTTCCCGGCAATATGGCTGGGATCGCATAATACCGGCAGATCAGGGAAGTTGCTTTTCAGCTCTATAGGTATATTCCAGAGAGGTTCATTTCTGTAGCGGCTTTTTTCATAAGTGTTAAAACCTCTGTGTATGGCGGCCAGTTTTGTTATACCATTCAAATAAAAGCGTTCAATTACTCCTATCCAGAGAGCAAGATCCGGGTTAAGGGGGTTCTTTACCATTACGGGTATATCAACCCCTTTGAGTGCTTCGGCCAGTTCCTGTACTGAAAAAGGATTTACACTGGTTCTTGCCCCGATCCATAAAATATGAATTCCTGCCTTCAGGCATGCTTCAACGTGTTTAGGAGTTGCAACTTCAACTGTTATTGGAAAGCCATAAAGTTCATGCACTTCTTTGAGCCACTCAAGGGCCGTTTCGCCATGTCCTTCAAAGGCGCCCGGGCGGGTGCGTGGTTTCCAGACTCCACTGCGGAAAGCCGAAATCAAACCCGTGGCATGTAAACGGGCCGCCGTGTCAAGTACCTGCTCTCTGCTTTCAGCACTGCAAGGACCGCTGATAATCAATGGCTTATGTTTTGCCGGAAGCCAGCCTTCAATGGGCTCGGTTTTAAATTGTTTTTGGAGAATATCCATTAAAAGTTTTTGTATTGTAATAACTATACATTTAACAATAACAACTTCAAGACAATGATTGTTGCATGTTATCAGGCATCAAACGGGCTGTGCAAAGTTAACAACATTAAACAACAATTGCTTTAGCACAATTAAAAGGAAAGCTTATCTCAGAAAAATGGTTATTTTTGAAAAGAAAATTGCTAAAAACTGTTAAATGAATGTTTCAGCTATTAAGGATGAAGTGAATAATTTTCGCATGGATGGGAAGTCCATGTTCGTTACATCTTCCTTCCAGACCCAAAGCATTGTGTTGCTTCATATTATCAGCCGGATTGACAGAGCGATACCTGTTTATTTTATCAATACGGGTTATCATTTCCCCGAAACTATAACACATAAAAATAATGTGGCATCATTCCTTGGTTTAAAGGTAATTGATCTTATGCCACTGGTGCCTAAGAACAATCAGCGTGATGCCCGGGGTAATTTATTGTTTACTTTCGATCCAGATTATTGCTGTTATATTAATAAGGTACAGCCGGTTGAACCACTTCTTGAGCAATATGATGTTTGGATAAATGGTATTAGGGGTAATCAAAACAATTTCAGAAGCAGCTTACAGGTTTTTGAATCTACCGGATGCAGAGCAGTAAAATTTCATCCTTTGCTTGACTGGAGCATAGATGACATGGAAGCATATATCAGAGAACACGATTTACCTGTTCACCCGCTTGAAAAAAAAGGATATAAAAGTATTGGCTGCGAACCATGTACCAGGCCGTTAAAAAGTTCAGAAAACAGAGGAGGCAGATGGTTTGGAATGAGAAAAACCGAATGTGGGCTGAATACGGAATGGAATCACACAAAATAATTATCTTTTAAAAAAAGGCATTCACCATGAAAGTATTAATCACAGGAGGTGCGGGCTATGTGGGTAATGAACTTGTGTTTGAGTTATTAAAAGTACCACAGGTTGAAAAAGTTGTGGTTTATGATAATCTGAGTCGGAAAAATTACAATCTTTTTCTGGATACAAGGTATGAACCCCACAAAATTCAATTTGTAAACGGCGAACTTCTGGATTCACGCAAATTAAAGAAGGAACTTAAAGATATTGATGTTGTTTTTCACCTTGCTGCTATTGTTTCTACACCTTATGCAACAGAAAACTCGCATTTATTTGAACAGGTTAACCACTGGGGTACTGCTGAATTGATTTACGCCATTGAAGAGAGTAATGTTAAGAAATTCATTTACCTGAGCACCACCTCTGTGTATGGCGCTTCAGATGAATTAATAACTATTGATACCCTTCCCGATCCGAAAACTTTTTATGGCAGCAGTAAATTAAGAGGAGAAAAACATGTTGAGCGATTACTTGATAAAATGGATGCCTTTATAATAAGGTGCGGTAATGTATACGGATACAGCCCCAGTGTGCGGTTTGATGCTGTTATCAACCGGTTTATGTTTGAAGTGAATTTTATGGGACGCATCCAGATCAACGGAAACGGAAAACAAATACGCTCCTTTATACATGTTGACAAGGTGGTGAGGGTATTGCGCAATCTTATTAATCCTGATTTCGGACTTAGTCCGGGAATCTACAACCTTACCGATAAAAATCTTTCCATTTTCGGAATCGCCAATACAATCAAAGAGATTTATCCGCATATGGATATGATATTCGTAAATCAGCACCTGGTAATGCGCGAAATAAAAGTAGAAAAGGATCCACGTATTCAGCCTTTACAAAACATTCATTTCATATCGGTAAAGGAAGAACTTATCAATTTTAAAAATAAGTTTTCTTTTTCATCAAAATTTGACAATTAAATTACTTAGTGTCAAATCCTTGAACTTTCCTCTTGTTGTTTAGTAAATTTAACTGAATTACATCAGCATAAATCTGAAGCTAAAACCAGCATGGGTATTTGATGTAGGCACCTGATTTGATACAAACGGATTGGTAATGTTACGGTCATAGAATAAGCGCATATTTACCCTGGGACTAACCTGGTAATCGGCCGAAAAGTTTATACCTACTGTGTTCTGGCCTGCAGAAATCAAATCAACATCTTCTTCGAGTTTTCTCAGTACAGTTTTATTCTGGCGGAAAGCCAAATCAAGGCGAAGTACAAGATCACTCTGTATCCTTTGTGTATTACCTCCCTGTGCAAGATTAAAGGCAAGGTCTTTAAAACGGTAACCGGTACCGATGATTATTTCACGTGTTTTAAGATCGGTAACCTGGTTATTGGCAAAACTTAATCCGATGTTTCGTGAACTGCGGTATTCCAGTCGCGTCATCAGGCTGTTTTTCCATGTCATATCAAAACTTATCAAAGGATTGAATTGCTCATTAATTGATACCTGGCCAATTTCAAATTCAGGAATGAAATTACCCCGTTCATCAATAGCCGATGGGAAATCTTCGCGTTCACGATATTGTGCAATGCTGCGGAAGTTGTTTATAGTAAATGTGCTTCTATATCCATGACCGATCGTTATGGTCTGGAAGTAACGTTGCATGAATTCAATTCTTGAAAGTCCGTCATACGTGAGTCTCCAGTTGGGCATCGGAATTTTCAGGAAGGGGTTTGTTTCAGATGTTGATGGATCCCAACCTGCATATGCAGCAAGAAAAGCAGGTATCATTATTTCCTGTGATGTTTGGCTGTAACCTAAAGGAAATCCTGTAATCGAATCATATAGTCCGGGCCAGTTTGGGTTTTCAGCAGCCAGTCGCTCTGCAATTTCAAACCGGTAGTTTTTGAAATTCTCAAATGCCTGTGATATATTTTCGTCGTTTGTACGTTCAAATGCAGTTGCAAATGAGAAGAAGGAAATACTGAAGCTTCCTGTTGTTTGAGGGCTGAAGGAGCCAAAGGTTCCGTCTTCGTCGGCTTTGAAATACTCAGTGTGTGAGCGTGCATAGTTTCGCATGGCAGTAAACTCTATTCTCATGTTGGGCAAGGGCTCAAACTGTGAACGTGCCTGCAGGTTTTGCGTCAGGTTTGTAACGTAGGCATTGTTCAGCATAGGATCATCAGTGATCCACTCTCCGGCAATAGCCCGGTTTCTGATATCCTCCTGGCTTCCGAAAATAAAACCAAGCCCGGGAGCACCGTAACCGTCCTGATTGAAATCCCAGTTTTGTCCAAGTATTGTTGGTTCTTTAGTAAACCCGGGTAAACGGGTACCATTGGATTCAGTGTAGTTAATACTGAAATTTCTGAAACCCATCAGAATCCTTAAAAAACCCTCTGTAACAAATTTGAAATAATCAGTTCTCTCTTCATCATCTATGTTTTCTTCCTGCTGTTGTTCCTGGCCGGGTCTTTGCTGGACGGGTCTTTGCTGTGGCCGTGCAGTACTTTTCTGGTTGATCTGGCGAAGGAAGCCAACCTTATTATACAGGTTTACAAGATTGGCATTCAGGTTTATTCTTTTGGTATTTGAATTCTCTATGGTATTGCCAAACTGTTGTGCCGAAAGGGGAGCTGCCTGCCAGTCAAAATCTGCTGTATATCCAGTATTTGCTGTTACCCAGTCAAGCAATGGCAATTTGTTAATGGGCACGTTGTAAGTAAGATTTACCCTGTGGTTATAGAAAGTGGTACGTCCGAAACTTCTGATATTCTGCATAATTGAATCGCGCTTCCATTGCCAGTCGTCATCGTTACGGTTAATACGGCCCGGTGGTTCATCTATACGTGCATTGTTGGTTGCTTTAAATTCAAGCTTTAATGCTCGTGTAATATCATATCTGATATCATATAACCGATCCCACGAGAAAGTTTTTATATAATTGGGTTCAAGAATGATTTCATAACTGCTCTTATCACGCATTAATGATTCACTGTAGCCTCTGTCCATTATGGTGCGGAAGGAGACCAATCTGGGCATGTAATTGAAGTTGAAATCTCTTATAATGCGGAAAACATTGCCTGAAAATGCAGAGATACCAGAAAACGGAGTTACATTTTTTGGAGTGGTTTGCCAGTTATAACCCAGGGCAGCTCGCCATAATTTTTGCTGGTCGTATTCAATATCAATATTTCTGGCGAAAATTTCCTGATACGAGTATGTTATATCAAAATTTTCAATGCTATAAAATTTATTTCCTGAACCCGGGTTTAAACGGCTTTTACCCACATTGGTAAAGTTGAAACTTTTTCTTCTTACATAGTCCTGTGCGATGCTTCTTATGGAATCTCTTTCGGCATCGGTTTCATAAGATTCCAGATCATCCCTGAAAAGGATATCAGGATTCAATGGATTATACTGAGGGTCTGTAAAAGACTCAGAGAAACTGAAATGGAAAGGTATTCGCATACCGAAATCTTCCGGAAAAAACTTTCCGAGTTCCATATTAGAAGCAATATCGTATGATTTTACAAACTCCTTACTTCTGTCGTTTACTTTTTGCTCAATACTACCGAAACCTGGTGTACTTGTAAAGCCTGCCAATGTGAGGTTTCCAAGGTCGGCCAGTTGTGCATTGACCCTTCCTGAAGCTGCCCATCCGCCCTGATCTTCAAATTCATACAGCCGGAGTTCATTTAACCATATTTCTGCTGATTTTGGCTGACCGTCATCCCCGGGAGTATTAAATGTTCTTCTGGGGTTTCTGACACCCATCATAATTACTTTTACATTACTCAGTGTAGGAGTACCAACCACAGTTATTTTATTCTCACCATCATATTCCACATAAGGTGTATTGAGTGTAACGTTGCTGTTGGGCTGTCGCATCTGACTGTTTCTGTTCAGCTTCAGATCGGTAAGTTTTTCAAGATATACATCAAACTCGTTTTCTTCTGGCCAGACAAGCTCTCTGATTGGCCCGGTTCCCCATGGTGTAACTTTCATGGGTACTTCATATTCATAATAATTATTCGTGAAATCTGTTCCAATTCTAATGAAAACGGTAAGATCATCATCACGCAGTGATTGCTCATCATTAAAAGCTTCAGCATGAGCAAACATCCTTATACGGCGGTATTGCCTCATGTCAAGGTCAGCGGTTTTATAAACTGCTCTTGAATCTCCATCTTTAAGGTTTACTATACGCATGGCGAGCGATTGTTCGTTACGCCTTTGCAGTGAAGTTGTACCAAGATCGGTTTCTCTTTCAATACCAGGGGGCAAAGTGTATGGAATGGGAGAACGTGTACCGTTCTCCTCAATATTAACTGTAAAAACTTCAAACGCTGTATCGGTATTGTCATCGGGTACATACTCGCCGGGGGCAGTGAGTGACCGATCGAATGTCCGCCAGTTACCCCGAACAAGTTCAAGAGTAGCAAACCTCAGGAAAATGGGTTCTTCAAAACCTTTCAGGAACATTCGCATAAACCTTATTGACTTGAAATCCTGAATATTGTTTACAGCCTGACGGTTGGGGTCGCGAAGCGGAACTTTAAACTGATACCATTTAACGACATCATTCTGACCATTTTTTAAGGTTACACGCGCTTCCACGACATCGGTAATATAATTTTTACCCACTTCCATATCTTCGGGACGCAGACTTACGCGATACTGGAAATAACGCTCAGCTTCATTAAGAGTTCCGTCAAGATTGATATCCTCTGTATTAGGAAGGTTTGTGGCTTGCGTGGGGTAAGGTTCCGGTGATTGCTGATCTGTTGCACTATTGCCTTCAAGTCCGTTGAATTTTTTGTACCGATCCTGAATACTCACTTCGTTCTGATCAAGTTCGGTTCCTCTGAAGTATTGAAATTTATCAGCCGATGGATCATCAGATACCTCTTGATAGGCTTCTGATGCGGTTGTGTATTCCTGGGCAATGGTGTTGAGAAATTCTGAAAAGAATGAACTTTCTTCTTCACTATTTAACCCATCCAGACCAATATCCTGAAATTCACGGGTTGTTGGATCATTATCAAAGGAGTTTACGATGGCCTGAATATTTGGAACCCTTCCCCATATGGTTGTATCAACGTTAGCAACTTCATCAGTAGTGGGCAGTCCGTTTTCAAATGCTTTTCTTCCATCGCGCAATACATCTTCTGAAACATCGCCCAGGTTAAAATACAGATCACCACCAGTATGTTCTTCATCATAAATAAAGGGATCAAGCATCCAGAATTCAATATATTCAATATTATTTGATTCGAAGTCAGTATTTTGCATGGCTCTCTGGATACCTCCCCAGCGGGTTTCAGGGGCGATAAGTTTACCATCCTGTCCTAAACCTCTGCTGAATAATGCATCCGGTAGGGTAGTATAGTTATACATTCCCCGCTCACCAGGATAAAAAGCAAGATTCAATACCGGTATGGCAGAAGGTATTCCGGAAGGATTATCTTTATTGGGCCAGATCTCGTTTTCACGCACTTCTCTTACATAGTGATTTGACTGTTGATCAGGATCGTTTCTTATATGAGAAGGGGTAAGGTTATTATTGTCCCAGAACAGGCGGTCGATAATATACCATGCCAGTCGTGCATTGTTGAAACGGAATGCCAGTCCTGTGCCCGGAGCCCCTTCAGGAAACATACCGGGTTGGGTCTGGTGTTGGGGGGTACTGGCAATATGCCATGAGTAAATGTTTTTCAGATCAATGGATGATTTACTTCCTTCAAAGTCATCAATATATGCTGTTCCGGCACTACCAATCAGTCTTGAATGTCCGGGAATCAGCTGAGCAAACTCTCCGATAAAGGTTATGCGTGATGTGGTTGTTGTGGAATAAAAAGGCAGTCGATCTAACATTCTCGTAAGAAAACGCGATTCAGTCTGATATGTGGTATGAAGCCCCCAAATAGTATTTGCAATGGGCTCATCGCCATAGTTTACCTTTTGTGTGAGTGGTCTTTCTGAAAGTCGCATTATAGTACCTCCGATCCGTAAATTATCATTAACCTGATGATCAACATGCGTACCCATAAGGGTTCTTGTTTGAATATTGAACAAACTGGAGCTTTCAAGTGATATCCGGATGGGTGTACCTGAATTTAATATTCCTTCATTTATTATTCTTACCCGACCAAGGGTATAATCAACGGTATAATCCTGATTTTCGGTAAGGGGCACTCCACCAGCGGTAACAATTACCGACCCTTGTGGAATATTGATTGCATTGAGTGGTATCTCTGAGCCGGAAGCTGATTTATACCGGCCTTCAATTAAATACCGGTTTTGTTCGGGAAACTGCTGAGCCCTGTATTTTGTGGTGGTATAAAGAGAGTCATATGCGTATTTATCGCCCAGTTCAGGGTCAACAAGCATTTTTCGCAAATGAGATCCGAAGGGTTCAACTACCGGGAAATAAACCCGTCCGTTTGATGATTGAATAGTACCACCTTGTGTGGCGGCATTGTCAATAAAATCGAAAACGCCATCAGGTATCGGGTCAAGTTGTGTATTGAGTCTGTCAAGGCCAAATACCCTTATCAGCGGAATACCTTCTACAGGTCCCTCATTGAAAAATCCAATAGGTACGCCCAACTCCTCGTCTTCATAAAGTATGTTTAGTCTGAAATCCTGGCGGTTTATCTGGAAAGCCCCGATATTGTAAACGTTTTTCATCATAAGATCCCAGAGAGGGTGACGGGTATCCACAGCAGTGCTCTTAAGCAGTTTAACAATGAGAGTGTTGGGGGCTGCAATATCATTTGAAAACTCTCCCACGCGATATGTTGTGGTATCGCCAATGATGGTATATTCAAATGCTACGCCCAATACATGATCAGGGCTTACAGACTGATTTAGTGAGATAAAACCCAAACGTGGGTTAAATGTGTATTCATTTTGCCCCAGTCGGCGGGCATTTTCAATATTTTCATAATCCGTACCCGCAGAAAAACCTTCGGGTCGCTGGCTCAGATAGCTGTTCACCTGTGAAATATCGCGAATTGGAGTACCCTGCATCAGGGTATAAAGATCATTGGAAAAGTTTGAAGGGGCTTTCACCTGGCTACCACCCAATGCAGGATTATGCGGATCGGCTTCTGCAAGATCGGCAAAAGCAACAATATTGCGGTTATCCTCATCAGCAGCGCCAATATTAGTGATCCATACTTCAATCTTGTTGATAATTACGTTTGAACTGATGATGGGCAGTGTTTCAAGGGCTTCATCATAATTGTTACGAAAATACTGTGCAATGAAGTAGTGCCTGTTTTCTTCGTATTCATCAGCTTTGAATTCATATTCAGTAGTTTGTGCGCCGCCTTGCACTTCTATACTTTTCGATTCGGTTCTTTGTTGCGAAAAAACACTGGTTACAGTAGTATTTCCAAAACGGAGCTGGGTTTTAAACCCGAATAATCCCTGATTTCCTGAAATAAGTGTACCCGGTAAAGGCAGGGTAACGTCTCCGGCTTCAATCAACTGCAGTATTTCATCTTCATTGCCCCGGTATTCCAGCTTCATCTTATTTTCAAAATCAAAACTGGCTTCAGTATTATAATTGCTCTGGATTTCAATTTTTTCACCGATCTTAGCCTGAACCGAAAGCTGTATCTTCTGCTGGAAGTCAAAGTTGGTGGTTTGTCTTCTGCGTTCATCAAGGTTGGGGTCTTCCCTGCGGTTGGAAAGTACCCCGAAGATCAGCTCTGCCGAGCCGGTGGGTCTTATATCAATGGTGCTCCCGCCGAAAATCCTGTCAAACACTTCACCACCCACATAAATCTGGGGTATAATGCCATCCTGTCGTTCAAATGCCTGGGGTTCTGACTTTTGTTTCCAGTATTCGCGCAGGCTTTTGTCCATGTCGTAATTCAGATAATCTTCAAAGCTTATATAGCTTGGTCTTCCGATCATACGATCGCCCATCATCCTTACCTTATAATAACGGTTGGTTTCCGGGTCGTAAAAAATACGGGTAGTAATATTCTCAGGGTCATTCAACAGAAATGGTGGTGAGGGGGGATCATCAAAAAAATAATCCTCGGGGCTGGCACCTGTTGGCGGAACCGGTAAAACAGGCTGTTCAGTTGTATCTGGGATGAGCGAAAACTGTTGAATAGTTGGTTTAAAAGAGTTGTCATCTTTGAAAAAACCGGCACCCGAAGCATTAAAGACCAGGGCAAAAAAGAGAAACAAAAAAGCCGTGTATATTTTTAGTGGTTGAAGTGAATTTGGCACCAATGTCTTGTTTTAAAAAAGTACTTTTTGAAAATATGTTCTTAAGAATACTTTAAAGATTCCTTGATCAACTGCTCGACACTTAAACTGCTGCCGGCATTTTTCTTAAGGATCTGGCTGATGATTTTTTGTGCTGCCGCTTTGTTATAACCGAGCATTACTAATGCTGATAACGCTTCCTCTCTTAATGTATTGTTTGACTGGGGTAAATTTTCTTGCGCCATAAATCCTTCTTTCTCCAGTTTATCTTTCAGATCCACAACAATTCGCTGAGCCGATTTTCCACCAATACCTTTAACCGATTGTAAAGCACTAACGTTGTTATTCACAATTGCCTGGTTTACTTCGTCAACAGTAAGTGATGAAAGTATCATGCGGGCAGTATTAGGACCTACTCCACTTACGGAAATAAGATGGGTGAATAAATTCTTTTCATCGGCTTTCCAGAAACCAAAAAGGGTATGTGCGTCTTCTCTGATTATGAGGGAAGTATGAAGTTTTACCGTACCTGAATCAGGAAGTTTTGAAAAAGTATTGAGTGAAATGTGAATCATATACCCTACACCGTTGCAATTAAGCACTACATAGGCAGGGTTTTTCTCAACCAGTTCACCTTCAATAAAAGCAATCATAGGCCGGGGTTTGTTATTAAACCGGCAAATTTAATAAATATATCCAAGCCAGAGTACGTTAATCTAATGATGTACTCTTTATAGTCTAACCTTTCTGATGGCTGTTTCGAGTGATTCCTGAAGAATTTTTGCAGGAGGTTCTTCAATGAGATTATTTTCCTGCATAAATTTTGTGATTTTCCGGGTGTGTATAATATCATGATAGGCCTTGTCGTAAGCTTCCTGCCATGTCATTTTAATTCTTGCAACACCATCTTTAATGGCCTGCATTGCCACGTCAGCCGCTTCATGAGGGAATACTTCAGTTTCATTCATATTGGCGATGATATTCTCAGTGTTTATTCCCCTTTTCTCAGAATAGTCGGCAATGGATTTTGCTGCAGCAATGGCCATTTCATCTGTAATTTTGCGCGCCCTAACCAGCAAAGCACCCTTGAGTATTCCGGGAAATCCTACTGAGTTATTCACCTGATTGGGAAAGTCACCTCTTCCTGTTGCTACTATATACGCACCTGCTTCTTTGGCTGAAAAGGGATAAATTTCAGGGACCGGGTTTGCACATACAAATACGATAGGTTTGGTTCCCATCAATTGTATCCAGTTTTGTTTTACCAGGTCGGGGCCGGGTGTGGATAATGAAAGCAAAACATCGGCACCTTTCATGGCTTCTTCCATAGAGTCAATATGCCCGGGGTTGGTTATCTGACAAAGCTCCCACTTGCGGTAAAAACGGGGGTCCGTTTCAATATCCTTACGTCCTTTGTGAAGTGCACCTTTTGAATCGAACATTATAGCTTTGGCAGGGTCACCACCGGCAAGATTGACAATGCGGGCAATTGTAGTATTTGATGCTCCGGCACCCAAATAAACAATTTTTACATCTTCAATTTTTTTGTTTACGAGTTTAAGGGCATTGAGGAGTCCTGCCAGCGTAACACAAGCAGTTCCCTGGGCATCATCATGCCAGACCGGTATATCACATTCTTCGCGCAACACATCCAGTACTTTGTAACAGTTTGGTTGAGAGATGTCTTCCAGGTTGATAGCCCCGAAACTCGGTTGTAACATTTTTACAAATTCAATGATCTTGTCGGCATCGTGCTCACCTTTGCTGTTTCGGCTATCAATGCATAGTGCCATGGCATCGATACCACCCAGGTACTTCATAAGAAAAGCTTTTCCTTCCATTACGCCAAGTCCACCGGGAGGGGTGCAGTTGCCATCGCCTAATACCCGGGTTGAATCACTTACTACTGCCACAAGGTTGCTTCGGTTTGACAGGTCATAGGAGCTGTTGTTGTCATCACGGATGTGCGTACTTACGCGGGATACACCGGGAGTGTACCAGGCATTGAACCAATTGAAGCCATAAACAGGGGCTTTGGGCAGGGTTTGCATTTTGCCCTTGTAAAATTCGTGCATTTTTAATGCAAATACTTTGTAAAATAATGTTTTGGCACATGCTTTCTCATAGGGGGTAAAGTCATCAGGAAAGCACTCTTCGAAATTGTCCAAAGATAGATTTAATCTCTTCATGGGAATAAGTTTTGGTTTGGTGACGGTAAAGATACCAAAAAAGATATGGAGAAAAAGTAAATCCTGAAATAATTTACTTTTTCTCCATAAAAACTTTCCTCAGAGACTGGATTTATTGATTTCCAGGTGTTTTTACCTTCAAAACATCATACTAATTCAGTTCAATAATCTGGAAAAGATCATCCAACTGAGGTGTAAGAATAATCTCTGTTCTTCTGTTCTTTTTGCGGGCTTCGGGAGTATCTGCCGGATCAATGGGCATATGCTCTCCCCGGCCTGCTGCGGTTAATCTTTGGGGGTCAATATCGGCATTCTGCAAAAGTATTCTTACTATGGCAGTTGCTCTCAAAACACTTAAATCCCAGTTATCTTTAATGGAACTGCCTGGTCTGAAGGGAACATCATCAGTATGACCTTCTATAAGTACATTTATTTCAGGGTTGTTTTCAAGTACATTGGCCAGCTGACGAAGTGCATTTACTCCCCTTGTGTCGACATTTGTACTTCCAGTGGCAAAAAGCAGGCTTTCTTCCAGTGAAACATAAACCTTCCCGTTTTTGATCTCAACAGTAAGTCCTTGTCCTTCAAACCCCAGTAAAGCACTGGAAACGGTTCTGCGAAGTGCCTGAACGGTTGAATCCTGGCGTGCAAGTATATTTTCCAGTTCTGTTACTCTTTGTTCCTTTTGTTCAAGTTCGCTCATTAACTGGTTCAGGTTTCTTTCCTTCTCATCCATTTGTGCAGCAGCTCTGTTTAGTTCATCTTCCCTTTTCTGTAGGTCTTCCTGGGTTTCCTTTAACCTGCGTAAAATACGGTTGGCTTCAATTTCCTGGCCTTCCATCAGTTTCTGGTTCTGATCGAGCAGGTTCTCATATGTTTCAAGTAACCTGTCGTAGTTTCTTTCCAGCCTGCGGTTGATACGACCGATTTCGGTTGTATCTTTCCTCAACTGCTCAACACGCTCCTGCAGGTTATCTCTTGAACGCAGAAGTTCGTTATTAAGCGTTATAATCTCTTCATTTTCTAGCCTTAACTGGTTATTTTGGTCCTCGCAGCTCTGTCTTCTCTCCAACAGGTCTTCATATTTACGGGCAGGCACACAACTGGTTATGGCAATAAGAGCAAGAATTCCCATGTAAATAATTGTTTTTCTTGTAGCTTTCATCTTGTTGATTGGTTATTTTATGGTTATAAATGTGATCATGTGAAATAGTTGGAAAATATGGGGTAAAAATAATTCTTTTTTGTATGGTATGAGAAATTCAATAATTGCATTCTGAAATATATTGACAAACCTACAAATATTTTTGTTTTTGGTTGTATTTACAGGAAAATATGTCTTTTTATTAACAAAAAACTCCTGAAAAGCTATTCCAGGAGTTTTTTTTTTGAGACATTGCTTCAAAAATTACCTTACCATTATCTTCCCATTTATCGATTGGCTGCCTGAGAAAACAGAGTAAAAATAGATTCCTGATCCGGCTTTTGTGCCATTGGATAAAGTCCCATCCCAGAAAAACGCACTTTGCCCGGAGCCAAAAACATTTGTTTTTTCAAAAACCTTTTGACCCTGCACATTTACAATGCGGATGTGATAATCTTCCTTTGCATTGAAACTGAATTTAAATCCGGTTTCTGACGGGTTGGGATAAACGTTGATCTGAGTATTCTCAAGCGGACTTTCCTGCTCACTGGAGAGGGATACACCGTGATCGGGGAACTCAACTGTTGAATACAGCCTGAATTCACCGGGCTGGAGCGTAATACCGGCATTTACGTCACTCACTTCCATCTGATCTCTTGAGAAAAATTCATACCATGTGCCGGTTTGCTGAAAGTTTGGATTTATGTCGATGGGATCAATGCCAAAGTTACCGATAACAGTAACATTATTGCTTTCATGATTAAGATGAATGGTTTTATCTGCACCGCTCAGGGAAAGAGAATAGTCTTCTGTACGGAAAACGTCATGTTCAGTTTTCAGGTTGATAAGCATGGCAAATATGTCGAAGTTTCTTTTCCTTTGCCAGTCATCGTAGTAGTCCCACCTGACAGGTTTCGGATCGGTTCTGCACTTACCAGGGTCGTCATCATCAATATTTGCCGGGATTGGATCTACATTAGGGTCATTTCCGCAATGGTTAATCGAATAGTCGTAGCCCAGTTCCCCGAATTGCCATATCATTTTCGGGCCGGGAATGGTAAAGAAGAAGGTTGCTGCAAGCTGGGTTCTGCGCAAGGCAGTGCCCAGTCGCCTGATGTTATGACCGGGATTGTTTACGTTACCAAAGACCTGATTTTTATACATTATCCGCTCTTCATCATGACTTTCCATATATCCTACCAGGTGTGGTTCATTCCAGCCTCTTTGCTGATAGGAGATTGATTCGAAGTTGCTTTCGTTGAGCCAGCCCATGGATGCTTCCTGGTATTGATGGGTAATATTACCCCAAAGCATCATACCGTAATCGGCCAGTTCTTTTTCTTCATTATTGGCAGTGAAATGTTCAAGAATGACATCAGGATTTACCTCCCAAACCTGGTCGGCAATGCGCTTGAGATTAGCAATACGTGCTGCATCGTAATTCCATCCATCACCCCCGGTTTGCTCATTTGTAAATCCTTTTGTGAAATCAAAGCGGTATCCGTCAATATTAAATTCGGTTAGCCAGTATTGAACAATACGTTTAAAGTATTCATGGGTATACTCACTTTCCTGGTCAAATGTTTGAAACCAGCACCAGGGTTCGGTCGGGCATGTTTCGAGATACCATGGATTTTCAGGAGAAGGGCGGTTAAGATTGTGGTCATAATACATCTGAACCAGGGGTGAAGGGTCATCGGTATGATTGAGTACAATATCTAACACAACGGCCATACCGCGTGAGTGAGCAGCATCAATGAATCTTTTATAATCTTCACGTGTTCCGTATGTTTTATCTGTGGCAAAATAGGTCATCGGGTTGTACCCCCATGAATTATTACCTCCAAACTGATTGATGGGCATGAGTTCAATTACGTTTACACCCAGTCGTTGAAGATAATCCAGAGAGTCCATAACAGTTTTTATGGCGGATGTTTCAACGAAATCGCGAATATGAAGTTCGTATACTACCATATCTTCCTTTGCGGGAGGAGTAAAATCTGTAACTTCCCACTCATAGGGTGTTTTCCCCGGGTGCATGATACTGACCAGGCCATTGGTTTTATCATGCGGGTAGGGTTTCAGATCAGGATAGTTAAAATTATCAATCCATTGGTCATTCCATGGATCAAGTATTTTGTGAGTATAAGGATCTGCGATCCTGAGTTCATTATCGATAAAATACTGGAAACCATACTCGGTGTCAGGGATGAGGTCAGAAAGAGTGATCCAGTAATGTGTGCCATCTGGCGTCACATTCATATAATACTCCTCGGTTATCATCCAGTCGTTAAAGTCACCGATAAGAAAAACGTAATCTTTCAATGCTGGTGGATCGTGCAATACCAAAGTAACTGTAGAATCATCTATGTAATTGATGCCTGGAATAACATCATCGGGCAGAGCTGCTACCGGGGGTTCAGGTCTGATAAACAGGTAGCTTTCATCCTGAATCGTTTCGTTACCATCTGATGCGGTTGCAGTTATCCACCATGTGCCAAAGTCATATTCACTGGTATCAAAAGTATATGTGATCTGGCTGTTAGTTGTGCTGGCCACTTCTTCATCATTGATGAATAATTTAAGTTCCTGCGATTCAATGGCTGCAGCAAGAATCTCAATTACATCACCGTCTTCTACAATAGGTTGCCCTTTGGGCGGGTTTATGATTGCCACATTCAGG
>CAYXIT010000007.1:42686-44867 GCA_964465275.1 uncultured Bacteroidales bacterium | reverse complement strand
TGCTTCGTAAACATCCAGAAAAATGTCAGGATTGGTTTGTTGTGAGCTGTTTGATGATCTGAAAACAAATGCCAGCCCGGTAATAACAGGACCATCCGGAACATTGTAAAATTCACGAATGTTGGGTGAAATAACAAGTTCATACAGATCTGTTTCAAGGCGGGTTAATTGCGGCTGGTTATTATTATTGTTCCAATCGCCAATTACATACTGCCAGTTACCTACACCTTCAATATTAACACCGGTGTGGGCATAAACATCGCCGGTATAGCCTTCAAGTCCGGTTCCAACGGCATTAAATGTTATGGTAATTTCAGTGTCATCGGTGGGGAGCAGAGGATCAGTGATGATTATTTGTGAAAATAAGGTACTGTTTGCTATGAAAACAAGCAGCATAGCAGGGATAAATCTATTGAAAAAAGTTTTTGTCAGCTTCATGCTTCAAAAGTATTAAATGAATATAATGCAAAGAGCGAAAGCTCCTTTTTTTCCGGTCTCAAAAATACGAAAAATTATCGATTTGCTTTGTTTATCAGCAACTTTTAAGGTTTATTCAGATGTTAATAAACATGCCTTTTATGAGCTTAAGGTCATATTAACCCTATTCCTTGAAATATGAAAAATATTGTTATAATTTTACTGTATATTAAAAATGTAATTCAAAGTACAT
Source organism: uncultured Bacteroidales bacterium (assembly GCA_964465275.1). Lineage (GTDB taxonomy): Bacteria > Bacteroidota > Bacteroidia > Bacteroidales > UBA7960 > SKVR01. The sequence continues at coordinate 44,197 of CAYXIT010000007.1, read as the reverse complement.
TTAAAACCAACACAGGCATTTTAAACATTATAACATATGAAAAAGTTTTTCAAAGTAACAGGTATTGTGATTGCCTTTTTACTGGCAATATTGATTATTTTACCCATTGCATTCAAAGGGAGGATAGAGGAACAGGTGAAATATACAATCAATGAAAATGTAAATGCGAAGGTTGATTTTGGTACATTCAGGATATCTTTTTTCAGAAATTTTCCCGATGTATCGTTCAGATTAAATGACCTTACCATTGTGGGTGTTGAAGAATTTGAAAGTGATACTCTCGCAGATGTGGGAAGTTTTTTCCTATCGGTAAACCTGATGAATATTTTTGGAGGTGATGGCTATGAAATTAAAACGATCAGAATAGATGATGCAAAGTTGCACCTCAAAGTTCTGGAAGACGGTAAAGCCAACTGGGATATTGCCATCCCTTCAGATGAAGTTGATGATGAAGACACAGATGAAGATTTCGACTTTGAAATAGAACTGCGTAATTTCAGTGTGCGCAAATCTCAAATTATTTATGATGACAGAAATCTTGATTTTTACACACGTCTGGAGAATTTTAACCATTCTTTAAGTGGTGATTTTACCTCTGATTTTACCAGTATTGCTGTACGGAATACAACTGCAGAGTCGCTATTTATAAGGTATGATGGAATTCCTTTTCTTTGGGGAGTTTTTGTGGATTTAACTGCAGATATTGATGCAGACCTTAACAATTTTGAGTTTACTTTCAGAGACAACAGGCTTATTTTAAATGACCTGATCACCGTTTTTGAAGGCACGTTTTCCATGCCTGATGAAGCGATGAATTTTGACTTTAACTTTTCATCTCCCCAGACTGAGTTTAAGTCCTTTCTCTCGCTTGTTCCAGCTCTTTTTGCAAAAGAGTTCGAAGGGCTGACAACCTCAGGCAGTATGGCATTTAACGGTCATGTTAAAGGGGTCTATGATGAGAACAGGATTCCGGGGTTCGGCATTAACATTGATGTTGAAAACGGAATGTTTCAATATCCTGATCTTCCGGCAGCTGTTACAGATGTAAATATAAATACACGGATCAATAATCCGGGAGATGATGCAGACCTTACTGTAGTTGATGTTAGCAGGTTTACTATGAATGTAGCCGGTAATCCGGTTGAATTCAAACTGAATGTGCGTACTCCTGTTTCCGACCCCAATATTAACGCATCTCTGAAAGGAAAACTGGATCTGGGGCAGGTAAAAGATTTTTATCCGCTTGAAGAAGGCGAAACCCTCAACGGAATAATAGAGAGTGATATGACAGCCCGGGGAAGATTATCAAGCATTGAAAATCAAAGATATAATGAGTTTCTTTTTACGGGGCGATTTGTTGTAAATGATATGACTTATGTCAGTAATGATTTTCCACAGGGAGTTGAGATTTCTACTGCCGACTTCAGGTTCTCACCGCAAATGGCTGATTTGAGGGCTTTCAGGGTTAACATTGGTGAAAGCGACATAACAGCCTCAGGACGTATTGATAA
>CAYXIT010000007.1:11415-42676 GCA_964465275.1 uncultured Bacteroidales bacterium | reverse complement strand
ATTCTCGGGTTTGCACTAAATGAAGAGATGCTAAGAGGACGTTTTGAAATCAGGTCATCATTTCTTAACCTGAATCAGTTTATGGCCGAGGACCCCGAAGAAGTTCCTGAAGATGAACCTTTGGTGCTTTCAGCCATTGAAATTCCCGGGAATATTGATTTCCTTTTGCAGGGAAGTTTTGATGGGATATTATTTGGTGATCTTGAAATAACCAATGCCCGCGGTAATATTCGTATAGCTGATCAGGCGGCGCGGCTGGAAAATTTGCGTATGGGCATGCTTGACGGTATAATTGTGCTTAACGGGTCTTACAATGCACGCAACATCAATCGTCCGGAGATTGACTTTGATCTGGATATCTCCAATTTTGACATTCGCAAAACCTTTAATACATTTAATACATTCAGCGTTATTGCCCCCATTGGTGAAAGGGCAAGCGGAAGATTCTCAGCCAGTTTCAGCCTGCAATCACTATTAGATAAAAATCTTGATCCTTTACTGAATACTCTTGCAGGCAGCGGAAGGCTGCAATCATCTGCTGTAACAATTGAAAACAGTCCTGCACTGGCAGGACTGGCAGATAATCTTAAACTCGATATGTTTCGACAGTGGGATATTCGTGATGTACTTGTCTTTTTTGAATTTAAGGACGGTAAAGTAGAAGTTCAGCCATTTGATGTAAATTTCGGACGTTCCAGTGCCCGCATAAGCGGAAACCATTCTTTCGATCAATCTATAAATTATATGATGGGCCTTTCAATTCCACGCGCTGAGTTTGGTGGTGCTGCTAATCAGGCCCTGGAGAATCTGGTTAACCAGGCGGCCGGCAGAGGTTTGAATGTTACCCCGGCAGAGACTGTTAATGTGGGGGTGGGCATAACAGGTACTGTTAATGATCCCAGAATATCCATCAGTCTTGCCGAAACAGCAGATGGATTAAGAGACCAGGTGCAGGATGCCATACAGGATGCAGTGCAGGATGTGGTTGATGAAATCAGGGATGAGGCAGATGATAGAATTGATGACGCATCAGAACAGGTGAGAGAAGAACTGGAAAGAAGAGCACAGCAGGTTGTCGCTGAAGCTGAAAGGCAGGCAACAAATATCCGCCGTGAAGCCAAAAAGGCTGCCGATGTTATCAGAAGTGAAGCACGTGCAAATGCCAAAAAGCTCGAAGATGAAGCCAGCGGGCCCATTGCAAAAGCTGCTGCAAGAAGAACAGGCGAAGAACTTATCAAAGCAGCCGATCAAAGAGCCGACAATCTTGAAAAAGAAGCAGATGACCGTGCCAACCAACTGGTTCGCGAAGCCAATCTGAGAGCCGACCAGATAAGAGCCGGCGAAGAATAAAACTTTTTTGAAGGATTGGTTTTTTACTGAAAAGACTATTTCAGCTCCCTGTAAATGGATTCAAGCAATCCGTTTACAGGGCTGTCACCACCCAGTTGCCAGAACATGATGCCCCCCAGGCGGTTCTTTTTAGCATATTTTGTTTTCAGGCTTACTGAGCGCGGATTGTCGAAGGTTACAAACAAACCTTTTTCGGCAGACCAGGCGAAAGGAGCAGAAGCCTTTTTATCCCACATCTCAGTTAATCCGTTTTCTGAAATCCAGCCCTGAAGATCGTTGTAGCTAATAGCCTTATTGAAATTTCCTGGCTGAAACAAACCATTCTGAATATCGGGAACGTTTTCCCATACTCTGCCGTAAAAAGCTGCCCCGATAATCAATTTTGAGCAGTCAACCCCGAGTGAGTCCAGATAGTTTACGGCATAATCTACGGAAAGGGTTTGTTCCGGCAGCGAAAAAAGCGGTGTGTGATGACCGGTTGTGGGACCGGCAGACACCAGATCATAAGTCATTATATTCACATAATCAACAAGGGGCATTACCTGATCCCATTCCACAGACTCATTAAAAAAACGCGTAAAGCCACCTGCAGCAAATCCGATTTCATAATCCTTTCCTAGTATATTTCTGAGTTCTTTGATCAGGAGAGTAAAGTTTCTTTTATCTTCAGGTTTGTAGGGATGTCCCGGATAGCCGGGTATGGCAGGATACTCCCAGTCAAGATCAATCCCATCCACATTATAGATTTCCATTAACTCTTTTACGGAAGCAGCAAATTCATTGCGGCCTGAAACAACTGAAAAAACATCTGAACAGGTTTCGCAACCGCCCCATCCACCCAGTGCCAGTATGATTTTTAATCCGGAGTGTTCGTTTTTAAGAGAAACCAGTTTTTTCACAACGGAAATTCTGTTCTCGGGTATGATCATCCTGTTACCATCTAAAAAGCAAAAACTGTAAATTATATGAGTTAGTCCGTTCAGGTCATAATTATCAATTGCCGTCTCATCCCCGGCATAATAGGCCATTACCAGGAATTTTTCCTTTTTAGGATCAGAATTCGTTGTGGTTGCAAGAGATGCAAAGCAAGCTAAGATAACTGCAAATGCAAGCAGGATTTTCTTTCCATACATACTAACAGAATAAAAGGGTTATAAAAGCTATCCGGGAATCAGAAAATACTTTGATCAAAAATGTCTATTTGAGTTGGTTCCTCATCTTCTAACCTTTCGCAATCGGTTTCAATATTTAGAGGTGTTAATGGGGGTTCAAAGTCACCCATAGAAATATTGATTGATTCATCTTCGTAAAGCCGCTTCATAAATAGGGCCCAGATCGGCAAAGCCATATTTGCCCCCTGTCCCAGTGTGATTGTTCTGAAACGGATTCCTCTGTCTTCCGCCCCTACCCACACACCGGAAACCAGGTCGGGTGTAAGGCCAACAAACCAGCCGTCGGAATTATTCTGTGTTGTGCCTGTTTTGCCTGCTATAGGATTATCCAAATTATATGTAAGTCTCAATCTTATACCTGTACCACTTTCCACAACACCTTTCATCAATTCAAGCATCAGGTATGCGGTTCGTTCATTCATTGCTTCGTTTTGAACGGGGTTAAAGGATTCAATAAGATTACCATTGTTGTCTTCAATATGGGTTATAAACCTTGGCTGTATAAAAACCCCCTTATTGGCATAGGTAGCCATGGCCCCTACCATCTCATAAACAGAAAGGTCAGGTGTGCCGAGAGAGATAGCAGGGACCGGATCCATCGGGCTGGTAATCCCCATCCTGTTAACAAGGTTTATGAGGGCATGCGGGCTATATCTTTTTATAAGGAAGGCAGAAACATAATTTACTGAGTTTGCCAATGCCCATTTAAGGGTCACCATTTCACCTTCTCTGCGGTCAGTTGAATTTTTGGGTGTCCATATACTTCCATCCCACAATTCAAATGAAACCGGGGTGTTTGGAACTTTTGAACATGGGCCGAATTCTTCTTCCTGCATGGCCAAAGTATACAAAAATGGTTTAAAGGTTGAACCAACCTGTCTTTTACTTTGTGTTACATGATCAAATTTAAAATGTCTGAAGTCGATACCTCCAACATAAGCCCTGACAAAACCTGTTTGTGGCTCAACCGACATAAGACCGGTATTCAGAAAAAATTTATAATACCTTATGGAATCCATAGGAGTCATAATAGTATCTTTTTCTCCTTTCCATGTAAACACACGCATACCGGTTGGTGTATTGAAATTGATTCTGATGGAATCTTCGGGCATATTAATTCTACGCAGGTAACGGTATCTGTCACTTCTGCGCATGGAGTTTGTCATAAGCTGGTTTACTTCCTCAGTGGTAAGATCGGCACCAAAAGGTGCGTTGGAAAATCCTTTCCAGTGATCAAAAAATTCCCGCTGAAGATAACCGCCCATATGCTCCGCCACAGCAGCTTCTGCGTGTTGTTGTATTCGACTGTCAATTGTAGTATAAATCTTTAAACCGTCTTTGTAGATGTTATAATTTTCACCATTAGGTTTAAACCGGTTACTTGACCATTCGGTTAGCTCCTGCCTGAGATATTCACGGAAATACCTTGCCGGGCCGGTATTCTGGTCCTGAACCTGAAAGTTGGACATATCAAGGGGGAGCGTCTTCAATGAATCAAATTGCTCCTGATCAATGTAACCGTAACGGGCCATTTGACTTAAAACCACGTTTCTCCTTTGAAGAGAACGTTCAGGGTTTCTGACAGGATGAAGCCAACTGGGAGCTTGTAAAATACCCACAAGAACAGCAGCTTCTTCAGTTTTTAGTGAGTCGGGAGTAGTGTTGAAATAGGTTTTTGCTGCCAGTTTTATTCCAAATGCATGGCTTCCGAAATCAACAGTATTAAGGTACATGGCGATGATCTCATTCTTGGTGTAGTTTCTTTCAAGTCTGGCAGCAATAACCCATTCTTTTAATTTAATAATAATTATTTCCAGTGTGGATGGATTTTCCTGCCTGGGAAAAAGATTTTTTGCCAACTGTTGTGTAAGGGTGCTGCCGCCTCCGGCGCTGCGTTGTCCTCCTAAAATCGTGCGGAATATCACACGCATAACACCTCTTATGTCAACACCTGAATGGTTGCGAAACCTTATGTCCTCGGTGGAAAGAAGAGCTTTTACCAACTCTGGTGAAAGCTCTTCGTAATCAACATTTGACCGGTTATGTATATAAAAAGTTCCTAATAGTTCACCATCAGATGAATATATTTCGCTTGCCAGGTTACTCTTGGGATTTTCCAGCTCTTCAAATGAGGGCATAAAACCCCACAAACCCAGTGAAATGGTGCCGAAGATAAGTACGGCCAAAACAACTGGCAGAAAAACTACAATCCAAAAAACTTTCAGGTATTTTCTGAAGCCTCCGGCGTTCTTTTTGCTCATTTCTTTAAATAATTTGTAATATGCATAGTTTTAAACGATAAAATCTTGTTCTTATTTCCTTTCTATGCGTATACCTATATCTGTAATTCCTTTAAGATATTCTTCGCGCATAGCTTGCTCAATTCTGAAAAAATATTCACCCTCAATAGGAAACCACACATTCCGGCGAAAATGAAAACTATTGGTTTTAATGTTGCCAAAACCTTTTCCTGTCCAGTTTCCTGCCCGGTCGGCCAAAACAGTTTCTATCGTGTCGCGGAAAATTCTTCCATCTGGAAACTCTGTTTCAAAAAAGACAATGAAATTTCTGTATGGATATTCAGCGTTGTTTCTGACATTCAGGAAAATATCGTAAAGTTGGGTAGTATCTTTAAATGAATGTGAAAAACTTACTACATCTTCATAATACCAGCCTTCGGCATCAATGCTTTTGTTTTTTTCGAAAACAACACCGGAGTTACAGGCATATAGCAATAAAAAAATCAATATATAAACCGGTGTTATAAAAAGTGTTTTTTTTTGAGAAATATTTGGGGTATAATTTTTCATCTGTTCTTTAGATTGAAGAAATCAATTTTATCCGAAGGAGTTAATCATTTTATTTATAAAGGAATGATACCTGAAATTACTGTTTTCTCTTTCCTGATTTGTTCTTTTTTCTTTTCTTTTTCACTGAAGATTTAGGGTTATCAAAACGGGTAAGACTATCCTCTTCATAGGCTGTTTCTCTTTCCGGCTGATAATCGGGTTCCTGGAAACCTTCTTCCTGCAGGTCTTCAGGATATTTATTTCTTTTGTTTAACTCCTGTATTTCTTTAACCCTGCTTACAGACACGCAAATGAATGATGAAGGATTTTCCTGATAGGAATACCACATCAGATCGCGCAGAATATCTGTTTTTTGATGAAAGGCTTTTCCTTTTTTTGTTACAAGAAGTATCTGGGTATCAGGATGATATTTTAATGCATCTATATAGCAGTCGTTTTCATAATTTATACAACACTTTAGTTTTGAACATTGTCCTGCAAGTTTCTGCGGGTTAAGCGAAAGTTGCTGGGTGCGGGCAGCGTTAGTGGAAACAGAGCGGAAATTTGTAAGCCAGGTTGAGCAACATAATTCGCGGCCGCACGATCCTATACCACCCAGTCTGCTGGCCTCCTGACGCATACCAATCTGGCGCATCTCAATCCTTACATTAAACTTATCGGCCAGAACCTTTATCAGTTCACGGAAGTCAACCCTTTCATCAGCAGTATAGTAAAAGATCGCCTTGGTCTTGTCGCCCTGGTATTCCACATCGCTGATCTTCATATTAAGTTTCAGATCTGATGCTGTTTCTCTTGAGCCATACATGGTTTCTTCTTCCATATTAACTGCTGCAACCCATTTTTCAATATCTGTAACTTTAGCTTTGCGATAAACTTTTTTGAATTCTATATGGCGAAGGTCAACCTTTTTCTTTTTCAGTTGCAAATTCACAATTTCTCCTGCAATGGTTACAATACCAATATCGTGGCCAGGTGAAGCTTCCACAGCAACAATGTCGCCTTCCTCAAGCTGAAGTTCTTCGGGTACTTTGAAGAAATCTTTTCTGCTGTTTTTGAAACGCACCTCAACAATATCGGTGGCAGGGAAAATTTTTGGAGGTTTTATATCGTCAAGCCAGTTGAATACATTTAGCTTGGTGCAAGAGTGTGCATGAACTTCATCCTGCCGCGTGGTATTAAGCCGGGGGGCACAGCGACAACCCCTTGACATAAAGTTGTTTTTTTCCAATTTTGTCATGTTTGATGAACTTACAAAATTAAGCAAATAAATCATCTTTTTGCTTTCATGATCTTGCTGCTTTTCATGGAAAGGTCAGTAAAAAGTATTTTAGGATTGGCATTCCTTTCTATATGATAAATGGCTTTGGAAAACTCCTCTGTCATGGCTCGCGCTACATCCGGTTTTAAAATTGCAGAAAATTTTTTGATAAAGTCTTCTGATTCAGGATGTATTTTAGCAAGACCACTTGCCTGATAATTCAAGAGGATACACTGCCTGAAGACTTCCAAAGCATATGACAAAAGGCTTTTTTGTCTTTCCCTGCCCATTTTGGAAAGATTCTCAACATACGATATAATCTCTTTAACATCAAATTTGTAACACACCCTTAACCATTCGCGCAGCAGGTTTGTATTGTTTTCCAGGCCTTCCTGGTTTTCAAGCATTTCAAGGGCATGATAGAAGTTGCCATCTGCCAGAAATGCAATCTGATCGGCCTGTACCTCATTGCAATTGTAATGGGTTATAAGTCCGTCACGAACCTGTTGATCGGTAAGACGTGGTATTTTTACCAGTTGAGCGCGGGAACGAATGGTGTTTAAAATCAGATCCTGGTTCTCACTTACAAGCAGAAAAAGGGTTTTCTCCGGGGGTTCTTCGAGAATCTTCAGAAGTTTTGGCGCGGCAGAATGATAAAGCCGCTCAATCATCCATATAATTACAACCTTAAACTCGCTTTCGTAAGACTTGTAACTTAGTACTTTTACAATTTCATTGCAGTCTTTCGCATTGATAATTCCCTGTTTATTCTCTATTTCAATGTTTTTGTACCAGTCATTTAAACTTACATAGGGCGCTTTCTCAAGGAAACTCCGCCATTGTGCAGCAAAGTCTTTGCTTACCAGTGGAATATCACCTTTTTTTTTCGATGGAATGGGGTAAAAGAAATTCAGGTCGGGATGGGTCAGTTTGTTATATTTCAGGCAGGAAGCACAATGCCCACATGCATCATCATCTCCCGGGTCCTGGCATGCCAGGTAACGTGCAAAAGCAATCGCCAGGGCGAGCTTTCCGCTGCCTTCAGGACCAAGAAACAACTGGGCATGACTTACCCTGTTGTTTTTCACATTATTAATAAGCTTCTTCTTAATATTTTCCTGACCAATAATATCTTTAAAATACATTCCGGCAGTATTTAAAAGTTCAAAAATACCAACATTTCCTTGAATGGCGTGAAATAAATCAATGATCAACTGTAAAGTTTTTTTTCAAGGGTTATTCCCTGCAACAAATCATATTCTTTTCATTGCAAACTGAACTTTTTTCTTTAACTATTGTATTCAGGAATATGAAAAAATTAAAAAGTTATAAACAAAAACTGACACTCTGAAATGCTTAACAGTATTGAATTTCATCTATGCAAACGTTTGTTGTGTTGGAAGAAAAGTGCAATTTGCATAACAAAATTCATAATTTATAGTTATATTTGCATCGTAAATCATGACCTGAAGCAGCCAGATTTTGCAAGTTAAATATTTTTGTATCTTTGCAGGCTCATTTTTTCAGGCAAAATTCTTACATCATGAGACAACAACAATTTGTAAAAATTCTTCTGGTTGTTGCAATTCCCCTCCTAATTTTCAGTGGCTTGATTTTAACCAACAGGACAGTTACTGTGGAGGAAGTTGTAGTGGAAGAAGATTACAATCCACATGATCTGCCGGCAATCCTCCAGAGGGGAGTGCTTAAAGCAACTACCGATTACAATTCAACCAATTATTTTGTATATCGTGGTCAACCTATGGGTTTTCACCTTGAGCTTCTTAAAATGTTTTCGCAGCATATAGGTGTAGAACTAGAAGTTTTTGTATCCAACGATCTGGAAGAAAACTTTGGTTGCCTTATGGCAGAAGGCGAGTGTGATGTTATAGCTATGGACCTTACCGTAACCAGAAGCCGGAGAAATCTATTATCATTTACCGAACCGCACAGCCAGACACGCCAGGTACTTGTTCAGCGCAGACCAGACAACTGGTATAATATGCGCTCTTCTGAGATTGAAGATTTCCTGGTTCGAAACCAGCTTGATCTTATCGGAAAAACTGTTCACGTTCAGAAAAACTCCTCACACATCGTAAGGCTTAGAAATCTAATGGAAGAAGTTGGTGATACTATATATATTGTTGAGGTTGAACAGGAAACGGAACAGCTTATTGAAAGAGTAGCCAACGGAGAGATAGATTACACCGTAAGTGATGAACATGTGGCAAAGGTGAATCAAACCTATTATGCCAATATTGATACTCAAACTCCGTTGAGTTTTCCTCAAAATTTATCATGGGCTGTCCGTCATGACACACCGCTTCTTAAAGAAGCTATTGATGAATGGATGCGAGACTTTAAGCAAAGCCGGCAATATGCAAATCTGTATGCAAAATATTTCCAGAATCCACGCAGCTCGTATATGGCACGCAGCCAGTATCATTCTCTGGGTGGAGGCCAGATATCCATTTACGATGACCATTTTAAACGATTTGCTGATATTATAGGTTGGGACTGGCGACTTATAGCTTCCCTTGCTTTCCAGGAGTCTCGTTTCAACAATACCGCTGAATCATGGGCCGGTGCATTTGGTGTTATGCAGTTAATGCCCAATACAGCAGCCATGTATAATGTTTCACAAAGCTCATCAGCGGTTGAAAATATACTTGCAGGGATCAAATATCTCAACTGGATTGACCGAAGACTGCAGGATATTATTACAGATGATGAGGAAAGGATAAAATTTATTCTGGCTTCCTATAATGTGGGTATTGGTCATGTGCTGGATGCACGCAGACTGGCTGAAAAATTTGGAAAGGATCCCAATACATGGAAAGATAATGTTGATTATTACGTTTTGAATAAGTCAAAACCCAAGTATTATCTTGATCCGGTAGTGCAATTCGGATATGCCAGAGGTTCAGAACCTTTTTATTATGTGACTGAAATACTTGAAAGGTACGAGCATTATAAAAATGCCCTGGATAGTTAAAATAACAGTAAGAAGTTTTTTTTCTTTAACCGGTTTCCAAAAGCCCGCTTATAATGTTTAAAGCGGGCTTTTTTAATTGTTGAATTTGTCTTTTCTCAATGGGCTTCCAGCCAGTTGGTGCCTGTATTCATGTCTACAATAAGTTCAACATCCAGCTTCATGGCATTTTTCATGTTGTGTTCTACGATTTTCTTCATCACATCCAGTTCGTCTTTTTTCACATCAAACACAAGTTCATCATGAACCTGCAGGATCATTTTTGATTGCAGTTTCTTCTTTTCCATTTCTTCAAAGATCCTGATCATTGCCAGTTTGATCATATCAGCAGCCGATCCCTGGATGGGGGAGTTGATGGCGTTTCTTTCAGCATAGCCACGAACTGCTCCGTTTGAGCTGTTGATGTCATTTATATACCTGCGGCGTCCCATTATGGTCTCAACGTATTGATGCCCGCGGGCAAAAGCAATGGTGTTATCCATGTATTTTTTTATTCCCGGGTACTGGGCAAAATAGTTTTCAATGATCTCAAAAGCTTCACCCCGGGGAATATTAAGCCGGTCAGACAAACCAAAGGCAGAAATACCGTAAACAATACCAAAATTTACGGTTTTTGCCTTGCGGCGCATTTCTTTGTCAACATTATCCAGGTCAACACCAAATACTTTTGCAGCGGTTGCAGCATGAATGTCAAGTCCATTTTTAAAAGCTTCGATCATGGCATTGTCTTTACTCAGTGAAGCAATTATTCGCAACTCTATTTGCGAATAGTCAGCTGCCAGCAGAATGTGATTTTTATCGCCCGCAACAAAAGCCTTACGGATTTCCCGTCCCTGCTCGGTGCGAATGGGAATATTCTGCAGGTTGGGATTGTTTGATGACAACCTGCCGGTAGCAGCAACGGTTTGATTGAATGATGCATGTAACCTTCCGGTTTTTTCATTTATAAGCTTTGGAAATACATCCACATAAGTGGATTTAAGTTTGGTAAGAGAACGGTAATCCAGTATTTTAGAAACTATTTCATGTTTATCAACCAGTTTTGAAAGTACATCTTCACTGGTGCTGTATTGTTTTGTTTTTGTCTTTTTAGCTTTATCAACAATTTTCAGCTTGTCAAAAAGAACCTCTCCCAATTGCTTGGGAGAACCTATATTGAATCGGGTTCCTGCCAGGTTATATATTTCCTTTTCAATATTTTCAATCTCTTTTTGAAGCTTTAAGGAATACTCCTCCAATGCTTTGGTATCAATTTTTACACCCTGGCTTTCCATATTGGCCAGCACATAAATGAGCGGAGTTTCCAATTCGGAAAAAAGCTTTATAAGATTATTTTCCTTAAGCATAGGTTCGAATACTTCCCTGAGTTGCTGAGTAATATCAGCATCTTCGCATGCATAAGCTGTTACAATATCCATTGGAATGTCGCGCATACTTTTCTGGTTCTTACCTTTTTTCCCAATGAGCGATTCAATACTCATGGGATGATAATCCAGGTAAGTTTCGGCAAGAACATCCATATTATGTCGCATATCGGGCTGCAACAGATAGTGGGCAAGCATGGTGTCGAAAAGTTTTCCGTGTACCTTTATATCATAGTTTTTTAAAACCCCGATATCGAATTTAAGGTTCTGGCCTGTTTTTTCAATTTCATGGTCTTCCATTAGTTCCTTAAACCTAAGTGCCAATTCCTTTGCTTTTTTTTGATCTTCGGGAAAGGGCACATACCAGGCCTCGCCGGGTTTTATGCAAAAGGCAATACCCACAAGTTCTGAATTTATAATATTAAGTCCGGTAGTTTCAGTATCAAAGCAAAAAGACCCTGCTTTTTTAAGTTTACTGATCAGTTTTTCAATATCATCTTCTTTTTCAACAGCCTTATAATTATTGTCGCTCATTAATTGTTCTTTTTTCTCGCGGGTATGCCGGGCAGGATCTTTCAGGGCATCGGTACCGGCAAAAAGATCCATTTGCCCCTGCATTTTTTCCTGCGAAGGCAAAGCTTTGGGGGCTTCCTCCTTGATATGTTCAAAAACCCTTTTAGCATAGGTACGAAACTCAAGTTCATCGAACAGTGGAATCAGGATGTCCGGATTTGGGTCATTCAGTTTAAAAGTCGCTTCATCCCACTCTACCGGTACATTGAGAATAATAGTAGCCAGGCTTTTTGACATAAGGGCCTGCCCAGAGTTCTCCATCAGGCTTTCGCGACTGCGTTTTTCCGGAACTTTTTCAACATTTTTCAGAATATTTTCAATGGAACCAAACTCGGCAATGAGTTTTTTGGCTTTCTTTTCACCAATTCCGGGCACACCCGGTATGTTGTCGGAAGCGTCGCCCCAGAGACCCAGAATATCAATGAGTTGCTCGGGTCTCTCAATACCGTATCTTTCGCATACTTCTTTTACTCCCATTACTTCAGCACTATTTCCCATTCGTGCGGGTTTGTACATGAAAATATTATCTGAAACCAGTTGCCCGAAGTCTTTATCAGATGTCATCATAAAAACTTTGAAGCCATCTTTTTCTGCTCGTTTGGCAAGTGTTCCAACAATGTCATCGGCTTCGTAGCCGTCCAGTTCCAGGATGGGAATATTGAATCCTTCGATGAGTTTTTTGATATAGGGTATTGATGTAACGATATCTTCAGGGGTATCCTCACGATTGGCTTTATAGGCAGTAAAATCGGTTTGTCTTTGGGTAGGTGCAAAGGCATCGAATGCTACGGCAATATGTGTGGGTTTTTCTTTTTTCAGAACTTCCAGCAAAGTATTTGCAAAACCCAGCACCGCGGATGTATTCAAACCCTTTGAGTTTATTCGGGGATTGCGGTTTAGGGCAAAATAGGCCCGGTAAATCAGGGCCATGGCATCAAGTAGAAACAGTTTTTTCGGTTCAGACATATTTCTTCATCTTTTAAATTGTGAAGTCAAAGATAATGATTGACCCCGACAATATCTCCAAAATGAAAAAGGAATTACTGAACGGCTAAGGAAATAATTTCAGAAGGTACCGTGCTGTGTTCGCCTGATGATTTCATTCTGAAGACTTTCGCCCAGATCATTGAAATAATCGGAATATCCTGCTACCCTTACAATGAGATCACGATGTTTTTCAGGATGCTTTTGTGCATCTTTCAAAGTTTCTGCATTAATTACATTGAACTGGATGTGATGACCGTTAAGTCGAAAATATGTTCGAATGAAATCACAAAGCTTTTGAATTGCTTCATCGTTCCTGAAAAACTCAGGGGCAAATTTCTGATTGAGAAGGGTACCTCCTGTTTTTTTGTGGTCAATTTTGGCAGCAGAAAGGATTACAGCAGTGGGTCCTTTTACATCGCAGCCCTGCACCGGACTTATACCTTCACTTAAAGGTTCCCCTCCAAGACGGCCATCGGGCATGGCCCCTATACGTTCACCAAAATACACATGACAGGTGGTGGGCAGCATATTGATGCGAAACACACCACCGCGGTATGTTGGCCGACCGTTTACTGCATTGTAAAAGCTGTTAAAGACATCCACCGCAAAACGGTCTGCTTTGTCATCATTATTACCCCATTGGGGAGTGTTGTGAATCAAATTATGATGCAGTTCCTCATGACCTGCGAAATTTTTTATCAGGATATCCCTGAGTTTTTCCATACTTACAAACTTTTCATCGAACACCCATTTCCTGATGGCTGAAAAGTTATCAGTGATCGATCCCAGCCCTACGCCCTGAATGTAGCTGGTATTGTAGCGGGCACCGCCGGCATTGTAATCACCGGCATTGGTAATACAGTCATCTACAATCAATGACAGAAATGGCACCGGCAAATATTTTGCATAAAGCTCCTCAATAATATTATTGCCGTCTATTTTAATGTCAATAAAGTGCTGAAGCTGTTTTTCAAAGTTCCTGTAAAAAGTTTTCGGATCATCCGGGTCTTTTTCTATGGGAAGCCCTGTAAGTTTCCCGGTTTCAGGGTTGATTCCTTTATGAATCGTAATTTCCAGAACCTTGTTCAGGTTGAAATAACCCGAAAGAGTATAGGCTTCAGTACCGAAAGCACCTGTTTCCACGCAGCCTGATGCGCCGCCGTTTCGGGCATCTGTCAAAGATTTTCCCTGGCTAAGTAGTTGCTGAATAATGACATCGGTATTAAAAATTGAGGGTTGGCCAAAGCCGGTTTTGGTAATTTGCAGAGCCCTATTTATAAAATTGTCAGGACTTTTTTTGCTGATCTGCACCATGGAGCTGGGCTGCAGCAACCGCATTTCTTCAATAACATCGAGTAAAAGAAATGATAACTCATTTACGGCATCGGAGCCATCTTCCTTAAGCCCTCCCAGATTTATCAGACTAAAGTCGGTGTAAGTATTACTTTCCTTAGCAGTAACACCCATTTTGGGTGGTGATGGGTGGTTGTTGAATTTAATCCAGAATGCCTGCAAAAGCTCGCGGGCTCTTTCTTTGGTTAATGTGCCCCTTTCAATACCTTCTTTGTAAAAGGGATATAAGTTCTGGTCGAGACGGCCCGGGCAGAAGGAGTCCCAGGGATTTAGCTCGGTAATTACTCCAAGGTGTATAAACCAGTAATGCTGAAGGGCTTCGTGGAAGTTGCGGGGGGCATGTTCCGGTACCCGACGGCAAATGGCAATCATTTCGGCCAGTTCAACCTGACGGTGTGGGTCAGTTTCAACTCTTATCTGGCTTTCCAGTGCTTCAGCATGTCGATGGGCAAAAGTAACCATGGCTTCGGCACTTATACGCATGGCTTCCAGTTGGGCCAGTTTTGCCTGGATTTCTTCTGAAGGTATCTGTTGGCGAATCTGTTGCTCAACAGTTTCTATTCTGCTTATGTAATCGCACATACCCGTTTCAAAGACTTTTTTTCCGGCCACGGTATGTCCGGGTGCTCGCTGTTCCTGGAATTCTGTAAAAATTCCTGCTTCATAAGCTTGTTTCCATTGATCATCCATGGCATCAAAGAGTCTGTCACGCTGGGTTTTTCCTTTCCAGAAAGGGATTATGATATTGCGGTAGGTATTGCGGGTTTCTTTATCAACAAAAAAAGAAACCTTGGGACGTGAATGCAGGATTTCCAGATCTTCAAGCGAGTGCAGGCAGATTTCGGGATAGGTGGGAGTTGCTTTGGGGCGGGGACCGCGCTCACCCACTATGAGCTCATCCAGACCGATATATACGCTTTTATTACTTAGAATATATTCAAAGGATTTTGCCCGTTGAACAGGAATGGCATCAGATACATCCAGTCGGTCACGATAAAATTCAGTTATCAGTAAAGCCCTTTCAGCAGAAAGCGAAGGATGTGCTTCCAGGCTTTTTTCTCTGAGTGTCTTTATTCTTGGGTTCATGCTTCTTGTTGATAAAATTATTTCATAGCAATCTAACCTCCCAGTGTAACCATTTCGGCAGCTGAGCCAAAGCTTTGAAGAATTTTTTCAGCTTTTTCCATGGGGTATACAGGCATTTCATTCAGATCGTAAGGCAGATTTAACCTGCGGTACTTCATTCTTGCAATGGTATGGTAGGGTAACAGATCGATTCTTTTAAGCTTCGGAATTTTCTCAATAATCCTTTTCAATCCATCCAGATTGTCAAGCGTATCAGTTATGCCTTCCACCAAAGGAATTCTGATGTGCAGATCACAATTGAGAAATCTTAATTTCATGAGGTTCTCAATAATAATCTGGTTATCCTTCCGTGTATGTTTATTATGTAGTTCAGTATCAGCCAATTTCAGGTCGTATAAAAAAAGATCTGTAACAGTAGCCACTTTTTCAATATCCTGCCATTGTGCATAGCCTGATGTATCCACGCAGGTGTGAATGCTATACTGTTGTGATTTTAGCAAAATCTGGTATGCAAACTCCGCCTGTGATAGCGGTTCTCCTCCCGACAGGGTTATACCTCCACCTGACTGCTCAAAGAATGGTAAATCTGCAAGAACTTCCTCAATTATCTCCTCGGGAGTATAATATTTGCCGATAACCTGCATTTTGCTGAGTGAATAAGAACCGGTTTTTTCATCTTTCAACCATTTACGGGGTTTAAATTCAAAGCTTTCGGGGTTATGACACCATGAGCAACGCAGCGGGCAACCCTTTAAAAACAAGGTTTTACGGATGCCCGGTCCGTCATTGACGGAAAAACTGCGGATATCATATACCAAACCCTTAATTTGCGTGTCCATAGTAAGAAAAGTTTTTGAAAAAGCCCGTTTCCGGGGAAGAAAAACAATGTTTGCCGGCTGCTATTGTCAGCGGTCAAAAATAAAAAGAGGAAATCTGTTTCAGCAAATCCAGCAGGAGTACAAGCCTTTGCCGTTGTTTCCGTAAAGGGTGGATATATAGATAAAGTGATTCATTGTACTTTTGTTCTTTACAAATGTAAGGTATTTTTGGAATGAACAAAAAATGTCCACATCAAGAATGCTTTTCGGTCGTTGAGCAGTTCGATAAACTCACTGTAACACCTGTCGAAACGACTGTTGGATATCAGTCATATATCCGCTTCGTCAGGCTCAGCGTCCAGTTTACATCTTGTTTCAGATGCAGCTTCTAACTAAATAAAGAAAAACCGATTAAATCAAAACCTTGCTTCTACCTTTTCCCAGTCCACAATCTTCCAGAATTCTTTAACGTAATCGGGTCGGCGGTTTTGATAGTCAAGATAATAGGCATGCTCCCATACATCGCAGGTAAGCAATGGGGTATGGCCCTCACGCATTGGGTTTTCTGCATTGGCAGTTTTGATGATCTCCAGTCCTCCTCCAACTCCTTTTACCAGCCATGCCCAGCCTGAGCCAAATTGTGTTGCTGCAGCACCGGCAAATTCCTCTTTGAATTTTTCAAAAGAACCAAATTTGTTATTTATAGCTGATAACAGTGCACCTCCGGGTTCATCCTTGCCGCCGGGCGACAAACAGTTCCAGTAAAATGTATGGTTCCACACCTGGGCTCCGTTATTAAAAATTCCTCCTTCAGCCTTTTTGATGATATCTTCAAGGCTGGCATCCTCAAACTCTGTTCCTGCCACCAGTTCATTGAGTTTATTTACATAGGTTTGATGATGCTTTCCATAATGAAAACTGATGGTTTTTTCGCTGATAACTGGCTCCAGCGCATTCATAGAATACGGTAGAGCAGGCAATGTGTGTTTCATACCTGTGCTTTTTTATATTAAACATATTTAACAAATTTAAATAATTAAGCAACCTTTGTCAAGTTTATTGCCAGAAATATTTTTGTATATTGTGAAAAAAAACAGCAATCTTTTCCAACCTTTGAAAAGCAAAGTCCGTCTATAATGTAAGATATAAAATTTTTTTCTGATGAAAAGATTCAGAAACCTTTATTTTTTTATTACAGTTACACTGGTATTGGTTACATCCTGCAGTAAGGATGAACTGACACTTCCCTCAAAAGTATATTTTCATTTTGGGATGACTCCATATAGCGATAGTGAAGATGAAGAAGGTTTTAAAAACGGCAATGAATCAACAGGACAGCCCGGACCCATAAGTTTTTCCATCCAGGAAGGAACTCTTGTTATAGCAGCTATTGAATTTGACGGTAAAAGAGCACAGGGTCAGGATGTATATTTTATTTCCGATTTTCCGGCTCCGTTAGTCACCAAACTCCATGAAGGAGGCACGCAGGCAACTGTTGATTTTGATATTCCTCAGGGTATATACAAACGCATTGACATTTCGCTGCATCTGGGTAACGGTGCCGATGTTGCTCCACTTAAACTTGAGGGAGTTTTCAACAGGCCGGGAATTGGTCCGGTTAAACTGATTTTTGAGTATGCATTCGATGATATCATTACTATTCGCTCAACAGGTAGTGGAGTAAACCACCAGATTACACTGAGGAAAGATCAACCTTCAAATGCTATGGTGCAACTGGATACCGGCTCGCTTTTCGCTTTGGTCAACCCTGGAGTATTTATGAATGCAGATATTTCTGTGGAAAACGGGCAGAATATTTTACGGATCAGTAACAATCATAACCGTAATATTTTCAATCAGATTGCAGCGCGCATGAATAATGCATTTACCATAGTGTTTGAATAATACTTTTTAATGGCTACTGAGTTATATAGTGAGGAGAGAATTATTGAGGGTTGCCGGCAGGGAAAGAGACAATTCCGGGAGCTATTATACCGGCAGTATGCCCGTAAAATGTACGGTATATGTTTGAGCTACGCGGGCAACAGGCCCCTGGCCCAGGATATGCTGCAGGAAGCTTTTATCAAAGTATTTAAAAACATAGGAAATTTTAAAAGCCAGGGTTCTTTTGAAGGGTGGATCAGAAAAATTGTGGTAAATACCAGTATTGATATTCTCAGGCAAACAGGAAAGGAGCAATTCATAGATGAAGAATATACTGATTTGCATATCTCTGCTGAAAATGATGCTTTACCCAATCTTCAGTTGAAAGATCTTTTGGTCTATATCGCCAGACTACCAAAAGGGTCACGTATGGTTTTTAACCTGTTTGCTGTGGAAGGATATACACACAAGGAAATTGCTCAGGAGCTCGATATATCAGAAGGTACATCAAAATCTCAGTTCAACAGGGCACGGTATTTACTAAGAGAATGGATTGTAGAAACCCATAAATAATAATATCCATGAACATCAATCAATGGTATAAGAACATTGTAGACTCAGGTACTGAAGTTCCTCCTGAAACTGTTTGGGAGAGTATTCAGGATGAGCTGGATGTTGATGCTGTATGGACACGGTTAGATACTTCCCTCAGTAGCCATGCAAGGAAAAAGCGTTTTGCAGCATTTGCCGTTGCTGCAACGCTTTTTCTTGCCGTGTCTACCCTGGGTTTATGGTATATTTTGTCACCCGGCAGTTTGCATGATCCAAAGCAGGCTGCTCAACTTGAACAGGAACAGGAAAGAATCGCCGGCGATACATTATCTGCAATCGCAGAGTTGGATGAGGTTACTACTGATGATACAGGAGTTTTTTCATTGCCAACCCCGGTTGAAAAAGACCTTCGGGCTGCAGAGAATTTAATCTTGGCACAAATTGCTTCGACAGATGAAATTCAGCCCGGTCAAGCAACGAAAATTGCTTTTAAAATGCCGGTTACTCCATTTGAACCATTACCAGTGCTTTTGGCGGATCTACAAATACAAAAAAAACAATTTGAAATATTTGGGTTTAGTCCATCATCTGTGGGTACTGGTGATTTTGCATCTTACACAGGAGATGCTGTTTGGGCCGGGGGCATACATTCTTCTACCTATTTCGGCCTTACCGGTCAACTGGCCAATACCTGGATGCTCAATAGTAAAACTTTCTCGGGTTTAAAAAGTGATGAGCTAACATTTACAGATCCTTCCTTTGGCAGCAATATTGGCTTACAGATCGGCACAGGACTGACCCAACGATTTGGTGTAAGGGCTGAGTTTTTATGGTTGAGCCGTAACCGCCAGACATACAGAGAATATATAAGTGGAAATTTTGTAACAAATGATATTATTCTGGATTATTATACCCTTAAGCTGCTGGCTCGTTATAACGCAGGAAGTAATGCTCGTCCACATTTCTTACTGGCGGGTGCCTATACGGGATTTATGCAACAAGCTACACAGGTTATTGATGGCATTTCAAACTATGTGGATAATGAGTATGAGAACCTGGATTTTGGTATAATTCTCGGGTATGAATATCCGGTTGCCCTGACCAGACATCTTACTTTTATACCCGGAATATTTGGGAAAATGGGTTTAAATAACATTTTCTCCGGTAATGAAAGTATCCCTTTCTACCTGAACCAAACCCGAAACGCCTCTGTAAACTTATCATTTGCAATTACTTATTCTTTTTATTGAATTCTTTCCAACCCTTTTCCTTTATTTACCGTCTTAGAGGTATAAATGTCACAAATGTTTAACCAAAAACTTTGAATTATGATTAAGAAACTCAGTTTGCTTTTGTCTATTGCAGGATTAATGATTTTTTTATTCTCTGCGTGTGAAAAAGAAAATAACGTTACGGATGGTAAAGGAACACTGAAACTTTCCATAACCGACTCGCCCATTGACACTGACGGTATAACTGGTGTGTACATAACCTTCATCGACGTAATGTATCATACTCCGGATGATGATGAATGGTATAGTTTTGAAGATTTCGAAGGTCCGCAGACTTACAATTTGCTGGATCTTACCCGTGGTGAAACAGACCTGCTGGGCTTTTTTGAACTTGAACCAGGAACGTACACCCAGTTAAGATTTATGCTGGAAGCACCGCAAATGGGTGGTGGTGACCATTCCAATCCAGGCTGCTGGCTTGAGTTTGAAGATGGTACAGAAGAACCTCTTTTTGTTCCCAGCGGAGCACAATCAGGATACAAAGCTGTTGGGCAGTTTACCGTTCCCGCCAATGGCACTATTTCAGTAACTGCCGACTTTGATGTGCGTAAGTCGGTGATAAAAGCAGGTAATTCTGGAAAATATATCCTCAAGCCTACAATTCGTCTCATTGTTGATGACCAGGCAGGTGCTATTGCCGGCGATGTATTTAACATCCAGGATGATCATCAGATTGTAATTTATGCATACGAGGAAGGCACTTACACTGAAGAAGAAGCGGCCGATCCCGAACCTGAAACCCCACGTTTTCCCAATGCTGTGGTTAGTGATTTGGTTGATGAAGATGGCTATTATTTCCTTGCTTTTCTTGCCCCTGCGACCTATGATCTCGTTATTGTTCTTAACCTTGACGATGAGTTTGATCAGGTATTGGGTATAGCAGAAGGAATTGTTGTAGAATCCAATGAAGTTACTACTGCAGATATTGATCTGGATGATTATTATCAGGAAGAAAATGGTAACGGGGATGATGAATAATGAAATAATGCTGTAAAACAATAAACTTTCTAAGAACCGGCTTTTGTATAAAACAGAAGTCGGTTTTTTTATCTTCCAGCAAAAAGGCAATATGCTACTTTTTCGTTATCTTAGTAATCTGATTTCAGGATGATGCCCAAATCTATTATGGATTTATTTTACAATTTTGAAAATCAGAAATTTAATTTTAACCGGATCATATTCCTTTAACATTAACAAGACTGAAAAATATGAAAAAAATAATTTCATCTGCTTTCGCTTTCATTATCATTTTTCCAGCATTAATATTAACATTCACTTCCTGCGGACCCTCTGCCGAACAACGCCGCCAACAGGAAATTGAAGACAGTCTTCAGCTTGAAAAAGATCGCCGTGATTTACTCGACAGAGCTGGAAAAGTTTTTGAAACCCCTGCCGACACTAATGATCAAATGGCTGATGGCGATACCCTTTGATAATACCCGATCATTTTAAATGGGTTTATGTTTTACAGTGTTCGTAAACGGGCACTGGTGTGCTATTTCTGTACATTTTTACATAAAAGGATTCTCACCATAGAATCATAAATAACAGTTAATCAAATTTCTGGGAGTCTTCGCACGAATTTTGTTTGTTTCTTGCAGAAAAACACATAATGTTAAATCTCGGAACCAATGGCAAATCAAGTTAGTGTAATTTTTATCCTGATTTTTCTCGTCGGACTGTTGCTTTCCATTCTGCTAGGCAGTTGAAAGGAAAAATTTCACAGGGTAATAGGAAGCACGTAATCTTACAATTTATAGTTTGTATATCAACGATGAAGTATTCAGAAAGCTAGTTTCGTAGTATCTTCGGTATTCTGATCTTCATGCATTGCATAGTTGCGGTTATTTGATATCAGCTGTAAAACATTTTCAAGGATCATATCTTTGTATTTGATTTGCAAAAAATGTCCTTCTCCTTCCAGGGGTATTTCTTCCACCTGGCTACTGTTGACAAGATTACGCAATGCGAAATCAGCATTTTCAGGAAATATTAAGCGATCAGCAGTCCCGTAAATAAGTATTACAGGTGCTATTATTCTTTCCCAAAACGGAACCATTTCATCCAATGATTCGTAGTGAGATAATTTCTCATCGTTTGCTACCCTGATAGATGCCGGAATCAGCCACCGGAAAGGTGGATGTTGCAACAGGTAACTTATTCCGTAGGTTTTCTCTTTTCCCGGGGCCAGAGATGCTGAAATTAAAACCATACCATCTACCCGGTTGGGCTTGAGCATTGCCATTTTTGCAGCTACTGTGCCTCCATAGGAGGAGCCAATCAAATACAGGGGCGTCGGGAATCCTTCTTTTTCAAGTATTTTCCACATTTTTTCTGCTTGTGCTTTTACTGATATTTCTGAATAACCCAGGTCGGAATAGCCGTATCCTGGCCGGTCGGCTGCAATAATATTGGCAAGGCCAGCCAGTGAATCATCTTCATAATAAATATTATAAACACTCATGCTGCTTGGTGATCCATGAAGAAAAAAGAGAGTGGGAAGTGTATCACTTCGGTGCAGGCTTAAATAGCGTAAGCTTCGATCATTGTAATTCAAAGTATCCAGTCTGGCTTCAGGAAACTTTTCAATAATAAACTGTGTACTTTCCCGAAACTGGATGCAAGTATTAAGGAGAAATATAAAAGGAATAATCAATAATAGAGGTAAAGCAAATTTTCTTTTCATGCTATCTTTCAAAATTTAACATTATAACAAAAATGTACTGCAGGTAGTTTGGAAGTTATTTCACAAATTATTCTAACTTTGATCAAACCCAAAACTTCCTTCACATGGCTAAGGCAAAAAAATTCGGTGCGTTTAGCGGGGTATTTACTCCTTCCATTCTTACCATATTAGGTGTAATTATGTATCTGCGCTTACCCTGGATTGTGGGGCAGGCCGGATTATGGGCTACTATTGGTATAATACTCGTTGCTCATATAATTTCTTTCACTACCAGTTTGAGTGTATCATCCATTGCAACTGATAAAAAAGTTGAAACCGGGGGTACCTATTACATGATTTCCCGCAGCCTGGGTTTGCCTATAGGGGGTACTCTGGGCCTTGCTCTTTTTGTAGGCCTTTCATTTAGTGTGAGTCTTTATCTGATAGGTTTTGCAGAAGTAACACTAAATTATTTCGGTTTTGAAGCCACCTTAAATAATATAAGGATTGCGGGTGTTGCCGCGCTTGTTGTTCTAACCATTCTTACTTTTATCAGTACCTCTCTGGCCATAAAAACCCAGTACATTATTCTGGCAGCACTTATTCTGTCTCTGATTTCCGTATTCCTTGGAAGCCATGAGTTTGATCCCAATCGACCGTTAATAGCACCAATGGATGGGTCACTGCCATGGATTGCTTTGTTTGCTATCTTTTTCCCTGCCGTAACAGGTTTTGAAGCAGGTGTTTCCATGTCTGGCGATTTAAAAGATCCCCGAAAAGACATACCTTTCGGAACCATCGGAGCAGTGCTGGTTGGTCTTTTGGTTTATCTTGGACTGGTTTTCTTTTTATCACACACTGTGGAAAGGGATTTGCTGGCCAATGATCCTATTGTGTTGTTTCAGATTGCACTGGTGCCACAACTGGTGGTGGTGGGAATTATGGGTGCCACACTTTCGTCTGCCCTGGGAAGCATCTTAGGGGCACCACGCATTTTGCAGGCCACTGCCATTGACCGGATTACTCCTCCGGTTCTGGGAAAAGGGTTCGGAGCCTCAAATGAACCACGCAATGCTTTGATCTTTACATTTGTTATTGCCCTTGCGGGGATTCTTATCGGTGAACTTAATGCCATAGCACGTATTGTTACCATTTTCTTTATCATTACTTACGGATTTCTTAATATTACTTATGCCATTGAAAGCTGGGCCGGTACAGATTTCCGACCTAGTTTCAAAATTCCTGGCATAATCAGTATTATTGGTGCACTGGCATGCATCATAGTAATGATTCAACTGGATATCATTGCCATGATTGGGGCTTCACTGGTATTGATAGGAGTTTTTCTTTTTCTGAAACGCAGAGAGTTAACACTACAGACAGGTGACACCTGGACAAGTATTTGGGCATCAATGGTAAAGACGGGTCTTGGTAAACTTACTGCAGGTAGTCAAAAATCACGTAACTGGAGACCTAATGTTATCCTTTTTAGTGGAGGTGTTCAAAAAAGACCTTATCTGATTGAAATGGGCAAAGCATTGGTTGGGAAATTGGGGATCTTTACCAATTTTGAATTAATTGAAAGTAAGGATGAAAAAAAACTGTTCAGCAAAAATCAGCAGATCATTTCCGAAAAAACTCATGATGATAAAGGGGTATTCACACGGCGGCATATATGCCGCGATATTTATGAAGGTATTGAATCTATTGCCAAAATTTACGGTTTTTCGGGCTTCGAGCCCAACACTGTTCTTATGGGATGGCCCAAAAGAACCCATAATATTGATGCATTTGCAAAGCTTATTAAAACGTTCAGAAAACTTGATTACAACCAGGTTTACCTTAATTACGATAAAGAACCCGGATTTGGTAAAATGAAGCAAATTGACATCTGGTGGAGTGGAAAAGGACGTAATATCAGTCTGGCACTGGCCCTGATGCGGTTTATTTCATCTGCCGATGAATGGCGACATTCCCATATCAGAATTCTGGTTGTAAATAAAAACTCTGCCCTTACCGAAAGGTATTACGATTTAATCGGGCAGCTTCTTGACAATCAGCGAATAAAAGCAGATGTAAAAGTAATCAATAATAGTGTTGAACAATTGCCTGTTGCAGAGATCATGCACTCTGAATCTATTAATACAGACCTTTCTGTTTTGGAATTGGGAGATAATGACGAAGACTTTTACGATAATATAAACGAACTTTTAAAAAGCCTGAAAACAACTATGATCATATATGCATCTTCGGGCTTTGATGAACTTACTGTTATAAAGCCTGAAGTTGACACTAAGCTCACAGAAACAGAAAGAGCAGAAAAACCCGGTTTCGTGATTTCAGAAAAACTAAAACTTGCAAGGCGTGAGATAATTGCCAACGAAGTTTATAATATCTCAAAAAAACTTGAAACGGCTACAGGTAAATTTTACCAGGAGGGATTTGATCAGAGTCTTGCCAAAATTCTCGCTTTCCAGGATGTTCTTAAAAATATTGTATCAAAATCTACAGAACATCTTACCGAAACAATAAGAATTGAAAACGAGGAAGATCAAAAAGCAGAATTCCTGAAGATGCTAAATGATTTTTCCTTCCGGGCTCAAAAGAGCCTGAAAGAGTTTAAGCAGGATGTGCTAGTTTTCCTGAAGGAGAGACTGCATGCCAGTACTGGCAGATATTTTGATGAACTTGATCATTATTTCCGGGAAATACCTGTGCATATTCGCGTCAAATATAACAGGAAGGAATTCAAACAGCTAAAAGCAGACTCTTTTACAACCGGACTTTTCAAAGCCTGGAAGTTATTTATGTCCCGGATAACAGGTCAACCGGCAGTTTATAACATTAAGGCACAACGTGCAGCAAGATATTTTCTTTATCATAAACGGCTTGAAACACAAAAGGAGTTACATCATCAGTTTGCTCTTTTTTCTTTTGAGTATATAATTCATATCCGGAAATTATTCTCCGACTTTTACGAATTGATTGAAAAAGGGAGAAATGAATCTGCAGATAATCAAAAGTTGAGAAATATTATCCGGATGGAAAAAGAAAGGTTTACAGCTGCTATAGTCCTGGAGGAGGAGAAATCTGGTGATTTTTTCAGCAATCTGGGGATTACTCTTGAGAAAAAACTTCTGGATGATCTGCAAATGTTCAATAATCTGCTGGAAAGACCCGGTTCTGATTTTTTAAGTAAACAGTTTCCTGAGGCAAATAAAAAAGACAGTGAACTGTTTGAATATGTTACAACTTTTCCTGAAGTTTGGCATGCTAATATTAATTTATTGATCAATAAGATTTATCTTGATTTTCAACTGCAATCATTAAAGAATCGCATTGAGTCGAAAATCTATAAGTATAATTTTGATTTTAAAACTACCTTAAAGAATTCAGTGTTACAACCACTGAATGAGCTTAAAAAGCAGATTGAGAAATATTTACAAGCGGGTGATGCCGGCAAAAAACCTGAGCCTGCAAAATTCCAGAATGTTGATATTAATGAAGAGTATATCGAGCTGTATAATGAAATAACGGTTTTGTTTGATGAACTTCCGGAAGTAATGTCTATTGCAGGAGATGATCTTGCCAAAAAGCTTGAGCAGGATGAGCTTAGCGAAGCAGATGAAATAGTTGTGAAGGTAAGAAAAACTGTTGAGTTTTCTATTGCTTCCGAACTTATTGATTATGCGAGAAAGCAGGGTGTGGATTTATCAGCTTCCCTTGAAAGGTCAGTTGCAGCATCGAAAGATATAATCAGACTCATCAACTTTAACTTTTTTGATGAAAGTGATGAAGAATCACAAAGCAAGGATGACAAGAAGCAACTGGCTGAAGATTTTCTTAAAAAAACAGAACAACTGGAGGTTGCTATAAATAATGTTTATACCGGGTACCGGCAATCTTTGATGAAAGGGTTGAAGAATGCTTTTGCTCCCCTTTCAGCTAGCATAATTGCCAAAACATCAGGCAATATTGAGAAAAAATATAAAGCAACAAGAACCCAGAAAGTTTTAGGCAAATATACAGGATGGTATAAGGATCTGTCACTTAATTTGCAAAAGCAGTTTGTTAAACTCATATATTCAAAAAGCGAAAGCATACTCTGGATGGGAAGTATGGAGAAACCGGTAATTGATACCGGACTTTCCAACGAAGAAGTTTATACATATCTTGATAAATACGCTCCTTCAGATAAAATACTGAAACAACTTCCATTTTATTACAATAAATTATTCAGCGGTCAGTCGGGTATAGGAGATGATTTTTGGGTAGGGATGGAAGATGAAGTATCAAAGGCATCGTTTGTGATTGAAAGATTCAAAAAAGGGCAACCCGGTTGCCTGATCATTACAGGCGAAAGAAACTCCGGGAAAACCGGCTTATCAAAGTATATTGCCCGAAGATTTTTTAAGCCTGAACAGATTCATAGCATTAGAGCACCACGGGAATGTTCAGCTAATTTGCAACTTTTCGAACATAATATCCTGAAAACCATTTCATCAACCGAAAATGAAATTGATTTGTCTCTTCATGGAGTTCAGGGCCCCTTTGTTATCATTATCAATGACCTGGAATTATGGTGGGAAAGAAAAAGCGGGGGTACTGTTGTAGTGGAAAGACTAATGCAAATTATAAGAAAACATAACAAAAACGTTCTCTTTATTATTAACATAAACATTCATGCCCTTAAACTTTTAAATCAGATAACCGGATTACAGTCCATAGCACTGGGTAATGTTGTTTGCACAGGGTTTGATGCCAGGGAATTACGCGATCTTATAATGCTCCGGCACAGCGCAGGGGGTATGAGTTTCGTGCTCAATAAAAAACATGAGAGTGAACTCAGTGCATGGGATTACGCAAGCTTGTTTAACCGCTTCTTCGATCTCAGCCATGGTATTCCGGGTGTTGCTATTAATCTTTGGCTGGCCTCTGTTGTAAAAGTTAGTGGAAAAACGCTGTATGTAAGAATACCATCAAAACCTGATTTAAAATTTCTCGATAAGCTTTCCAGGGAACAGATCTTTCACCTTATACAGTTTGTTTATCATTTGAGACTTTCAATACCAAAACTGGCAGAATTCCTGCAAATGGAAACCGAAATCGTTGAAAACATGATCATGAACCTATGGCAGGCAGGCATTTTAATGGAAAAATTTACAGGCATATACTCTATTAATCCTGCCTTACATCAACCACTTGTATCAAAAATGAAAGAATTAAAACTTATTTGATGATGCCATTCTCTTAAATCATTTAAATCAACAGCTGTGAATGAAGGGATAAACCTGAAAAATGATATTTGAATTATGGAAATAGTATATACAATCGTAGTTGCAATTGCTCTTTTCGTATTGCTCAGAGCAGGCAGGTATTTCCTGGGTCTTGCTACCCGTAACAATCGTTATCATAATTATTTTCTGAGAATATTTCCCTGGCTTGAAGTAATATTATGGTTTGTTTTCATATTCTGGACTCTCACGATGTTCTTTGGTGGTACCTCTTTGTATCCCGTTATTTCGGGAAGCATGGCAGTGGCCTTTGTTTTATTATTTAGCTGGTTTGTGTTACGTGATTTTTTTTCAGGTGCTGTTATACGTGCCAGCCAGGCTCTGGAACCGGGAATATTTATAAAATCTGATGTTTTTTCAGGTACTATAATTTCACTGGGCTATGTGTCAATGGTAATTCGCTCCGTTGAGGGTGAAAGAATAATAATTCCCTATAGCCGGTTTGCAGGAAAACACATTTCCAGGATGGAAAGCCGTGAAAAGGGGAAAAGCCAGATCATAAAAATGGAAATCAATCAAAAGCAAGGAGCTCAAAATATTCAGAAGTACATTAAAAGGAAAATTCTTGAACTGCCCTGGGTTATTGCCGGAGAAGAAATTAAAGTAAAACTGATGCCCCAGGATGATTACTATATAGCAGAAATTTCTTTTCAATCCATGAAAGAAGATATGCTTACGGTTACTGAAGAGATATTGAGAGAATATGCCCGCAATGAGTTTCCTTCTGATTAATTCATGCGCATGTCGGTGATCTTCCCATCCTGAAAAGTCATGCGGCGAATACGGTTTCCTTCTGCATCCCATATGGTCCAGTTGCCTTGTTTAACACCATCAATGTACTGGCCTTCCTCACGTTTCTGTCCGTTTTCATAATATGACACAAAATTGCCATGCATTCGATTGTCTTTGAATCCCTGTTCACGGATTTTGCGGGTGTTCTGATCATAGAAAATCCACATTCCCTGCTTCATATTCTCACTGTATGATCCTTCTTCCATAATATTGCCATTGGTATAATATTGTGCATAGAAACCATGCAACAAACCATCCTGATAATGGGCTACTCTCTGAAGTTTTCCGTTTTCCAGCCAATGTGTTGATTTTCCGTGTCGCACTTCCCCTTCCTGATCCGGAGAATATTTATAGTGTATCTCATATCTTTTTCTGCCGTTTTCATGCCAGCCGGTCCAAACCGAATCCATCCGCGCTTTATTGAACCATCCGTGATCTTTCATCTGCCCGCTTTCATACCAGCTAGTCCATTGGCCGTGTTCCAGATCATTTACAAAGGGTCCCTCATGACTTTTTTCGCCCGACTCAAACCATACTGTCCACAATCCTTCTCTCTTGCCATTCACAAATTTTCCTTCACGGAGTTTTTCACCGGTGGTGTAAAAATACGTCCATATTCCTTCCTGTAAGCCGTTAACAAAATCTCCGGTGCTTGACTTATTTCCATTGGGGAAGTAATATACCCAGGTGCTGTCCTGCAAATCGTTAACAGAGTTACCTTCCATATCGAGGCCTCCGTTATCGAACCACCAACGAGCATATCCATCCAGTTTGTTATCACTAAAAGAGCCTTCAAATTCTTTTTGACCATTGAGATGATAGCGTTGTGACGGACCATTCTTTCTGTCATGTTCAAAATGGGTTACTTCTTTAATTGTTCCATCATCATAAAAATACTCCCATTCGCCATGGTTTTTTCCGTCTTTTACCGGGCCCTGCATTTCAAGTTTGCCATTAGGGTACCATGTTTTGCTGTACCCATCACCATATTCAAGTTGTGCCCACTGCTGCCCGTCTTCATACCAAAATTGCCAGAGTCCTTTTTTATTGTCATTTTCATATAAACCCTCCGACCAGATCTGTCCTGACTGATAATAATAGCAGTACTGTCCTTCTTTCAGGTCATTGATCTTTTTCCCGCTTTCACGAATGTTGCCATTCGGGTAAAAGGACTCAAAGGCATACGTGTCGTAGTTATATATTTCTTCGATATTCCCAAGCAAGGAGTAAAACTTCCACTCTCCTGTGCGCAAATCATTATCATATTCTCCTTCAGCCTGTTTGTTCCCGTTGGGGTGGTAATAAATCCAGCTACCGGTTTTTCCATTATTGTTCCATTTACCGGTTTCTTTTATGTCTCCGTCAGTATAATAAGCAGTGTAAAGTCCTTCGTCATAATTTATTTCAATACTTAAAATCCCTTCCGCATCAAAAAACTTCCAGATTCCTTCGCGTACACCCATGTTGTAATTGCCCTCCTCGCGCAAAACCTGATCCTGATCATAGTATTGCCATAAGCCGTTTTTCTCCCCTCCACTGTAAGGCCCTTCACCCATAAGTTCTCCATCCTGAAGGCGCACAGAAGGTACCTGCCCGAAAGTATTTGAAGATGATAAGAGTATAATAAAAGTGAGAACACCCATTAAAGAGTTGAGAAAATATCTGGAATTTTTCCGCATTTTTTTGAAAATTAAGGTTTTACACTGTAACGTTATACCGGGTGCAAAATTATGAAAGCATGGTCAATAAAAAAAGAAATAAGAATTTGTTTGGGAGTTTTAATTTTCCTTCATTTCACAATTTTTTATAGCTTCGCTTCAAATTGAAGCTTTGATGGAAACCCGTTCCTTTCTTGTATACAAATCATCTGCAGGTAGTGGTAAAACCTATACCCTGGTAAAAGAGTACCTGAAAATTATTTTACAGGAACCCCAAAAAATCCGCAACATACTGGCCATCACCTTTACCAATGCCGCAGCGGCAGAAATGAAGGAACGTGTTATTGAAGCGCTGGGCGATATTTCTGCTTTGGCCGGAAAAGACGAAAGCCAGTGGAAAGGGAAAGGACTGCTCGACATAATAAGGGATGAAACAGATTTGCAACCCTTTGAAATCATCAGAAGAGCACAACAGGCACTCACGCTCATACTTCACAACTACGGAGATTTCAGCATCAGCACCATCGATAGTTTTGTGCACCGCGTTATCCGGAGCTTTGCGTTCGACCTGCGTTTGCCCCTGAATTTCGATGTGGAACTTGACCAGGCACAACTGCTCCGGCAGGCAGTGGATATCCTGGTAAGCCGGGCAGGCAGCGACCCTGCTCTTACAAGGCTGCTGGTGCAGTTTATTGAACATCGCACCGACCAGGAGAAAAGCCATTACATCGAATACGATATAATTAATATGGCAAACAACCTGATGGATGAGAAGGGTTCCGTATACGTGGAAAGACTTAAGGAGATCAGTCTGGATGATTTCGGACGGATTCACAGGGAACTGGAAAAACACATCAGTGTATTTGAAGGATCTGTTTCGGATATTGCAAAAAAGGGATTGAAACTGATACAAGGTTCAGGCATTGAACTGGATCTGTTTTACCGCGGCAAAACCGGCATTGGGAACTGGTTCCATGTGCTTGCCGAAGGGCAGGTGGAAAAGAGAATTCAACCCAACAGCTATGTGATAACAACAATAGAGGAAGACAAATGGACAGCCGGAAAGGCTGATCCATCAACAGTGGCAGCCATAGAAAGAATTAAGCCCGATTTGAAAGACCTTTTTTTCCAGATACAGCACGTTGCAGAAAAAGGTCTGGATATTTACAAATTACAGAAACTCGTAAAGCAAAATCTTTTCCCAATGGCGGTTTTGAGTGAGCTGGAGAAAGTGATTGATGAGATAAAATCTGAAAACTCCGTATTGCCCATTTCGGATTTCAACAAAAGAATTTCGGAAAGTTTTCGAGGGACTCGAATTGAGTGCATATTTGAGGAAATTAGTATCATAAATAGTTAAG